>NZ_JBJHAG010000031.1:0-47730 GCF_054050925.1 Modestobacter sp. SYSU DS0657 | reverse complement strand
CGACAGCCACGCGTTTTTTATAAAAAAAAAAAACACCACGCCCCGGCGGCGGGCCCGGGCCCGGCCCCCCCCCCCCCCCCCCCCCCCCCCCCCCCGTCCGTCAGTCGGCCGGCGCGGCCGCGCCGGCGGCCTGCGCCGCCTGGTACGCCTCCACCGCCGCCTGCAGGTCGGCCTGGGCCTGGCCGATCGCCGCGAAGTCGGCGTTCCGCTGGGCGTCCGCCAGTGCATCGATCGCCGCGTCGATGTCCGCGAGGGCGGCCTCCAAGGTCGGGGAACCGCCGTCACCACCCGCCGGCGGGCTGGTGCCCGGGTCCGCCGGCTCCTCCGCCGCGGGGGTCTCCCCCTCGACGCCGTCGCTGTCGGGCGCGGCTTCCCCGGCCCCCTCCCCGAACACCTGGGTCAGCGCCTCGGCCAGGGTGTTCGCGTAGCCGATGCGGTCCTGGTAGTTCACCAGCACCTTCTGCAGCAGCGGGAACCCACCGGCTCCGGTGCCCTGCACGTAGAGGGGTTCCACGTACACCAGCCCGGCGTCACCGATGGGCAGGGTCAGCAGGTTGCCGAACACCGGCTCGGAGTTGTCGCTGTTGAACAGGGTCAGGTCCGGTCGCACCTGGTTGTTCGACTCGAAGGCGTTCTGCACCTGCAGTGGACCTCGGTAGGGCGTGTTGCCCGGCAGCCGCAGCACCTGGATCTCGCCGTAGCTCTCCGGCGCCGACGACGCGGAGATGAACGCCGAGAGGTTGTCCCGGTTGAAGGCGTTGAGCGCGCTGGTCAGCTGGAAGCTGGCCTGGTCGTCGCCCGGCCGCTGCGCCAGGATGTAGTACGGCGGCTGCGCCTCCTCCACCGGCCGGGTCGGGTCGTTCGGCACCTGCCACCGGTCGTTCTGGTTGTAGAAGTCGACCGGGTTGGCCACGTGGTAACGGGTCAGCACGTCCCGCTGGAGCTTGAACAGGTCCTCCGGGTACCGGACGTGGCTGATCAGCTCCTCGGACATGTCGCTCTGCGGCTGCACGGTGCCCGGGAAGGCCTTCATGTACGTCTGCAGGACCGGGTCGGGGTTGGCCTCCTGGTCCCAGGCGTAGAGCGTCACCGTGCCGTCGTAGGCGTCGACGGTGGCCTTGACCGAGTTCCGGATGTAGTTGAACTGCTCGTTCGGCAGGGCCGTGGTGCCGACGCCGGTCAGGGCGTCGGTGGCCGCCTCACCCAGCGACATCTGCTCGGCGTAGGGGTAGGCGTCCGACGTCGTGTAGCCGTCGAGGATCCACTGCACCCGGCCGTCGATCACCGCCGGGTAGGGGTCGCCGTCCACGGTGAGGAAGGGCGCAGCCTTCTCCACCCGGTCCAGCGGGTCGCGGACGTAGAGCACCTTCGACTGGTCGTTGACCGCGCCGGAGAGCAGGAAGTTCCGCTCGCGGTAGAAGATCGCGAAGGTCAGCTGGCGGAAGAAGCTGCCGATCGAGACCCCGCCCTCACCGTCGTAGGTGGAGTTGATCTGCCGGTCCTCCGACCCGCCCTCGGGCAGGTCGAACTCGCGCGGGTCGTCCGTGCCGCCCACCACCGAGTAGACGTCCTGGCCGAGCACGTTCATCAGCTCGCCGTAGTAGATGCGGGCCTGGTCGACCTCGATGTCGCCGGTGGTCGGCAGGTTGCCGGTGGTGAAGTTCGGCTCGCCCCCCTCCTGGCCGGCGACGACCTCGTTGGCCGGTGCGGCGACGAAGCCGTTGCCGTGCGTGTAGACGGTGTGCCGGTTGATCCAGCTGCTCTGGTTCTCGCTCAGCCCCGACTGGTCCAGCTCACGGACGGCGACCACGTAGTCCTGCAGCTCGCCGTCGACGGTGTACCGGTCGATGTCCAGCTTCTCCGGGAAGCCGTAGACGTTGCGGATCTGCTGGCGCGCGGTGAACGTCGCCGAGAGCACGTTCGGGTCCAGCAGCCGGGCGTTGGAGATGGTCGGGGAGTCCGCCAGCTCGGCCAGCGCGGCCTCGGTGTCGGTGCTGTTGCCGGACACGTCGCCGTCTGCGCCGGCACTGGTGGTCTGGTCCTGCGCGTAGGGGACGTACTCGACCTCGTCGAGGTCGTAAGCGGCCAGCGTGGACTCGATGGCCCGCTGGATGTAGTCCTGCTCCCGCTGGTCGGCCGAGGGCTTGACGACGAACTGCTGCACGATGGCGGGGTAGGCCACCCCGATCACCAGGCTGGCGACCAGCAGCAGCCCGAGCGCAGCCGCCGGCAGCAGCGTGTTGCGCACCAGGATGTTGGCGAAGAAGGCGATGGCGCAGATCGCCGCCACGAAGACCAGGATGTTCTTCGCCGGCAGCAGCGCGTTCACGTCGGTGTAGCTGGCGCCGGTGAAGACGTCACCGCGGTTGGAGTAGACCAGCCCGTAGCGGTCCAGCCAGTAGGCCACCGCCTTCAGCGCGACGAAGAGCCCGACCAGCACCGACAGCTGCACGCGGGCGGCACCGCTGAGCTTCTGGCCCGGCGTCTGCAGCCGCAGGCCGCCGAAGACGTAGTGCGTGAGCACCGAGCCGATCAGCGCGAGCAGCACGATCGCGAACCCGAAGCCCAGCGCCAGCCGGTAGAAGGGGTAGTCGAAGACGAAGAAGGAGAGGTCCAGCCCGAACTGCGGGTCGGTGCGCCCGAAGTCGGTGGCGTTGCGGAACTCCAGCCAGGTGCGCCAGCTGCCCTGGGCGGTGAAGCCGGCGAACAGGCCGAGCACCACGGCGAGCGCGGTCAGCAGCGTCTTGCGACGCGGCTCGATCGACTGCCGGTAGCGCTCGAGGTTCTGCTGCTCCAGCGACATCGGCCGGAAGGTCGGCCGGAAGCGGTAGGCCAGGTACACGGCCAGCCCCACCAGGCCACCGGTGGCCACGCCGACCACCGCGAACAGCAGGGCACGGGTCTGCACCTCGGTCCAGAAGACCTCGGTGAAGTTCGTCTCGTCGAACCAGAGGTAGTCGACGTAGACGTTGGTCAGGGTGCCGATGACGCTGAACAGCACCAGCAGGACGGCGACGACGCCGATGACCAGCTTGGCGCGCCGGGACAGCGTCGGCACCGGCACGGGGGGCCGCATGGCCACGGTCGGTCTCCTGTCTGTTGCGACGTACTCGAAGAGCGGTGTTCTCGGGGGATGTTCCCGGGGACCGGCACGGCGCCGGTCCCCCGGGGTCCGACCGTAGGGGCACCGGCCGCACCCGTGGGGCAGCCGGACACTCCCGGGTCGCATCCTCAACTGTTGTCGACCGCGCGGGGTTCCCGAGGGGAGCCGAACCCGGTCAGTACTACACGGGCGGAGCCCCGGTCAGCAGGGGTCGGGGGTGACCCCGGCCCGCAGGTCCGCCAGCGCCTGGAGCGCGTCGTCCAGGGTGGCCACCTCGGCCATCGGCAGGCCCGGCTGCGCGTTCGCGAGCGCCTCGGCACAGTTCTCGCTGGGCACCAGGAACAGGTCGGCGCCGATCTCCCGGGCGGAGACCAGCTTCAGCGGGACGCCGCCGATCGGCCCCACGGCACCGTCGACGTCGATCGTCCCGGTGCCCGCCACCACGGCACCCTCGGTGAGATCGGTGTCCCCCACCAGGTCGATGATGCCCAGGCTGAGCATCAGCCCCGCCGACGGGCCACCGACGTCGTCGACCTGGATCTCGACGTCGAACGGTGCGTGCGGGGTCTCCAGCACACTGATGCCGAGCGCGGCGCCCTCCCCGTCCGGCGCGGCCGTGGTCGTCACGGTGCCGCTGCCGGTGACGCCGAGCCGGGTGTACTCGACCTCGACCTCGGCGCCCGGCTCGATCCCGCCGAGCACCGCGGCGAGCGTCTCGAAGTCCGGCGTCGGCATGCCGGCCACGGCCCGGACGGCGTCACCGGCCTGCAGCGTCCCCTCGGCCGGGGAGCCGTCGACCAACTCCTGGACGACGACCGCCTCCGGGTAGCCGAGCTCGCCCAGCGCCGCGCCGCGGGCGGCCTGCTCGGAGGTGAGGAAGGCCTGCCGGTTCTGCTGGCGGGTCTCCTCCTCCGACTGGCCCGACGGGTAGACCTGCTCCCGGGGCACCACGGTGACCTCGTCGTCGAACCAGCCCTGCACCGCGCCGACCAGCGTCAGCGGCCCGGAGGGGACCCCGACCGTGGTCAGGTTGAGGTTCCCCGAGGTCTCGTTCTCCTCCCGGCCCACCACGCTGATGATCGGGGTGCCGTCGATCTCGCCGAGCGTGTTGTAGGTCGGGCCGGGCACCTGCGCGACGTAGGGCACCGGCAGCAGCGAGCCGAGCGCGCCGAACACGAACAGCAACACCGACCCGGCGACCAGCACGGTGGTCCGACGGCTCACGACTCCTCCTCGTCCGGCGCGACACCGACCCAGCGTCGCCTGTCGAACGGCGAGAGTAGGTGACCTGCCGCCGGCCGCCGCGGGACGCGCTCCGCTCCGAGCGCAACCGCGGGCCGCCGGGCAGCGCCCGGAGGTGCGCTGCGGACCGCCACCCGCGTCTACGGTGGGGTCATGAGTGATCTCCCGTTCGGCTTCGGCCCACCCGACCGCGATCCCGAGCGCCGGGGCGAGTCCGGCGGCTCGGGCGGTGGCCCGGCCGGGAACGACCCGTTCGGCCTGGGGGCCCTCTTCGGCGCTGCCGGCGGCGCCGGCGGCCCGGCCGACCTGATGGGCAAGATGCCGCTGTTCGCCGAGCTGCAGAAGCTGATGAACTGGTCCGGCGGCCCGGTGAACTGGGACCTGGCGCGCCAGGGGGCGATCAGCCAGCTGGCCCCGGGGCACCAGCCCACCTCCGCCGGCGAGCGGTCCGCGGTCACCGAGGCGCTGCGCCTGGCCGACCTCTGGCTGGACCAGGTCACCGAGCTGCCCTCGGGCATCGACCGCGGTCTGGCCTGGTCGCGCGTGGAGTGGGTGGAGCAGACCCTGCCGGCGTGGGCCGCCCTCATCGACCCGCTGGCCGAGCGGGTGGTCGCCGCCATGACCAGCGCCCTGCCCGCCGAGGCCGCGGCGATCGCCGGCCCGCTGGCCGGGATCATGGGCCAGATGGGCGGCGTCATGTTCGGCGCCCAGGTCGGCCAGGCGCTGGCCCGGCTCGCCGACGAGGTCACCACCAGCACCGACGTCGGGCTGCCGCTGGGCCCGCAGGGCGCCGGCGTGCTGGTGCCGCAGAACGTCGCCGCCTTCGGTGCCGGGCTGGACCGTCCCGAGGACGAGGTCCGCCTCTTCCTCGCGCTGCGCGAGGCCGCCCACCAGCGGCTGTTCGCGCACGTCCCGTGGCTGCGCCAGCAGCTGACCGACGCCGTGCACGCCTACGCCCGGGGCATCCACGTCGACCGCGAGGCGATCGAGCGGGGCATCCAGGAGGCGATGGGCGGCATGGAGGGCGGCCTGGACCCCAGCGACCCGGAGAGCATCCAGCGACTGCTGGGCAGCGGGGTGCTGGAGCCCGAGGAGACCCCCGAGCAGCAGATGGCCCTGCGCCGGCTGGAGACCCTGCTGGCCCTGGTCGAGGGCTGGGTCGACAGCGTGGTCGCCGCCGCGGCCGCCGAGCGCCTGCCCGGGCACTCCGCGCTGGCCGAGACGATGCGCCGTCGCCGAGCCTCCGGCGGCCCGGCCGAGCAGACGTTCGCCACGCTGGTCGGGCTGGAGCTGCGGCCGCGCCGGCTGCGCGACGCCAGCACGGTGTGGGGGGCCATGGCCCAGCAGCACGGCAGCGCGGAGCGCGACCGGCTCTGGTCGCACCCGGACCTGCTGCCCACCTCCGAGGACCTCGACGAGCCGCTGGACTTCGTCGCCCGTCAGGGCGCCGGGGACCCCCTCGCCCAGCTCACCGCCGACGGGCTCGACGAGCAGCCCCGCGACGAAGCCGCTGACGGTGGAGAGCAGCAGGGCGACGACCCGGAGAACGGCGACACCCCCCGCACGTGACGCCCCCGGCCCCGCCGCAGGGGCCCGCCGCGAGCGCGGTGACGTGCTGGAACGGCCCCGCCGCAGGGGCCCGCCGCGAGCGTGCGAGCGGTGGGGATCGGCCCCGTCCCGAGGCTCGCCCCGAGCCTGCGAGGGGTGAGGAGGACGGGGTCCTTTGACCTTCGTCAGTCGATGGCGCCGGGCTCCAGGTCGCCGTCGGCCGCGGCGGGCGCGGTCCGCCCGCCGTGCTCGACACCCTCGAGGAACCCGAGCGCCCGCTCGGCCCGCGGGTAGGCGTGCACCAGCGCCCAGAAGCGCTGGTCGTGGCTGGGCTCGAGCAGGTGGGCGAGCTCGTGCACCAGGACGTAGTCGACGACGAACTCGGGCATCCCCCGCAGCCGGCTGGACAACCGGATCGTGCCGTCGGCGGGGGTGCACGACCCCCAGCGGCGGTTCTGGTTGTCGACCCAGCGCACGCTGACCGGCACGGCGCGCCCGTCGAGGTGCGCGTCCGCGAGCTGCCGGGCGCGCGCCATCAGGTCCTCGTCCGAGCCGAGGGTGCGCTTGCGCCGCTCCTCCCGGGTCTGCAGCTTGGCCACCATCTGGTCGACCCAGCGTCGCTCCTCGGCAGCGCTGAACGCGGCCGGGATCAGCACGATGGTGCGGCCGTTCTCCCGGTACGCGGTCACGGTCCGCCGTCGCCGAGCGCTGCGCCGCACCTCGACGGGTCCGGCCACGGTCGTCAGCGCCTCGTCCGCGGCGGCGGGCGGGGCGTCCGGGCGGCGCTCGGGTCGCTGGTGCACGGACGCACGGTAGCCGTCGGCGCGGGGTCCGCCCAGCGGGCCGACACCCGGTGGTGGACAGGTCCACACGGTCAGTGGACAGCCGCTGCCGGCGGATCCCCCGAACGGTGGAACGCACTCCCCTCCTCCACACCCCGGGGACGGCGTCGGCGCAGGTGAACGGCCCGCCGGCCGGGTCGGCCGCGCGCCGGTCCCCCGTCCGTGCACAGCCCGATCGCGCCGCTTCCCCACCGTGTCCACACCTTCGTGCACAGGGTGTGGGCCAGTTGCGGACCGGTCCGCGCCAGCCGGCCTGTGGACGACGTCGGCACGGGCACGCCACCCGCTGGCACCCTGCTGCCGGTGACCGAGACCCCGCACCCCCTGCTCCCCGCCACCACGCCGGTGTCCTGCCCGGACGAGGGCACGGTGCAGGTCGGCGGTGCCGACGGGCGCGACGGCGTACGGGTGTGGCCGGCCGGTCCGGAGATCGCCCGGCTGCTCACCGGCATCGACGGCCGGCGCACCGAGCGCGCCCTGCGCGGCGACTGGTCCGCGGCCGGGCTCGGCGACGACGTCGTCGAGGACCTGCTGGCCGGGCTCCGCGGCGCCGGGCTGCTGCACGAGGTCACCGCCGGCGACCTGCTGGCCACCGACCCCGGTCCGGCAGCCACCGCCCGGGCCGGCCTGGAGCTGCCCACCGTCGCCGCCGGGCGCTGGCGGGTCCGGCGGCAGAGCTCGGTCGTCGTCGAGGGCGCGACCCGGGTCGGCACCCCGCTCGCGGCCCTGCTGGCCGCCAGCGGCGTCGGGCGGGTCTCCGTCCGCGACCGCGGACTGACGACCGCCGGAGACCCGGTCGTCGGCGGCGTCGCCGCCGTCGACGAGGGCCGGCCACGGGTGCTGGCGGCGGCCGACGCGGTCCGGCGGGCCAGCCCGCTGACCGACCTGCGCCCGCTGCCCCCGGAGCAGCACCCCGACCTGGTGGTGCTGTGCCGCCCCTGGGCGGCCGTCGACCCGCTGACCGCCGCGCTGCACCGCGACGGGGTGGCGCACCTGGTCGCGACGGTGCGCGGGGAGACCGGAGTGGTCGGTCCGCTCGTCCTGCCGGGCGTGAGCAGCTGCCTGCGCTGCGCCGAGGGGTGGCGCCGGGACGACGACCCGGCCTGGCCGGCGATCGCCGTCCAGCTCGCGGCCAGCCGGCCGGGTCCGGCGGGCAGCACCCTCACCTGCCTGGCCACCGCGGTGACCGCGGCCGTCCAGGCGCTCGCCCACCTCGACGGCGGCGACCGGGCCCCGGCCGTCCTCGACGCCGCGGTGGAGCTGCGACCACCGTCGCTGGAACCCCGCCTGCGCCGCTGGCCGCCGCACCCCGCGTGCGGCTGCGGCGCCGCAGCAGAGGGCGGGGTCGCGGCGGAGAGGGGACAATGGGGTGGTGAGTGACACCGAGCGGGACATCCCACGGGGGGCGGTGTCCCGAACGGCCCGGCTGGCAGCTCTGCCCCTGGGCGCCGCCGGGCGGGCCACCCTCGGCATCGGCAAGCGACTGTCCGGCCGGCCGGCCGAGGAGGTCGACGCCGAACTCCAGCAGCGCACCGCGGAGCAGCTCTTCGCCGTGCTCGGGCAGCTCAAGGGCGGGGCGATGAAGCTCGGCCAGCAGCTGTCCATCTTCGAAGCGGCGGTGCCCGACGAGGTCGCCGGCCCCTACCGCGAGGCGCTGGTCAAGCTGCAGGAGGCCGCGCCACCGATGCCGGTGCGCACCGTGCACGCCGTGCTGGCGCAGCAGCTGGGCGGCCGGTGGCGGGAGCGGTTCCGCGACTTCGACGACACCCCGGCCGCGGCGGCCAGCATCGGTCAGGTGCACCGGGCGACCTGGCGCGACGGTCGGGACGTCGCGGTGAAGATCCAGTACCCCGGGGCCGGGACGGCGTTGATGGCCGACCTGAACCAGCTCGCCCGCTTCGCGCGGATGTTCGCCGTGCTGTTCCCGGGCATGGAGATCAAGCCGCTGATCGCCGAGCTGAAGGTCCGCGCCGAGGAGGAACTGGACTACGGGCTGGAGGCCGACGCGCAACGGGGCTTCGCCGCGGCCTACGCCGACGACGAGCAGATCGCCGTCCCGCGGGTGGTGGCCAGCGCGCCGAAGGTCATCGTCTCCGAGTGGCAGGAGGGCACCCCGCTGTCCCGGGTCATCGCCACCGGCACCCAGGAGCAGCGCGACCGCGCCGGGCACCTGATGGCGGTGCTGCACTTCTCCGGTCCGCAGCGGGCCCGGTTGCTGCACGCCGACCCGCACCCGGGCAACTACCGGCTGCTGCCCGACGGTCGGCTCGGGGTCATCGACTTCGGCGCCACCGCCCGGCTGCCGGAGGGTCTGCCCGAGCCGATCGGCCGCCTGGTGCGGTGGGCGCTGGAGGGCCGGGCCGAGGACGTGCTGACCGACCTGCGGAAGGAGGGCTTCGTCCGGCCGAACGTCGAGGTCGACGCCGAGAGCGTGCTCGACTTCGTGCTGCCGTTCCTGGAGCCGATCGCAGTCCCGTCCTTCCAGTTCACCCGCACGTGGATGCAGGAGCAGGCCGTGCGGATCGGTGACCCACGCAGCGACGCCAGCCGGCTGGGGCGCCAGCTGAACCTGCCGCCGGCGTACCTGCTGATCCACCGGGTGACCATCGGGTCGATCGGTGTGCTCTGCCAGCTCGACGCACAGGCGCCCTACCGGGGCGTGTGCGAGGAGTGGCTGCCGGGCTTCGCCGGCTGACGGTCCACCCCGGAGCACCCGGGTGCGGCGGCGGTGGAGCGCCGCCGCACCCGGGTGGCCGGGCTCACCAGACCGCCGCCCCGGCCCGGGCAGCGCGGCGGGTGGCCCGCTCCGCCCGGCGGTCGCAGCGGCGGGCGGTGGCGATCCGTCGCGCGCGCGCCGACCGGTCGGCGTCGGCCAGTCGTTGCCGTACCTGGTCGAGGACCAGGTCGGGGTCCATCAGGAACATCGCGGGTCCTCCGGGTGCGGGGGCGCCGTGCGGCGCCGGTGGGTGGTGCATCGGGTCACGGGCCGGCTGCCGCCCGGACGTCGGACCGCGGCCGGCCGGGTGCTGCGGCGGGCGTGGCTCATGCCGCGACCTCCGCTCGGACCTTGGGGGGACGCCCCCGCGGCCGCTTGCGGGCGATCACGACACCGCGGTCGAAGATCTCCCCGCCCCAGACGCCCCATGGCTCGGCCCGGTCGAGCGCTCCGGCCAGGCAGGACGCCCGGACGGGACACTCGACGCACAGGCTCTTGGCCTGCTCCAGCTGGGCCGGCGCCTCGGCGAACCACAGGTCCGGGTCGGACGACGCCCGGCAGGGCAGCGTGCGGCGCGGCGCCGGGGTCAGCCCGGTGGTGGTGGACACGTGCGTGCGGTCGATCCCTCGCCGGCGGTGGGTCGCGGGCTCGATCGTGGTCGGCACGACCGCTCCTCCTCTTCCTCGGTCGGTAGGCCGGTCGACGGGGTCCCGCCGACCGGTGGTCGGGGTGGGTCCGCGAGGCAGAGAAAGACGAAGGCCGCGGATCCCGGTTTCCGGGTTCCGCGGCCTCGAGGAGGACCAGCCGAGCGGCTAGCTCAGCGGGTCTTCCGGGGGCAGGTCACCCGGGGTGGTGCTGGTGGCGCGCTGCGCGAGGACGCCGGTGGCGGCGAGGCCCGTGCGAGTGAGGTCGATCAGGTGCGCATCGGTGCCATAGCGCGCACCGGTGCCCTTCGGGGTGGCGTCCGCGCCGGAGAACAGGCCGCGCAGCCGGACGGCGGGCAGACCCGTCCCCTGGAACGGAGCGGCGGTGGGCGCCATCAGGACGGCGCGCTCGGTCCACGCGGTGGCGCACACGGCAGCGGCCGGCTCGGGGGCCACGACGCCCAGGCCGGTCACGACGAAGTCGGTGCTGTTCACGAAGCCCCTCCTCTCCGGGGTCGGAGCCCGGCCTGCCGGCCGTGCTCCCTGCTGGTGCTGCTCTGTCCTCGGTGGTGCTCTGTCCTGGGTGGTGCTCTGTCCTGGGTGGTGCTCTGTCCTGGGTGGTGCTCTGTCCTGGGTGGTGCTCTGTCCTGGGTGGTGCTCTGTCCTGGGTGGTGCTCTGTCCTGGGTGGTGCTGGTCGTCGGCGGTGCCGTCTCCGGTCCTGCCGAGTGCGTCCTGGGTCACCCCCAGGTGCTGCAGCGAAGGCTAGGGCTGGCCGACGAACGGGTCAATCGAATTACCGGTGAATCGCGGAGAAGTGTGTTCTTCCAGGTCAGCCGGGCGATCAGCCGTCGATGGCCGCGAGCACCCCGGCGCCGTAGAGCTCGAGCTTCCGGGCCCCGACGCCAGGCAGCGCGGACAGCTCGCGCAGCGACGTCGGCCGGGTCTCGGCGATCGCCTGCAGGGTGGCGTCGGTGAACACCACGTAGGCCGGGACGGACGCCTCCTGGGCGGTGCTGCTCCGCCAGGCGCGCAGCCGCTCGAACCGCTCACCGGCCTCCCCCTCCAGCACGACCTTGGGCCGCTTCGCCGGGCGCCGGGGCGCCGCGGCGGTGTCCGGGGCCAGCCCGTCGAGGAAGCGGCTGCGCGGCCGGGCCCGGCGCCCGCCGGGGTTGCGCGCCAGCGACCAGGAGAGGGTGAGCTGCTCGCGGGCCCGGGTCACCGCGACGTAGAGCAGCCGCCGCTCCTCCTCGACCGCCTCCGGACGAGACTGCGACTGGGCGATCGGCACGACGCCGTCGACCAGGCCGACGACGAACACCGCGTCCCACTCCAGGCCCTTGGCCGCGTGCATCGACGCGAGCGTCACCCCCTGCACGGTCGGCGCGTGCTGGGCGTTGGCGCGCTCGGCGAGGTGGGCGACGAACCCGGCGAGGTCGAGCGTGGGCTGCTCGGCCACCAGGTCGACGGCGAGGTCGACCAGCGCGGCCAGCGACTGCCACCGGTCCCGGGCCGCGCCACCGGCCGGCGGCTGGTGCTCGGCCCAGCCCACGGACGCCAGCACGTCGCGCACGGTGGGCACCAGGGCGCCCTCCTCGTGCCCACCGGCAGCCGCGCCGCGCAGCAGCAGGACCGCCTCGCGCACCTCGGGCCGCTCGAAGAACCGCTCACCGCCCTTGAGCACGTACGGCACACCGACGTCGGCCAGCGCGGACTCGTAGACCTGCGACTGGGCGTTGATCCGGAACAGGACGGCGATCTCGCTGGCCGGCAGCCCGCTGTCGATGAGCTCCCGGCAGGCCTTCGCCACCGCGGCCGCCTCGGCCGGCTCGTCGGGGTGCTCGACGAACCGGGGGGCCGGGCCCTCCGGACGCTGCCCCAGCAGCCGCAGCCCCGGCAGGCCCTTGCGGGGCGGGGCCTGGCCGATGAGCTTGTTCGCCAGCCCGACCACCTGCGGGGTCGAGCGGTAGTCACGCTCGAGCTTGACCACCTCGGCGTCGCCGTACCGGTCGGCGAAGCCCAGCAGGTAGTCCGGGTCGGCACCGGTGAAGGAGTAGATCGTCTGGTTCGGGTCACCGACCACGCAGACCTCGGCGCGCCCGCCGAGCCAGGCGTCGAGCAGCCGCTGCTGCAGCGGGTTGACGTCCTGGTACTCGTCGACGACGAAGTGCCGGTACTGCGCGCGCACCTCCCGGGCGACGTCCGGGTGCTCCTCGATGGCGTAGGCCGTGACCAGCAGCAGGTCCTCGAAGTCCAGCGTGCCGTCACGCTGCTTGGCCGACTCGTAGCTGCGGTAGACCTCGGCGACCGCCGCGGCGTCGAAGGGCAGCTCCCGCCCCGCCGCCGCGGCCCGGGCCGGGTAGTCCTCCGGCGTGGCCAGCGTGGTCTTGGCCCACTCGATCTCGCTGGCGAGGTCGCGCAGGCTGGTGCGGTCGGTGGTGAGCCGGTTGCGGGTCGCCGCGCCGGCGACGACCCGGAGCTTGTTCTCGATCAGCTCCGGCATCGGGCCGCCGAGGACCCGGGGGGCGAAGTAGCGCAGCTGGCGCATCGCCGCGGAGTGGAAGGTGCGGGCCTGGACACCCCCCACACCGAGCGCGGAGAGCCGCCCGCGCAGCTCACCGGCGGCGCGGGCGGTGAAGGTCACCGCGAGCACCTGCTCGGGGACGAACTCCCCGAGGTGCACGCCGTAGGCGATCCGGTGGGTGATCGTGCGGGTCTTGCCGGTGCCGGCACCGGCGAGGATGCAGACCGGCCCCCGCACCGCGGCCGCGGCCGCCCGCTGCTGCTCGTCCAGGCCGGCCAGCACCGCCTCGGCGCCCGCCGCCCCTTCCCGGACCCCGTCCGCTGCGATCCGGCCCTCTGCTGTCCGCGGCATCCCCACGTCCCCGATCCTCCCAGCCCGGGACGACAGGCCGGGGAAGCATCCCCAGGACCGGGGCGTTGCCCCACCGGCAGGCTCCCCGGGCCGGGCCACCCGCCCCGGGTGGCCCTCCGGGGCACGAACGCGAGAGGATCCACCCGATGAGCGCTCCGGCACCCACAGTCACGATGTACACCACCAGCTGGTGCGGCTACTGCGTCCGGCTGAAGAAGCTGATGCAGCTCGAGGGGATCGACTACGCCGAGGTCAACATCGAGGCCGACGAGGACGCCGCCGAGCTGGTCATGCAGGCCAACGGCGGCAACCGCACCGTGCCCACCCTGGTGTTCGCCGACGGCTCGGCGCTGACCAACCCGAGCATCGAGCAGGTCAAGGGCCAGCTCGCGCAGCTCCCGGACGCGTGATCCCCGACCCGCGGCCCTCCGGGGGCGACGACCGCCCCGCGGGGGGTTGCGGGAACGGGTCCGCAGCCTCCGAGCCCGCCGCAGCCGACTGTCCCCTGGCCGCGACCCGCAGCACCTGGGTCGTGCTGCCACCGGAGGCACTGCGCACGCCCGACGGCGCGCCGGCCGTGCTGCTGACCCGCACCACGGCGGGGTGGACGGTGCTGCAGCCCCCGGCCGGGGTCGGCCAGTCCGCCGGCGCGGAGGGCGACACCGGGCTCCCGCTGGTCGAGGCGATGACCCTCGCCGACCTGGTGGCCGGCGAGCTGGGGGTCCATCCCGAGCCCGACCGCCAGGCCCGCCGGGCGGCCCGGTCCGGCGCAGCACCGGCGGCTGCCGAGGGCAGTGCCGAGACCGAGGAGGTCCAGGCCCTGCGGCGCACCATCGCCCAGCTGGAGCACGCCCTGGCCGCCCGGGTGTCGATCGAACGGGCGATCGGGGTGCTCGCCGAGCGCCACGCCGCTCCGCCGAGAGAGGCCTTCGAGCAGCTGCGCCAGCAGGCCCGCAGCTCGGGACGCTCGGCCGCCGACCTCGCTCTGGAGGTGTTGGCCTCCCTCCCCCCGGAGCCACCGCACCCGGCACCGGGACGCCGGGGCGCCCCCGACGACCGCGCCGGCCGGGCGCCGCACGTGCTCGGGTCGAGCGGAACCGACGCGCCCGCCCCGGGAGCGCCGAGCTGACCGCTCCGCTCCCGCTCTCCCCCGGTGCGCTCGCCGATCGCCTGGCCGAGCTGCTCGCCCCGCTGCCGCCCGAGCCCGGTGCGGCCGCGCTGCGGGTCGCCGTCGACGGCCCGGAGCTGCCGGGCGCCGCCGATGGGCTGACCGGGCCGGGAACGCTGGCCACCGCGCTGGCCGAACGACTGCCGGGGCTCAGCCGCGCGGCCGCGGTCGTGCCGGCCGATGGCTTCTACCGCCCGGCGTCCCTGCGACTGGAGCACGGCCGCACCGATCCCGACGCCCGGTACTCCGACTGGCTCGACGCCGGCGCGCTGGCGCGGGAGGTGCTGGACCGCTGCGGTCCCGGCGGCCCGGGCGAGTACCTGCCCGCGCTCTGGGACGTGGCGCGTGACCGGGCGGCCCGCGAGAGCTACCGCCCCGCTCCGGCCGGCGGCGTGCTGCTGGTGCCCGGCTCGCTGCTGCAGGGGCTGGGGCTGGCCTTCGACGTGGTCGTGCACCTGCGGGTCAGCCCGGCCGCCCGGCGCCGCCGGGTGCCGGCGGAGCGGGAGTGGGAGCTGCCCGCCTTCGACCGCTACGACGACGAGGTCGACCCGCAGCTGCTCGCCGACGCGGTGGTGCTCGCCGACCACGCCGACCGCCCCGCCCTCGTCCTGCAGGGGCGCTTCAGCTGAGGAAGGACCATGTCCTCCTCATCCCTCGCAAGCTCGGGACCTCGCCTCGGGACGGGGCCATCAGAGGTCGCCGGCCACCCAGCGGTCGATGATGTGCCGTGCGATGGAGACCCGGGGCGGCAGCGCCTGCGGGCCGCTGCCCGAGCGCAGCTCGTCCCGGCTGAACCAGCGCGCCTCCTCGATCTCGTCGTGGTCGATGCGCAGCTCGGTGTCGACCGCGCGGGCCACGTAGCCCAGCATCAGCGACTGCGGGAACGGCCAGGGCTGACTGGAGACGTACCGCACGTCGGTGACGCGGATGCCGACCTCCTCGGCCACCTCGCGGGCCACCGCCGCCTCCGCGGACTCCCCCGGCTCGACGAAGCCGGCCAGGATGGAGAACCGCCCGGCCGGCCAGACGGCCTGCCGGCCCAGGACGCAGCGGTCGCCGCCGTCGTGCACGAGCATGATCACCGCCGGATCGGTGCGCGGGAAGACCTCGCGGCCGTTCTCCGGGTCGCGCTGCACCCAGCCGGCGCGCTCGATGGTGGTGCGCGCACCGGTCATCGGTGAGAACCGGTTGCGCTCGTGCCACTCGATGATGCCCACGGCCTGCGCGAGCAGACCGGCGTCGAGGTCACCGAGCTCGCCCCCCACCTCGCGCAGGCCGGCCCAGCGGTCGACCTGCCGGCCGTCGAGTGCCGCCGGGCGCGGTGTGCGCAGCGCGGCGTAGGGGACGCCGTCGGCCTCACCGAGGTAGATCGCGCCCTCGGGCATCGTCGGGCGCTCGTCGTAGACCAGCTCCGGCCGGCCCCCCGCATCGCGGACCGGCGCGGCGCGCTGGTCGTCGACGAGCAGCACCCGCACCGGCCGCCCCTGGGCGGGGTCGGGCAACAGCCGGGAGAGGTGCCCGCGGTCGTGCGCGGTGCGGGAGAGCAGCGGGGTGTCGGTGACCGCGCCGGCGTAGCGGTCGTCGGGCCAGAACCCGCGGACGTCGGGCGGTGTGGTGCCGGGCGCGGGGTTGTCGGCCGGGGTGCTGCCGCCGGGCGGGACGCTCACGCCCCGGCCTGCGGCGCCGGCGCTGTCGGGACCGGACGGACCTCGACCGGACCGACCGCGCCGAGCGGGTCGGCGACCCGCCCGGCGTCCCCGACCACGACCGCCGTCAGCGCGGTGGGCGCGAGCCACCGGCGGGCGGCCTCGGTGACCTCGTCGACCCCCACGGCGGCCAGCGCTCGCTGGTGGTCGGCCAGCCACTCGGCGGACAGGCCCGACCCGAACAGCGCCGAGAGGGTGCTGGCCAGGCCGGCGTGGGTGGCGGTGCCGAGCGCGAGCGTGCCGAGCAGGTAGCGGCGGGCGGACTCGAGCTCGGCCTCGGAGACCGGGGTCAGCGCCATGCGCCCGAGCTCGTAGACCGTCTCCAGCAGCGCCGGGCCGGTGACCTCGGTGGCGACGTCGGCGTCGACCAGGAAGGAGGAGCCGGCGACCAGGTGCTCCACCGAGCTGCGCGGGCTGTAGGTGTACCCCCGCCGCTCGCGGAGGTTCTCCACCAGCCGGGAGGAGAAGTAGCCACCGAACACCATGCTGGCCAGCCGCACGGCGGGCAGCTGCGGGTCGGTGCGGCCGGGGGCCGGGCCACCCAGGCGGATGTTCGACTGCACGGCGCCGTCCCGGTGCACCAACTGGAGCGGGCCGGGAGCGGTCGCCGGAGCGGGCGGCGCGGTGACGGCGACGCCCTCGGCGGTCCAGCCGGCCAGGGCGGTGCCCACCGCGTCCGCCGCCGCGACCGGGTCGACGTCGCCGACCAGCACCAGCGTGCTGCCCGCGGGCAGCGCCCGGTCGCGGTGCAGCTTGCGCAGCGCCGCCGGGGTGACCGCCCCGACCAGCTCGGCCGACGGCAGCTGCTGGGCGTAGGGGTGCGAGCCGTAGCGGCGCTCGGCCAGGGCGGTGCGGGCGATGAGCCCCGGCTGCGAGCGGGCGATGCGCAGCCGCTCCCCGACCCGGGACCGTTCGGCCTCGACCTGGCGCGCCGGGTAGGTGGCCGAGCCGAGCAGCTCGGCGACGACCCCGAGCACCTCGCCCAGGCCACCGGGCAGCATCGTGGTGGCGAGCAGCAGGCGGTCGGCGTCGGCCGAGACCGACAGCTCGGCGCCCTGTGCCTGCAGCAGCTGGGCGAGCTCCAGCTCGTCGTGCCGGGCGGTGCCCAGCAGCACTGCGCCGCTGAGGACGGCGGTGCGCGCAGCGTGCACGGCGGCGGTGCGCGGGGTGGCGGCGGCGAAGGGCACCCGCAGCCGCAGCTCGATCAGCGGCACGCCGGGGCGCGGTACGACGACCAGGCGCAGGCCGTTGGGCAGCGTCGTCTCGTGCACCTGCGGAACGGGCATGGGCCGGGGGTCGCCCAGCGGCGGCACCAGCACCGGGGCGCTCATCGGGCACCGCCCGCACGCAGCTCGAGCACCGCAGCGGTGTCCGGGGACAGGCCCCGCGCCGCCGTCCGCACCTGGTCGGGCGTGACCGCGGCGAGCCGAGCGGCCAGCTCACCGGCCAGCTCGGCACGGCCGTGGATCAGCTCCGCGGCCGCGAAGCCGAGCGTGCGGCCGAGCACGGAGTCGGCCTGCTGCAGCAGCTGGGCCTCGGCCCGGGCGGTCACCCGGGCGAGCTCCTCGGCGGGGACGCCGTCGTTGGCCACCTTCTCGACCTCCTCGTGGACGGCGCGCAGCACCGCATCGGTCGACACCTCCGCCGGGTGGTGCACCTGGGTGACCAGCAGCGTGGCGTCACGGACGTCGAACGGGTCGCCGAACAGGCCCAGGTAGCTGCTCTGCCCGACCGCGAGGTGGTCGGTGTGCAGCAGCCGGCGCTCCAGCCGGGAGGCGTCGCCCTCGCTCAGCAGCTCGGTGAGCAGCACCGTGCCGAGGTAGGTGTCCAGGTCGTTCACCGGGTCGGGCACCCGCCAGCCGATCGCGACCGCGGGGGCCGGGGCCAGCGGGTCCTCGACCACGCCGCGCCGGACGGCGGTCGGCGAGGGCTCGCCGGTGTTCGGCATCGGCGGGGCGGGGCGGGCAGGCACCCGGTCGAACCAGCGGCGGACCAGCTGCTCGGTCTCGGCCACGTCCAGGTCACCACCGATGCACAGCACCGCGTTGGCCGGGGCGTAGTAGCGGTCGAAGAAGTCCTGCGCGTCGTCGACCGTGGAGGACTCCAGATCGACGAAGGAGCCGTAGCCGTCGTGGGTGTTGGCGAAGGTCTCGAACGCGATCGGCGGCAGCTGCAGCCACGGGAAGGCGCCGTAGGGGCGGTTGAGCACGTTGACCCGGATCTCCTCCTTCACCACGTCGATCTGGTTGCGGAGGTTCTCCTCGGTGATGGCCGGGGCGGCCATCCGGTCGGCCTCCAGGAAGAGGGCCCGCTCGAGCGCCTCGGCCGGCAGCGCCTGGAAGTAGTTCGTGTAGTCCTGGTGCGTGGAGCCGTTGAAGGTGCCGCCGGCGGCCTGCACCAGCCGGGCGTGCTCCATCTTCGGGACGCTCGCCGAGCCCTGGAACATCATGTGCTCGAACAGGTGGGCGAAGCCGGTGCGGCCCGGCGGCTCGGAACGCATGCCGACGTCGTAGAAGACGCTGACGGCGACGACGGGGACACTCCGGTCGGGCGCCAGGACCACGCGCAGCCCGTTGTCGAGCGTGAACCGCTCGACCGGGTGGCGCAGGACCAGGTCGCCCTGAGCTGCTGTCACGCGACCGACCCTAACCGCGCCCACCGACGCGCCGCCCAGCGGTTCGCCCGTTCGGGCAGGTGCGACCGAGGCGGCCCGGAGGGACCCCGCCGACGCTTGTGCTCTGCTCACCCGTGGTGAGCAGAGCACGAGCATCCTGGACCCCACCCCCCGTGCCGCGCCGGTCGGGCACGGCACCCGGCCGCGGTGCGACCCGGAAGGGTCGCCATGTCACAGCACCTCGACGGACTCCAGCACGCGGTCGACGACGCCGTAGAGCTCGGCGTGGGTGTTGGGGACCGAGACGTACAGCAGCGCCGGGGCCTCGCGGCCGACGTCGACGAGCAGCAGCGCGGCCCGTTCCCCGGTGGCGTCGTAGCCCTCGACGTCCCAGGCGAGGTCGAACTCGTAGACCCAGGCCTGCGCGCCGTCGACGGTGACCGCCTCGTCCCGGCGCACGGTGCGCTCGTTGGGCCCCGGGTAGTGGGCGTCCCGGACGAAGTCGGCGATCGTGGTCGTGGTGATCTGCAGGCTGGCCGGGCCGCTCCACCCGAACGCCGACACCAGCGGCCCGGACGTGCACTGGGCGATGAAGGAGTCGAAGCCGTCGGGCAGCTCCTCCTGGGTGACGAAGTACTGCCCGGCGGTCGCGGTGGTCTCGATCTGGTCGCCGCGGTCCCACTCGAACCAGCCGTCGCCCAGCCAGGGGTAGGAGATGCCGGCGGCCTCGTCGACGACCCGCACGGTGCCCGGGGGGAACGGGGTGCCGGGCTCGCTGCTGGGCCGGGCGACCGGCGTGCCCGCCCCGTCGTCGTCGGAGCGGCCGACGAGCACCCCGACGAGCACGACGAGGGCGACCACCAGCAGGGCACCGAGCCCGACCAGCAGCGGCCGGCGTGACCGGGGCGCGGGCGCCCCGGCGCCCCACGCCTCCCAGGCGGCCGGGTCTGTGGCCGGCCGGCTGGGCGCCTCGAACGCCCGGCCGACGCTGACCCCGGGGCCGGCGGGGGTGGTGACGTCGGACCAGCCGGCACCGTTCCACCACCGCACCAGCCCCGGGGCGCCGTCCGGGTCGGGGTACCAGCCGGGTGGGGCGGCTCCGGGCGCGGTCACGTCAGCGGGCGACGGTCGCCAGCTCGCGCCACAGGTGGGCGGCTGCCTCCGCGCCGCGGTGCAGCATCGGCAGCAGCACCCGCTCGTTGGGCGAGTGGATCCGGTCGGTGGGCAGCCCGGCGCCGAGGAACACCAGCGGCGCGCCCAGCTGCTCGACGAGGTCGGCCTCCGGGCCGCTGCCGCCCTCCTTCATGAACAGCACCTGGTCCGGGGCGCTGTCCCAGGCCTGGGCGATCGCCGACAGCAGCGCGTCCATGTACGGGGAGTCCAGGTCGCTGGCGCAGGGGGCGACGCCGCCGGGTGGGGCGTGCACCTCGGCCTCGATGCCGGCGGGCAGGTGCTGCTCGACCCAGGCGCGCACCTGGTCGGCGATCTCCTCCGGCCGCTGGTCGGCGACCAGCCGGAAGGTGAGCTTGGCGTGCGCCTCGGCCGGGATGATCGTCTTGTGGCCGGGGCCGGTGTACCCGCCCCACATCCCGTTGACCTCCGCCGTCGGCCGGGCGCCGATGCGCTCCTGAGTGCTGAACCCGGCCTCACCGGTGGTGGCCCGGGAGGCGGCCGGGCCGGCGAGCCACGCGGCCTCGTCGAAGGGCACCCGGCCCATCAGCTCGCGCTCGCGGTCCGACAGCGGCCGCACCTTGTCGTAGAAGCCGGGGAGGGTGACCCGGCCCTGGTCGTCGTGCAGCGCGCTGATCAGCTCGGCCATCGCGTGCAGCGGGTTGGGCACCGCGCCGCCGAAGGAGCCGGAGTGCAGGTCGACGGCCGGGCCGCGCAGGGTGATCTCGGCGTCGGCCAGCCCGCGCATGGAGGTGACGGCGCTGGGCAGGTGGGGGGCGGCCATGCCGGTGTCGCTGACCACGACGACGTCGCAGTCGAGGCGGTCCCGCTGCTGCCGGAGCAGCTCCGCGAAGTGCGGGGAGCCGGACTCCTCCTCGCCCTCGATGACCAGCTTGACGGTGACCGCGGGGGTGTTCCGGCCGGTGGCGGCGAGGTGGGCGCGGATGCCGAGCAGGTGGAAGGCGACGTTGCCCTTGTCGTCGATGGCGCCGCGGGCGTGCAGCTCGGGGCCGTCGGGGCCCTCGACGCGGGTCGGCTCGAACGGCGGGTGCTCCCACAGCTCCAGCGGGTCGACCGGCTGGACGTCGTGGTGACCGTAGACGAGGGCGACGGGGGCGCCGGCGTCGGCGGAGGGCCACTCGGCGAAGACCGCCGGGGCGCCGGGGGTCTCCCAGACCTCCACGGTCGGGAAGCCGGTGCGGCGCAGCGCCTCGGCCAGCCACTCGGCGCTGGCCCGCACGTCGCCGGCGTGGGCCGGGTCGGCGGAGATCGACGGGATCCGCAGCCACGCGTCGAGGTCGGCGTGCAGGTCCTCGAGGTGGGCGGTGACGAAGTCGCGTTCGGGGCTGCTGCTCACCGTCGAACGGTAACGCGGGGTGCCGAGCCGACCGGCGCGGTGGCGGCTACGTTGCGTGCATGCCGGTGGGGATGCTGCAGGTGGACGTCGGTGACCTGACCTTCGACGTCCGGACCGACGGACCGGACGACGGGCTGCCGGTGCTGCTGCTGCACGGCTTCCCGGAGACGTCGCTGTCGTGGTCGGCCGTGACGCCGCTGCTGGCCCAAGCCGGGCTGCGCACGTTCGCCCCCGACCAGCTGGGCTACTCCCCCGGCGCCCGGCCGCTGGACGTCGACGCCTACGCGCTGCCCAACCTGGTGCAGGTCACCGCGGACCTGATGACGGCGCTGGACGTGCCGGTGGCGCACGTGGTCGGCCACGACTGGGGCGCCAACGTGGCGTGGGGCCTGGCCGCGTGGCACCCGGACCGGGTGGCGTCGCTGACCGCGGTCTCGGTGCCGCACCCGACGGCGTTCACCCTCGCCTACCGGGCCGACCCGGAGCAGAAGGAGCGGTCGGGTTACGTCCGGCTGTTCCGCCGGCCCGGGGAGGCGGAGGAGGCGCTGCTCGCCGACGACGCGCGGCGGATGCGGCGGCTGCTGGAGGCACCCGGCGTGCCGGCCGAGGCGGTGGACGCCTACGTCGGCGTGCTGTCCGCGCCGGGGGCGATGACCGCCGCGCTGAACTGGTACCGGGCGACGGACGCCGGCACCCGGGTCGAGCCGGTGGAGGTGCCGACGACGTTCGTGTGGAGCGACGGCGACGTGGCGATCGGCCGCACCGCGGCGGAGGCGTGCGCGGACCAGGTGACCGGTGACTACCGGTTCGTCGAGCTGCCGGGGATCACCCACTGGGTGCCGGAGCAGGCGCCCGAGGCGCTGGCCGGGGCGATCATCGAACGGGTGGCGGGTGGCGCCGCGTTCGACCCGGCCCCCGGGCACCACCAGGCCCCGCCGAGCTGACCGTCTCGGCCCCACGCGTGTGCGCTGACTGCTGATCCCCGGGCCGCGGCCCAGCACCCAGCGCACACCGTCAGGGTGGTCTGTGAGCGCTCAGCGCAGGGGCAGCTTCATCCCGACGTGGCTCGCGGTGAACCCGAGGGACTCGTAGAAGCGGTGCGCATCGGCCCGGGCGGCGTCCGTGGTGAGCTGCACCAGCGTGCAGCCGCGTTCCCGGGCCCGGTCGACCGCCCAGTCGACCAGCCGGCGGCCCACCCCGTTCCCGCGGTGCGCGGCCGCCACCCGCACGGCCTCGATCTGCGCCCGCTCGCCGCCCCGCCGCACCAGGTGAGGCAGGAAGGTGACCTGCAGGGTGCCGACGACCTCTCCGTCGACGTCCGCGACGACCAACCGGGTGCGCGCGTCATCGCTGACCGCCGCGAACGCCCGCAGGTGGTCGGCCACCAGTGGCTCGCGCGGCTGCTCCCGGGCGGACCCCAGTGCGTCGTCCGCGTACAACGCCACGACCGTCGGAAGGTCGCTCTCGAGCGCGTCTCGAATCATGCCGACCGCCTGGTCCAACGATGTGCGCTGACCGCCAGTTCCGGGGCCGGCGACCAGCATTCTGCGCACACTGTCGGACTCCGTCAGTCCGCGCCGGTGATGAGAGCGAGCAGGCCGGCCTCGTCGAGCAGGTCGACCGGGCGGAGGGTGACACCGGCGGCGACGTGGTGGAAGCCGGCGCTGACCCGCTCGACCGGCACGCCCGTCAGTCGCGACCAGCCCAGCCGGTAGGCGGCCAGCTGCACGCCCGCGGCGGCGAGCTCGGCCGCGCCGGGCACCGGGCCGGTCTTCCAGTCGATCACCTCGTAGCCGCCGTCGGGCGTGGCGTAGACGGCGTCGATCCGTCCGCGCAGCGTCAGCGGCCCGAGCGGTGTCTCGAACGGCGCCTCCACGTCGACCGGCTGCCGGTCGGCCCACTCGCTGGCCAGGAACGCCTCCTGCAGCGCGGCCAGCGCCTCGTCGGGGGCGGCCTCGGCGTCGCCGGAGCCGGGCAGTTCGTCGAGGTCGATCAGCCGGGAGGTGCCGAACCGCTCCTCCAGCCAGGCGTGGAACGCGGTGCCCCGGCGGGCCAGCGGTGCCGGCGCGGCGGGCATCGGCCGGCGCAGCCGCCGGGCGAGCTCGGCGGGGTCGCGCCGCAGCGCCACCAGCGCCGACACCGACAGGTGCGCCGGCAGCGCCACCTCGACGGTGCCGCGGAAGTGCTCGGCCCGCTCACGCAGCAGCAGGTCGGCGTCGCGAATCCAGTCGGCGACCAGCGGGTCGTCGGTGGCCTGCAACGCCTCGTCGGTGAGCGGGTGCGGCCGGCTGGCGGCGACCAGCTCGGCGGCGGCGCTCAACGCGCGGCGCCGTCCCGAGGACAGCGGGTCGGCCGGCCACACGCCGATCGGCCACTCGGCCAGCGCCGGGTTCTCCGCGTCGTCGGCCGGCGCCTCGGCCCAGGCGTCGACGACGCCGGCACCGGCGTCGACCGCGTCCTTGACCGCGAGCAGCAGCGAGGACGGCCCGCACACGGTCTTGCCGTCGCGCCACCAGCTGCCCGAGCACAGCAGCAGGTGCTTGGCCCGGGTGACCGCCACGTAGCCGAGCCGGATCTCCTCGGCCAGCCCGAAGTCCTTCCACTCGGCGACGTAGTCGGCCAGCGCGTCGCGGACGGCGGCCTGGTCGCCGGAGCCGGGCACGGGCAGGTGCAGCCGGGGCAGCTCGGCGCGGTCGGTGAGGCGCAGGTCGACCGGGACGGCGCCGGGGTCGCGGATCCACGAGTCGGAGGCGTCGCCCTTGGCCGGGAACTGGCCGACGGTCATGCCGGGGACGGCGACGACGTCCCACTCCAGGCCCTTGGCCGAGTGCCCGGTGAGCAGCTGCACAGCCTCCGGGTTGACCGCCACCTCCCCGGGTTCCAGCCCGCGCTCGCGGACCTCGGCGTCGGCGAGGTAGCCGAGGAACGCCGGCAGCGAGGGCAGCTCGGCCAGCTCGGCGAACTGGGCGGCGACCTCGTGCAGCGCGTCGAGGTGCGTGCGCGCCCGGCCGGGGGTGACGTCGGGGTGGCTGGCCAGCTCGGTCTCCAGACCCAGGACGCGCACCACCTCGTCGACCAGGTCGGGCAGCGACTCCCCCAGCCGTCCGCGCAGCGCAGCCAGCTCGGTGCCCAGCCGCCGGAGCCGGCGGAAGCCCTCGGCGGAGTAGGCCTCGGGGCGGCCGAGGTCGTCGAGCGCCTCGATGATGCTGCCCCGTTCCCGGGGCAGCTCCGGGGTGGCGCCCTCGGTGGGGGCGGCGGCGACGTCGCCGGGCGGGCCGGCCTCCGCGGCCGCGGTCCGCCGTTCGCGCACCAGCGACCGCGCGCGGCCCTCCAGCGCGGCGAGGTCGCGCGGGCCGATCCGCCAGCGGGCGCCGGTGAGCAGCCGGCCCAGCGCGTCACCGGCGGTGGGGTCGACCAGCACGCGCAGCGTGGCGACGACGTCGGAGACCTCCGGGACGTCGAGCAGCCCACCGAGCCCGACCACCTCGACCGGCAGCCCCCGCTCACGCAGCGCCGCGGCGATACCGGGCAGCTGGGCCCGCCGGCGGGCCAGCACCGCGATCGTCGGGCGCTTGTCGGCGGGGCCGCGCTGGTCGGGACCGTGCCACTCGGCGGCCAGCCGGTCGGCGAGCGCCGCGGTCTCCTCGGCGACGGTCTCGTAGAGCCCGACGTGCACCGCGCCCGGGCCGGCGACCGGCGCGGCGGTGAGGTCGGGCAGTGGCTGCTCGGGCTCGGGCAGCATCCCCGACACCGCGTTGGCGACGGCGAGCACAGCCCGGTCGTTGCGCCAGCTGGTCGACAGCGTGAGCCGCTCGGCCGGCCGTTCCGGGGTGCCGGGAAAGGTGCGGGCGAACCGCTCGATGGTGCCGGCCGAGGCACCGCGCCAGCCGTAGATCGACTGCCGTGGGTCGCCGACGGCGAGCACCGGGTGCCCGCCGGGGCCACCGAACAGCGCCTCGAGCATGCGCAGCTGACCGACGCTGGTGTCCTGGTACTCGTCGAGCAGCACCACCCGCCAGCGGGCCCGCTCCCGGCGGCCCACCTCCGGGGAGCTGACCGCCACCCGCGCGGCGTAGGCCACCTGGTCGGCGTAGTCGATGGCGCCCGCGGCCCGCTTGCGCGCCTCGAACGCCTCGACCATCGGCAGCAGCGCCACCCGGGCCCGCTGTCGCGCGAGCATGGCCAGCACGTCGGCGTAGGGCCCCTTCTTCCGGCCGGCGTCGGCGTAGCCGCGCAGCTGGGCCTCGAACCGCGCGGTCCAGGCACGCAGCCGGTCCGGGCTGACGTCGTGCTCGCCGAGCTCGGCAGCCAGCTGCAGCACGTCCTCGGTGGTGGTGACCAGGCCCAGCGCCACGTCGGCCATGTCGCCGGTGTGCCCGGCGACGACGGTGGCGGCCTGCCCCCAGCACATCGCCGGACCGAGCACGCCGGCGCCGGGCTCCACCCCGATCCGCAGCCCGTGCTCGGCGACGATCCCGGCGGCGTAGCCGTGGTAGGTGGCGACGGTGGGCGCGGCGACGGCCAGCCGCTCGCGCAGCGCCGGGTCGGTGTCGGGGTGCTCGGCCAGTGCCCCCAGCCGCAGCCGCACCCGGGCGTTGAGCTCGCTGGCGGCCTTGCGGGTGAACGTCAGCCCGAGCACCGCCTCCGGGGCGACCAGCTGGTTGGCCACCAGCCAGGCGACCCGGGCGGCCATCGTCTCGGTCTTGCCCGACCCGGCGCCGGCGACGACGACCAGCGGCCGGTCGACCGGCGCGGACACCACCCCGGCCTGCTCCGGGGACGGCGCGTAGCTCAGGCCGCACCGGGCGGCGACCTCGGCGGGGGTGAGCAGCTCCGGCAGCGCCGGTTCGCTGACCGGTCCCAGGCCGGGGAGGTCGAACGACAGCTGTTGAAGGACCCCGTTCTCCCCTCCGCTCGCACGCTCGCGAGGGAACCCGGAACGGGGCCGGGAGACACCGGAAGAGGCGCTCATTGGGTCACCTGCCGGCCGGACTCCTGCACCGGGCAGCTGCGGCGGAACGCGCAGCGCTCGCAGTCGGTGTCGGTGCGCGCGACGAACGTGCCGGCACCCATGCCCTCGCCCACCTCCGCGATCAGCTCCCCGGCCCAGGTCTGCCGCGGGTCGACGTCGGGAGGCAGCGGCGACTGCGCGTGCTCCTTGGCCGCCTTCTGGGCACCGCCCACCTGCAGCAGCGCGGCTCCCCCGCTGACCGTGCCGTGCCGTTCGAAGGCGCCCTCGGCGACGGCCACCTGGTAGGCCGCGAGCTGCCCGTGCTCCTCCACGGTCCGCGGCGCGGTCTTGCCGGTCTTCAGGTCGACCACCACCAGCCGGCCGTCGGCGTCGCGCTCCAGCCGGTCGACCTGACCGCGCAGCCGCGCCCGGCCGACGACGACGTCGAAGTCCTCCTCGGCGGCGACCAGCTCGCGGTCGCCCTTCGCGTGCCAGGCGAGGAACTTGGCGAGCATCTCCTGGGCGCGGTCCCGCTGCCGCTGGTCGAACCAGCCCGGCCCGAGGTCCAGCCCGTCGAGCTCGGTGTCCAGCACCGCCGCGGCCTCGGCCGGGGGCAGGCCCTCGGCCACCCGCTGGGCGACGTCGTGCACCGCCGACCCGACGGTGCGGGTCGCCTCGGGCGCCGCCTCCGCGCCCACCGCGCCGAGCACCCACCGCAGCGGGCAGCGCTGGAAGGTGTCGATCGCCGAGGGCCGGACCGGGACGACGTCGGCCGGGTCGACCAGCGGGGCGTCGTCGGACAGCGGAGCCAGCCCCCACCAGCCCGCCGGGTCGGCACCGGGCACCCGCTCGTCGGCCAGCCGGCGCAGCACGGCGGCGGCGCTGGACCGGCGGGGCGACGGGGTCTGCGGGTCGGTGAGGTGCCGGCGCAGCTCGGCGACGAGCGCCGGGAGGGTGAGCTGCCTGGGCAGCGGCGTGTGCGGCCGGGCGCCGTCGCCGCCGGACGGCAGCGGGTCGACCAGGTCGAGGAAGCGCGACGCGGCGGCCCCGGCGTCCCCGCCCTCCAGCGCGCCGTCGACGGCGGTGACCAGCAGCCGCCGCCGGGCGCGGGTGCAGGCCACGTAGAACAGCCGGCGTTCCTCGGCGAGGGCGAGCGTGCGGCGGTCGAGGGTCTCCGGGTCGGTGCCCCCGGCGGCGTCGACCAGGTCCTCGGTGCCGAGCAGGCTGGCCCGGGTGCGCAGGTCCGGCCAGACGCCGTCCTGCACCCCGGCCACGCAGACCACGTCCCACTCCAGGCCCTTGCTGGCGTGCGCGGTGAGCAGCCGGACCGTCTCACCGGCCGGTGCCCGGGCCGCGCCGCTGTCGCCGGGCAGCTGCTGGGCGCCCAGGTGGGCGACGAAGGCGGCCACCCCGGCGTGCGGCAGCCGGTCGACGAAGGCCGCGGCGGCGTCGAAGAGCGAGACGACGGCGTCCAGGTCGCGGTCGGCGACCGCGCCGGTCGGCCCGCCGGCGGCGCTGGCCCGGGCCCAGCGGTGGCTCAGCCCGCTGGCCTGCCACATCGCCCACAGCACGTCCTCGGCGGAACCGCCGGTGGTCAGCGCGAGCCGCCCGGCCGACAGCACCCGGGCGACCCGGGCGGCCGGCCGGGCCACGTGCTCGGGCAGCGCGTCCAGCAGCGTGGCGTCGGCGAGCACCGCGGCCAGCGGCGCGCCGCGGGAGCCGGCGTCCTCCCCGCGGTCGACCAGCGCCCGCCGGGCCGCGCGGCGCAGCCGGCGCAGGTCGAGGACGGTGGCCCCGCCCAGCGGCGAGGCGAGCAGCGCCTCCGCGCCCGGCTCGTCGAGCCCCGCCTCACCGGGCTCGCCGTCGACCGGGGACGGCGCCGGGAGGAGCGCCCCCAGCGCGGCGAGGAACGGCTGCACCGCCGGCTGGGCGGCGAGCGCGACGTCGTCGGCGGAGACCGCGACCGGCACCCCGGCCTGGGTGAGCGCGCGACGCACCGGAGCCAGCCCCGCCGCTGCCGAGCGGACCACCACCGCCATCTGCGACCAGGGCACGCCGTCGAGCAGGTGCGCCCGGCGCAGCGTGTCGGCGAGGAACGCCGCCTCGGTGGCCGGGGAGTCGAAGACGTGCACCTCCGCCTCCCCGGGCGGGATCCCCTCGCCGGGGGCGAGCCGGCGGTGCTCCCAGGGGCCGGGCAGCCCCTCGGCGACCCGGCGGCTGACCGCGAGCAGCTCGGCCCCCGAGCGGCGGCAGACGCCGAGCGACAGCCGGTCGGCGGGGCGGCCGTCGCGGTGCCGGAAGCGGGTGGGGAACTCGACGATGCCCCGCGGCTCGGCCCCGCGGAAGGCGTAGATGGCCTGGTCGGGGTCGCCGACGACGACCAGGTCGCCACCGCCGCCGGCCAGCAGCTCGACCAGCTCCACCTGCGCCGGGTCGGTGTCCTGGTACTCGTCGACGAACAGCCAGCGGGCCCGCTCCCGCTCGGTGCGCAGCAGGTCGGGGTCGGCGCGCAGTTCGTCGATCGCGGTGCGCACCAGCTCCGCGGGGTCGTAGCCGCTGGCGCCGCCGCGGGCGGCGGTGGCGAAGGCGGACACCCCGGCGTACTGGTCGGCGAAGCGGGCGGCGGCCACCCAGTGCGGCAGCCCGCGGTCCCGGCCCCAGGTGGCCAGCCGCGCGGGGTCGATGCCCCGTTCGGTGGCCCGCAGCAGCAGCTCGCGCAGCTCCTCCCGGAAGCCGGTGGTCTGCAGCGCCGCGGCGAGCTCGTCGGGCCAGCGCACGCCGTCCTCGGCGACGTCGCCGGCGAGCAGCTCGGCGACGACGGCGTCCTGCTCGGCCGCGGTCAGCAGCCGGGGCGCCGGCTCACCCCGGAGCACGGCGGCCCGGCGGAGGACGCCGAAGGCGTAGGAGTGGAACGTGCGGGCCACCGGCTCCCGGATCGTGCGCCCCACGCGGGCGGTGATCCGGGTGCGCAGCTCTCCGGCGGCCTTGCGGCTGAAGGTGAGCACCAGCAGGCGCTCGGGGTCGGCGCCGGCCTCGATGCGGGCGGCGACGGCCTCCACGATCGTCGTCGTCTTCCCGGTGCCGGGCCCGGCCAGCACCAGCAGCGGCCCGCCCGGGTGGTCGACCACCGCCTGCTGCGTCGGGTCGAGCCGGGGGCGGACGACCGGCACCGCCTCCGGCTGCACCAGCCGGTAGACCGGCTCCCCCGTCGCGACCGCCCCGCCGTCCCCCCGCACCCCTCGATGAGAACACGACCCACCGACGGTCCCCGGTGGCGCGCCGTCGGCTCAGGGCTCCTCGGGCCAGCCGACGGCCGCGAGGTCGACCCGGACGCCGCGCACCGGCACGCCCTCGGCGGCCAGCAGCGCGAGCTGGCGCACCCGCACCGGCTCGGCCGGGGTGCCGTCGGCACGCACGACGCGGTGCCAGGGGACCGCCCCGCCGCCGGCCGACAGCGCCCGGGCCACCCGCCGGGGGCCCACGCCGACCAGGCGGCCGATGGCCCCGTAGGTGCTGACCCGGCCCGGCGGGATGGCCTCGACCGCGTCGAAGACGGCCTCGTCGACGTCGGCGGCCGACCGGCCCTCCCCCGCTGAGCCCACGGGTCAGCTCACGAAGTCGCTGTTCTCGACCCACCACTCGTAGAGCGCGACGACGTCGTCCTGGGTCTCCCCCGGCGCGCTCACCACGCCCTCGGTGAGGAACTCGTCGTCGGTCCAGTAGAGGAACGCGGTGCCGTCGGTCAGCCCGCAGGCGAGCAGCCCGCCGACGTCCTCACCACGGACCCACTCGCCGTAGCCGTCCTCGGTGCAGTCGGTCGCGACCCCCCACTCCTCGAGGCCGAGGGAGGTCACGTCGGCGACGAACACGTCGTCGAGGGTGTCGACGTCGGGGTAGCGCAGGAACGTCGCGTCGGTCGGGCCCGGCTGGGTGGACGCCGCACCGCAGTCGGCCGCGACGACGTCACCGTCCCCGATCGGCTCGGCCTCACTGCACTCGGTGAAGTCCACCGGCAGCGAGGCGAGGAACTCCTCGACGCCCACGGACGGCGGGGCCGCGGTGAAACCGCTGGCTCCCGCGGACGGCGAGGGCGCCGGCCGGGAGGCGGAGGTCGAGGAGTCGGTGGCGCGCCCGGCTGCGGCGGTGGCGGACGGCTCGTCGCCGCCCAGCCACAGCGTCAGCCCGACGGCCACCACGACCACCAGGGCCGCCACGGCGGCAGCCGTGATCGCCAGCGTCCGCTTCCGGTCCGTCCCCGGGCCTCCGGGCGCGCCCGGCCCGCCGTTCCCGGCCCACGGCGCGGGGGCTCCCCGGGGGCCGGGCTGCCCCGGTGGCGGCCCCCAGCCGGCACCGGACGGCTGGTGCCCGACCGGCGGCATGCCCCAGTCCGCACCCGGCTGGGGACCCCACGGGGACGGCCCGGTGGGCTGCGCGTCGTGGGGGCCCTGCGGGGGTGGTCCCTGGGGTGGCTGGCTCATGCGTGCGGACCTCCGGCTCGGCTGTTCGACGACGGAGCCTAGGTGCGTGACGCGCGTCATCGGGCCGAACGGGCCAACGACCCACCCTCAGGAGCGACGCCCGAACCTCGCCAGCAGCCGGATCTGCAGGTCCGCTCCGGGCGGCGGCTCGACCGGGGCGGCGAACAGGCCCGGCTGCCCGTCGTCCCCGAGGTTGGCGTCGGCGTACCGGAAGGCGGCTGCGGCCAGCTCGGGGTCCAGGTGGGTGTCACCACCCACCGCCCGGGCGAGGTCCCAGGCGTGCACGGTGAGGTCGGCGGTCATCTCGGTGAGGTAGTCGGCGGCGCTCGCCGGGCCGGTGGACAGCTGCACCGTGCGGTCGAGGACGGTGGGGTCGGCCCACGCTGCCAGGGCACCGTCGGCGGCGGTCTCCCAGGCGGTGAGCGGATCGGTGCCGACCAGCTCGTCGGTGTCGGTGGGGATGCGCTGGGCGACGACCTCCAGCGGCTCGCCGGCCAGCAGGGGCGGCACCCAGAGCTGCTCGCTGGTCAGGTGCGCCACCAGGTCCGCGACGCTCCACTCGGGCAGCGCGGGAGCGTCCCACTGCCCGGGCTCCACGGCGTCCACCCGGTCGGTGAACTGCGCCTGGGCCCGTTGGAAGAGCAGCAGCAGGTCGGTGTGGCTGGGCGCGGGCATGCCGCCAGTAGAACGCACCCGGGCCCCGGCCCGCCCAGTGGCGGCGCCGGGGCCCAGGTGCGTTGCTCTTCGGCCCCCTCGCAGGGTCCCGGCCCGAGCGGAGCGAGGGTCGGGGGGCGAGGGGGTCCTTCAGTACGTCGGGAGAGCCTTGTCGATCCGGGTCGCCCAGGAGGTGACGCCGCCCTGCACGTGCACGGCGTCCTTGAACCCGGCGTTCTTCACCGCGGCCAGCGCCTCCGCGGAGCGGACGCCGGTCTTGCAGTGCAGCACGATCGGCTTGTCGTTGGGCAGCTGCGCCAGTGCCCGGCCGGAGAGGATCTCGTCCTTGGGGATGAGCTTGGCACCCGGGATCGAGACGATCTCGTACTCGTTGGGCTCGCGGACGTCGATCAGCTCGAACTCCTTGCCGGCGTCCATCATGTCCTTGAGCTCGTCGACGGTGATCGTCGAGCCGGCCGCGGCCTGCTGGGCCTCGTCGGAGACGACGCCGCAGAAGCTCTCGTAGTCGATCAGCCCGGTGATCGGCTCACCCTCGGGGTCCTTGCGCACCTTGATGGTGCGGAAGGTCATTTCCAGGGCGTCGTAGACCATCAGCCGGCCGAGCAGCGTCTCGCCGATGCCGGTGATCAGCTTGACCGCCTCGGTGGCCTGGATGGCGCCGACGGTCGCGCACAGCACGCCCAGGACGCCGCCCTCGGCGCAGCTGGGGACCATGCCGGGCGGCGGCGGCACCGGGTAGAGGTCACGGTAGTTGGGCCCGTGCTCGTTCCAGAAGACCGAGACCTGGCCGTCGAACCGGTAGATCGAGCCCCACACGTACGGCTTGTTCAGCAGGACGGCGGCGTCGTTGACCAGGTACCGGGTGGCGAAGTTGTCGGTGCCGTCGACGATCAGGTCGTACTGGCTGAAGATCTCCAGCACGTTCTCGTTGTCCAGCCGCGTCTCGTGCAGGCGGACGTCGACGTAGGGGTTGATCTCCCGGATCGAGTCCGCGGCGCTCTGGGCCTTGGAGCGGCCGACGTCGGACTGCCCGTGGATGATCTGGCGCTGCAGGTTGGACTCGTCGACGGTGTCGAACTCGACGATGCCCAGGGTGCCCACGCCGGCCGCGGCCAGGTACATGAGCACCGGCGAGCCGAGGCCACCGGCGCCGACGGCGAGCACCTTGGCGTTCTTGAGCCGCTTCTGCCCGTCCATCCCGACGTCGGGGATGATCAGGTGGCGGCTGTAGCGGCGGACCTCGTCGATCGACAGGTCGTCGGCGGGCTCCACCAGGGGTGGCAACTGCACGGGGCGCTCCTCACACGGCTGTGTCGTCAGGCGCGCCGGCCCGAGCCGGCGTCCTGGACTGCGCAACAGCCTGACACGGGTCGGTAATCCCGGTCCCGAACGCCGTCCCACCCACCGGGACGGCGCCGGCGACCGGCCATCGGGAACCGGACCCCGGACGACGGTGACCAGCGGTACGGAGAACGGCGGCGGAGCCACCTCAGCGGGGACGGCGCGGGGCCGGAGGGTCCCCGGCGGAGCCGCTGGCAACGGCTCAGCGCCCCAGGGGCACGACACCTGGCCGCGGTGGAGCCCGGCAGGGCGACTCAGGGATACGGCCAGGCGTTCTTGACGCAGCCCTGCAGACCGAGCGTCTGCTGCTGCATGACCGGCGCGAGCTGCCCCGGCCCGGGGCACGGCTGGTGCCCGTTGCCCAGCGCGTGCCCGACCTCGTGGTTGACCACGTACTGCCGGTAGGTGGGGATGTCGCCGCCGTAGTCGGGGACGGCGGTCTCCCACCGGGCCAGGTTGATCACGGCGCGCTCGCCGTACCGGCAGGAGGTGTAGCCACCCGTGCCCACCCCGGGGCAGTAGGTCTCCATGCTGCCCGGGCTGACCAGGCTGACCCGGAAGTCGTAGCCGCCGGCGGCGGCCTCGGCCGCGCCCACCCGCTGGAAGGACCGTTGCCCGCCGGCGCCCCAGGAGCGCGGGTCGCCGAGGATGCCCTCGACGGCGGCGGCGAACTGGGCGCCGTCCACCCCGATGCCGTCCTCGACCTCGACGACGAAGCGCTGCAACGGTCCGGTGCCGTAGACCTGCGAGCTGCCGTCGACGACCGAGACGCTGCCCGCGCCCTGCTCGACGTACGTGGCCGGGGCAGGCTCCGGCGGCGGCTGCTCGGTGGGCACCCCCTCCCCCTCGGCCGGGGCCTGCTCGACGAGGACCGGCGTCGGCTCCACGGCGCCGGTGGGCGCGGTGACCGACGGGAAGGACGTGGCCTGCTCGGCGACCGGCGCCTGGTCCGAGCCGCTGAACGCGACGTCGGCCAGGGTGATGACGGTGGCCAGGGTGAGCACCGGGATGGCGTAGGCGCGCCAGCCGTACCGGCGGGTGAACCGCCGGATCGGACCCGCGGGCGGCGGCGCCTGGCGGCGGGGCGGCGGCACCGGGTCGGGCCGGGCGACCAGCGGCCCGGTGCGCGGGCCGGCACTGCGCGCCGAGGCGCCGGCGGCGGGTGCACCCGCACGGACGGGGCGCTGGCGGCCGGCCGTCCCCGCGGACCGGGGAACCGGGACGGGGGGCCGCGGTGGCCGCGCCGGGTGGCGACCGGGACGGTCGTCGGGGCTGGCCACGGCGGCCAGGCTCTCACGGATCCCGGGCGGGGCGGCAGAGCCGCCGGGCAGTGTCCCGGTCGCGTGTCCGGCTCAGGCCTGCGCCGTCGAGGAGTCCCGTCCGGCGGCCCGGGCGCCGTCCGCGACGTCCTCGGCGAGGGCGAGCACGGCCCGGGCGGTGGGCTCGGGGGCCTCCATCATCGCCAGGTGGCCGATACCGGCCTGCACCTGGAGGCGGGCGTCGGGCAGCACGTCGGCGAGCCGGGTGGCGAGCGCCGGGTCGACCAGGCGGTCCCGGTCGCCGGTAACCACCAGCGACGGCATCCGCACGGACCGGGCCATGCGCCAGGCGTTGGCCCGGCCGAACCGCAGGTAGGAGGTCATCAGGCCGCGCAGGCTGCGGGTGAGCGCCTGCCCCGCCCAGGGCTGCTCGTCGCGCTCCCGCATCTCCTCGACGACCTGCTGCAGGCGCTCGGGTGGGACCGCGCCCGGGTTGCCGAAGCAGGCCTGCACCAGCCCCCGCACCCGCTCCTCGGGGCTCACCCCGGCCAGCCGCTTCTCGGCCAGCGCCGGCACCCCCGGCAGCAGGACCAGGGTGATCGCCCGGTCGAAGGCGGCGGGCACCCGGTAGACCGGCATGGCCGCGGAGATCAGCGAGAGGGTGGCGACCAGGTCCGGACGGCGCGCGGCCACCCACACGCTCACCAGCCCGCCGAGGGAGTTGCCGATCAGGTGCACCGGCCGCCCCTGCCCCGGCCCGGGGCGGGCGGCGACCCACTCCAGGACGTCGATGACGGCCTGCGCGTGCCGCTCGATCGAGTAGCGCCGCGGCGGGCCCGACCGGCCGAACCCGGGCAGGTCCAGGGCGTACCCCTCGAAGCGGACGGCGAGCAGTCCGGCGAGGTCGGTCCAGTTGGTCGAGGCCCCGCCCAGCCCGTGCACGTACAGCGCACGTTCCCGCGGGGCCGCGTCGACGTCCGAGCCGTCGGCGGGCCCGCGCCAGGGTGTGGAGCGGACGAAGACCTCGCCGCCGGAGACGGGCACCATCTCCCCGGGCCAGGGCGGGAGCAACCGGCCCAGCCGCGGCAGCGGGCTCTCGGACAGCCGTGCGTCGGTCACCCGCTCGACGGTAGAACACCGGCGCGACCCCACCCGCCGGAGCCGCCCGACCGCGGGCCGGTACGACGTCGTCCGGCCTACCCGCCGGTACGATCGCCGGGCCATGCAGCCCAGCCTCCCCGCCCCCGCGCCGCCGGCCGGCCGCCGGACCGCCCGCCTGCCGCGCGGCGCCCGCCGGCTGCAGCTGCTGCGCGCCGCCCAGGACGTCTTCGTCGCCCAGGGCTACCACGCAGCGGCGATGGACGACATCGCCGACCGGGCCGGGGTCAGCAAGCCGGTGCTCTACCAGCACTTCCCCGGCAAGCGGGAGCTGTACCTGGCGCTGCTGGAGCAGCAGGTCGACGAGCTCACCGACCGGGTGCGGCAGGCGATGGCGGGCACCGATGACAACCGGGCGCGGGTCGACGGCGCGGTCGGGGCGTACTTCGACTTCATCGACGCCGACGGCGAGGCCTTCCGCCTGGTCTTCGAGTCCGATCTGCGCAACGACCCGCAGGTCTCCGAGCTCGCCGGCCGCGGGACCCGCGCGGTCACCGAGGCGATCGCCGAGGTGATCGCCGCCGACACCGGCGCCGACGAGGAGCGGGCGCTGCTGCTCTCCGCGGGGCTGACCGGCATGGCGGAGAGCAGCGCCCGCTGGTGGCTGGCCCGCAAGGGCACCCTGTCGCGCGACGAGGCGGTGGCGTTGATGTCCGCGCTGGCGTGGCGCGGCATCTCCGGCTTCCCCCGCCGCGACGACGGCGACGGGCAGTGACGTCCGGCGCCGTCGTTCGCTGACGGCGCATCCGCCGGACCGGCTGACCCGCGGGCGCTGCACTAGCGTGGGCCGGAGCAGCCAGACCTGAGGAGGCATCTCCACGTGGAAGTCAAGATCGGTGTCCAACACTCCCCCCGCGAGCTGGTCATCGACAGCCCGAAGAGCCCCGACGAGATCGCGGCCGAGGTGTCCAAGGCCATGAGCGCGTCCAAGGACGGCCTGCTGACGCTGGTCGACGAGCGCGGCCGCCGCGTCGTCGTCCCGGTCGACCGGATCGCCTACGTCGAGATCGCCGAGGCCGACCAGCGCCGGGTGGGCTTCATCTCCGGCTGAGAAGGACCCCGTTCCACCAGCCCACCAGGGGGCGTCACCGCAGTCGCGGCGGCGCCCCCTCGGCGTCGCTAGGGGTTCAGGCCGAGGGCCCGCATGCGCACGCCGTGCGCCTCGGTGAGCCGCTGCAGCAGCTGGCCCACACCGGCGAGGTCGCCGGTGCCGGTCATCATCAGGTCGGCGAGGTCGTCGTGCTCGGCGATCACCGCCTGCGACTGGGTGAGCGCCTCACCCACGAGCCGACGGGCCCACAGCGCCAGCCGCCCGGCCACCGTCGGGTCGGCGGCGATCGCCGCGCGGACCTCCCGGACGGCGAAGTCGGCGTGCCCGGTGTCGGCGAGCACCTCCTCCACCAGCGCACGGTCCGGCTGCGGGAGGAACGCCGCGACCTCGCGGTAGAAGTCGGTGGCCAGGCCGTCGCCGACGTACGCCTTGACCAGCCCCTCCAGCCAGCTCCCGGCCCGCGTCTGGTCGTGGAAGCCGTCGAGGGCGGCGACGAACGGCGACATCGCCTCCGCCGGGTCCACCCCCAGCTCGACCAGCCGGGCGGCCAGCCGGCCGTGGTGGTCGATCTCCGCGGCCGCCATCCGGGCCAGCGCGGCGCGGCCGGCGAGCGTCGGCGCCATCCGGGCGTCCTCGGCCAGCCGGTCGAAGGCGGTGAGCTCCGCGTAGGAGAGCACGCCGAGCAGCTCCACGACCGCCCGCCGCTGCACCTCGGCGTCCAGCACGCGCCCGTCGGCACCCACTCCGCGTCCGCCCCCCGTCGCCGTCCGCCCTGCCCCCGCCGGGTGGTCCCGGCGGTGTCGCAGCAGCGCACCGGCAGGTTAACGGGCTGTCGCAGGCTAGGATGGAATGCGCGGGCCGCGAGGTCCGTTGACCGAAGTGCACGACCGCAGTCCTCAGGCGGCGGTGCGCTCAAGACAGCAATGCAATTCCGTGTGCGCTGATGACCGCTGGATGACGCTCCTCCCGGAGCTCTCCCGGGCAGTCTGCACTCGACGCCCGGTCGAACTGGCCGCGTCGGCGCTGGATCGACAATCCCGGAACCGACCGGGACCGGCGTGCGTCGCCGGCGGCGCCCCGACACCGGGGCCGGACCACGACGCCGACGGTCCCCCACCAGACCGAGGCGAGAGAACTGACCTCCATCGAGAACACCCCCACGGACAACGCCCCCGCCGCTCCGGAGCTGGAGCACGCCGAGACCGGCGCGCCCGCTCCCGAGGAGCTCGAGCAGCAGGTCGAGGAGCTCGGCGGCGCCCCCGTCGCCAGTGACAGCCCGCTGTTCAGCGACTTCGACGTGCACCCCGACATCGTGGCCGCGCTGGCCGAGGTGGGGATCACCCGCACCTTCGCCATCCAGGAGCTGACGCTGCCGCTGGCGCTGGCCGGCAACGACCTCATCGGGCAGGCCCGCACCGGCACCGGCAAGACCCTGGGCTTCGGCGTCCCGCTGCTGCAGCGGGTCACCCCGCCGGCCGAGGGCGCGGACGGCGTCCCGCAGGCGCTGGTCGTCGTCCCGACCCGCGAGCTGTGCGTGCAGGTCTCCCGCGACCTCGCCGCCGCCGGCGCCAAGCGCGGCATCCGGGTGCAGGCCATCTACGGTGGCCGCGCCTTCGAGCCGCAGGTCGCCGCGCTGCAGGCCGGTGTCGAGGTCGTCGTCGGCACCCCCGGCCGGCTGCTGGACCTCGCGCAGCAGGGACACCTGATCCTGGGCAAGGTCCGCGGGCTGGTCCTCGACGAGGCCGACGAGATGCTCGACCTGGGCTTCCTGCCCGACATCGAGCGCATCCTGGCGATGGTCCCGGAGAAGCGGCAGACGATGCTGTTCTCCGCGACCATGCCCGGCCCGATCGTCACGCTCTCGCGGTCGTTCATGACCCAGCCCACGCACATCCGGGCACACGGCAACGACGAGGGCTCGACGGTCCCGCAGACCACCCAGTTCATCTACCGGGCGCACAACCTGGACAAGCCCGAGCTGCTGTCCCGGGTGCTGCAGGCCCGCGACCGCGGCCTGGTCATGGTCTTCTGCCGCACCAAGCGCACCGCGCAGAAGGTCGCCGACGAGCTGGTCGACCGCGGGTTCGCGGCCGCCGCCGTGCACGGCGACCTGGGCCAGGGCGCCCGCGAGCAGGCGCTGCGCGCCTTCCGCGCCGGCAAGGTCGACGTGCTCGTCGCCACCGACGTCGCCGCGCGCGGCATCGACGTCACCGGGGTCAGCCACGTCGTGAACTACCAGTGCCCCGAGGACGAGAAGACCTACGTGCACCGGATCGGCCGCACCGGCCGCGCCGGCAGCACCGGCGTCGCGGTCACCCTGGTCGACTGGGACGACATCCCGCGCTGGCAGCTGATCAACAAGGCGCTGGACCTCGACTTCGCCGACCCGCCGGAGACCTACTCCACGTCGCCGTGGGTCTACACCGACCTGGACGTGCCGACCACGGCCAAGGGCCGGCTGCCCCGCTCGCAGCGCACCCGCGAGGGGTTGGGCGCCGAGACGCTCGAGGACCTCGGCGAGACCGGCAAGCGCCAGCGGGCCGGCGGTGGCTCCGCCACCGGCTCGGGTCGCGGCCCCGGCGGCGCGAACCACTCCGGCCCCGGCCGGGAGGACGCCGAGCCGTCGGCCGGGCCCAGCAAGAGCCGCCCGCGCCGGCGCACGCGCGGTGGCGGGGAGGCCGCCGCGGGTGCGGCAGCCGCCCTCGGCAACGACGCACCGGCCGCAGGCGTGGCCGGTGGCGGCGACGGCGCGGCCACCGCGACCGCCTCGGCCACCGGTGACGGCGGCGCGCCGAAGCGCCGCCGCCGGCGCCGTGGCGGCGCCAAGCGCAGCGGTTCGGCGGGGGGCGACGCGACCGGCGGCAGCGCCGACACCGGCTCGGCCGGCGGCGGCGAGCCTCCCGCCTGATGAAGGACCTGCCTTCCCCCCGCTCCTCGCACCGCTCGGGGCGGGCCCCTGAAGGCAGGCAGTTCCAGCGCGTCACCTCGCGCCCGCCGCTGCGGGTGTGGGTCTGGACGGCGGTCACCCTCGTGGTGGCCGCCGTCGCCGTCTCGCTGTGGCTGACCTCCGACGTCGCCGCGACCTCCTCGACGACCGCACCACCGGCGTCCGTGGCCGACCAGGCACCGGCCGGCGCGCTGACCGCGGCGTGGTCGGCCCCGACCCGCGCGGACCTGCGCGGACCGGTGGTGACGAGCGGGCGGGTGCTGGTCACCGACGAGCACGGGGTGGCTCTGCTCGACCCCGCCACGGGCACGGAGGCCTGGCACTACCGGCGGTCGAACGCACAGCTGTGCGACGCGACCGCGGTCGACGGCCTGGTGATCGTGGCCTTCCGCACCACCAGCCGGTGCAACGAGCTCACCGCGCTGACCGCGGCCACCGGGGAGCGGGCCTGGTACCGCAACGTGCGCTTCCGCACCGACGTCGACCTGACCAGCACCGAGCAGGTGCTGCTGGCCAGCACCCCGACCGGAATCGTCACCATCGACCCCACCGGCGACAACACGCGCTGGCGGGTCTCCCCCGCGGACGGGTGCCGGTTCGTCGACGCCGACGCCGGCAGCACCGGCGTGGCCGTGCTGCAGCGCTGCGGCGAGGGCTCGCCGCTGCAGGTGCTGCTCTACGACGGCCTCGGCGGCGGCCTCACCTGGACCCGCGAGCTGGACACCGGTCCCGCGACGGCGCGGCTGGCCGGCGCCGACCGGCTGGTCGACGTCGTCGTCGGGGACACGGTCACCGTGCTCGACCCGGCCGACGGCGCCACCCTGCGGGTGCTCGACCTGCCGCCGCTGCCCACCGGCGCCGACGTGCGCAGCGAGCCACTGCTGCAGGCCGGCGTCGAGGACGTCGCCCTGCTGTGGGCCCGCGGCACGCTGCTCGCACTGGACCAGGGCACCGGCGAACCCCGCTGGAGCCGGCCGGCGCTCGGACTGCCCGCCGCGGTGGGCAGCTCCCCGGTCACCGACGTGCTGGTGCCCGAGGACGGCGCGTTCGTCCGCCGGGCGCTGGCCGACGGAGCCGAGCTGGGCCGGTCCGCGGTCGGGGGCGAGGTGCCCTCCGGTGGCCGCACCGCCGTCGTCGGGCCGACGGTCGTCGTCGCCACCCCGGGTGAGGTCCGCGCCTTCCGCTGACGGGTGGCCGGACGACCGTCGGCGGTCCGGTGCACACTCGGTGACATGGTCCTGCCAGGTGGTTCCGAGCACGCCGCCCCCGACGACCTCCGCCAGCTCGCCGTGCACGACGCCCGGCCGGTCACCTTCCGGGGTGGCAGCGGGCCGATCGCCGCGCTGGACACCGGCGCCGACCGCGACGCCCGCGCCACCGTGCTGCTGGTGGCCGGCTACACCGGCAGCAAGGAGGACTTCGCGCCGCTGCTGACGCCACTGGCCGACGCCGGCCTGCGCGCCGTCGCGATCGACCAGCGCGGGCAGTACGAGTCCCCGGGCCCGGACGACCCGGCCGCCTACACCGTGGCCGAGCTCGCCGCCGACGTCGTCACCGTGGCCCGCCAGCTGCAGGAGCAGGACGGCCGCCCGGTGCACCTGCTGGGCCACAGCTTCGGCGGCATCGTGGCCCGCGCCGCCGTGCTCGCCGACCCGGCCCGATTCGCCTCGCTGACCCTGCTCGGCAGCGGCCCGGCCGCGCTGACCGGCCCCCGCGCGGAGCTGCTGGACCACCTCTCCCCGCTGCTGGACGCCGGCGGTGTGCAGCTGGTCAGCGACACGCTGGAACAGCTGGCGATGACCGACCCCCGGGCGCAGGCGGTGCCCGCGCCCACCCGCGAGTTCCTCACCCGCCGCTTCCTGGCCAACAGCGCCGCCGGGCTGCGCGGCATGGCCGACGCGATGCTCGGCGAGCCCGACCGGGTGGCCGAGCTGGCCGAGACCGGGGTGCCGGTGCTCGTGGCGCACGGCATCGCCGACGACGCATGGCGCCCGGCGCTGCAGGCGGAGATGGCCGCGCGGCTGGGCGCCCGGCACGAGGTCATCCCGCAGGCGGTGCACTCCCCCGCCATCGAGAACCCCGCCCGCACGCTCGCCGTGCTGCTCGACTTCCTCGCCGATCCGGCCGCCTCGACCGCCGCCGCCCGGTCCGCCGACGACGCCGGGGCGGTGCGGTGAGGCCGACGCCGTCGCTGCGCGAGTTCACCGCGGCGGAGGACCGGCTGGGCTTCTTCGGCCCGGACAGCATCAGCTGGCGGATCCACGCCGACCCGGCGTTCTCCGTGGGCGGCATCCGGGCGCTGCTGCTCCAGGCGCTGCACCCGGTGGCGATGGACGGCGTCCACCAGTTCTCCGACGCCTTCGGCAGCGAGCCGTGGGCACGGCTGACCCGGACCGCCGAGTACGTCGCGACGCTCACCTTCGGCACCCGTCGGGACGCGCTGCGTGCGGTGCGCCGGGTCCGCGGGATGCACCGGGACAAGTCGGCGGTGGAGGAGACCACCGGGCGCGCCTACTCCGTCGACGACGCCGACCTGCTGCTGTGGGTGCACTGCTGCGAGGTCGACTCGCTGCTGTCCACCGCCCGCCGCGCGGGGGTGCCGCTGACCGGCGCCGACGCCGACCGGTACGTCGCCGAGCAGGTGGTGGCCGCGGTGCTCATCGGGTGCGAGGAGGGCGACGTCCCCACGACCGCTGCCGAGCTGGCCGGCTACCTGGACCGCACCCGGCCGCGACTGGCGGTCACCCACGCCGCCCGCACCGCTTTCCGCTTCGTGCTCGCCCCGCCGATGCCCGGCTGGGTGCAGTTGTTCACCCCGGCCCGTCCCGCGTGGAGCGCCCTGGCCGGGCTGGGCGCGGCGACGCTCCCGCAGTGGGCCCGCCGGCTCTACGGCCTGCCCGGACTGGGCATCACCGACGCGGCCGCGACCGCGGCGGTGCGCGCGTTCCGGCAGGCAGCTCTGGCGGTGCCCGCGCGAGTGCGGGAGTCGCCGATCGTGCGCGCCGCCCGGGAGAGAGTCGCCGACGACGTGGCGCTCAGCGCGTAGCCGTCAGGACACCCGGCGCTCCTACCCGGCCGGCTGGTCCAGGACGCGACGGGCCGCAGCCAGGACGGCGTCGGCCACCCGGTCCAGCGCCGGGGAGCGCAGCTTCCACTGCTGCCAGTGCAGCAGGACCTCGACCGCGCCGGCGTCGTCCAGCGCGACCAGCTCGCCCGGCGGCTCCTGCTGCGACGGCACCATGCCCCAGCCGAAGCCCAGGCGCACGGCCTCCACGTAGTCGGTCGACGACGGGACGAAGTGCGCCGGGACGCCGTCCGGGTCGACCCCGCGGGACCGCAGGTAGCAGTGCTGCAGATCGTCCCGGCGGTCGAAGACGACGACCGGCGCCTGCGTGAGCGCCGTCGCGGTGGCACCGTCGGGGAACCACCGGGCGACGACGGCGGCGGTCGCCATCGGCCGGTACCGCATGCCCCCGAGCCGGGTCACCGTGCAGCCGGGCACCGGGTCGGCGTCGGCGGTGATCGCGGCCATCACCGATCCGTCCCGCAGCAGTGCACTCGTGTGCTCCTGGTCCTCCCGGCGCAGGTCGAAGGCGACCTCCCCGGCGAGCGGGGCCAGCGCGGGCAGCACCCAGGTGGCCAGCGAGTCGGCGTTCACCGCGATCGGCAGGGCCACCGGGCCGCGGTCGGCGCCCAGCTCCCGGGCGGTCTCGGCGGTGAGCAGCCCCACCTGGCGGGCCAGCCGCAGCACCGCCTCCCCCGACGACGTCACCTGCACCGGCCGGCTGCGGACGAGCAGCACCCGGCCGGTGGCCGTCTCCAGCGCCTTGAGCCGCTGGCTGACCGCGCTCGGGGTGACGTGCAGCGCCCGGGCGGCCGCGTCCAGGCTGCCGGCGGCGACCGTCGCCTCGAGGGCGCGCAGCTGGCCGAGATCGAGATCCACCCGTGCATTAGAGCAACTACTGGAAGGTGAGGGACATGAACGGTGCTGCAGCGGGCAGCTGCCTAGGGTTTCCGGCGTGCCCACTGCCGCCGTCGCTGCCGCCTCCGGACTCGGACTGGGGCTGTCGCTGATCATCGCGATCGGCGCGCAGAACGCCTTCGTGCTGCGGCAGGGGCTCCGCGCCGAGCACGTCGCCGCCGTCGTCGCCGTCTGCCTGGTCTCCGACGTCGTGCTGATCGCGGCCGGCACGGCGGGCGCCGGTGCCCTGGTGACCCGGGTGCCGGAGCTTCTCGTCGTCGTCTGCTTCGCCGGCGCGGCCTTCCTGCTGGGCTACAGCGTCCTCGCCGCCCGGCGGGCTCTGCGCCCGGCGGCGCTGCTGCCCGCCGACGGCGGGGCGCGCAGCTCGCTGGCTGCTGTCGTCACCACCTGCCTGGCGCTCACCTGGCTCAACCCGCACGTCTACCTGGACACCGTGGTGCTGCTCGGCTCGCTGGCCAGCACCTGGTCCGAGCAGCGCTGGTGGTTCGCCGCCGGGGCCGCGCTGGGGTCGGCCGTCTGGTTCACCGGGCTCGGCTACGGGGCGCGGCTGCTGCGCCCGGTGTTCGCCCGCCCGGCCGCCTGGCGGGTGCTCGACGCGGTGATCGCCGTGGTCATGGTGTCGCTGGCGCTCTCGCTGGTCATCCGCGGCGTGCGCAGCGCCTGATCCGTCGGGCACCGACGCCGATCTCGCACGATGGCGCGGTGCCGCACCGCGCACCCACCGGCCGATGCAGGTGCCGCCGTCCGCACGGGCCCTGCCGCAGCGCCTCGCCACGGTGGAGCCGGTCAGTCGGCCGCCGGCTCCTCGGGGAGGAAGCTCCACGGCTCCCGCGCGGGGACGGCGGCCTGGCCGGCGGGGCAGCTGGGCCGGAAGTCGCACCAGCTGCACTGCCGGCCGGTGACGGTCGGGAACGCCTCGTCGGGGCTCTGCCCGGCCTCGACCGCCGCGGTGGCCGCGGTGATGTCGGCGGCGATGTCCTCGGCGCGGCGCACGTGGTTGGCCAGCGACCGGTCGGTGTGCTCGAACGCCGCGACCGTGCCGCTGGGCAGGTGGTGCAGCTCGACCCGGCTGCACGGCCGGCGCAGCGTGCGGCGGACGCCGAGCACGTAGGCGGCCAGCGCCGGTGAGCCGCGGGCCTCGTCCTCGGTGGACGGCGTCCGGCCGGTCTTGTAGTCGACGACGACCAGCTCGTCGCCGCGCCGGTCGATCCGGTCGACCCGGCCGGACAGCGCCAGCGCCGGAGTCGTCGTCCCGACCGTGCGCTCGGTGCCGGCCGGCTCCTCGGCCGGGTCGAGCCCGGCGACGTAGTCGGTGAGCCAGGTGGCGGCCTTCGCGCGCCAGCGGTGCGACTGCTCCTCGTCACGGAACCCGGTGGGCGACCAGACGCCGTACAGCAGCTGGCGGACCGCGGCGGTGGTCCGCTTCTCCATCGGCAGCTCCCACCAGCTGCGCAGCGCCGCGTGCACCGCGGAGCCGACGGTGTTGTGCGCCCACGGCGGGCCCTTGGGCGGGCTGGGCCGCTCGACGTAGGCGAACCGGTAGCGGCGCGGGCAGTCGGCGAAGGTGGCGAGCTTGCTCGGCGTGCAGGCGAACAGCCGCTTGGGCATCCCCGGCATCTCCAGCTGGGCGCTCACCGCCGGTCCTCCCCCATGGCGCCACCGTAGCCGGGGCCACCGACCGTCCTCAGTCGGTGAGGACGGTGCTCCCCGTGCCCGCAGCGACGATCGCCTCGAACTGGTCGGGGTCGGTGGTGCACGCCGCGATCGGGGTGAGCTTGTTGGTGCCGTGGTAGTCGCTGGACCCGGTGCGGATCAGCCCGAGATCACCGGCCAGTCCGCGCAGGTGCTCGCGCTGCGCGGGGGTGTGGTCGGGGTGGTCGACCTCCAGCCCCAGCAGGCCGGCGTCGGTCATCGTAGCGATCGCGGCGTCGTCGACCACCCGGCCGCGGGAGGTGGCCAGCCCGTGGGCGAACACCGGCACCCCGCCGGCCGCGCGGACCAGCGCGATGCCGTCGAGCACGTCGGTGTCGGCCTTGGTCACGTAGTGCGGGCTGCGGTGGTTCAGCACGGTGGCGAAGGCGTGGTCGACCGAGTCGACGATGCCGGCCGCCACGAGGGCACCGGCGATGTGCGGCCGGCCGACCACCCCGCCGCCGCTGCGGGCCACCACCACGTCCCAGGTGATCGGGTAGCCGGCGGCGACCAGGTTGCCGACGATCCGCTCGGCGCGCTCGAGCCGCTCCTCCCGCAGCCGGACCCGCTCGGCGGCGAACCCGGGGTGCTGCGGGTCGAACAGGTAGGCCAGCAGGTGCACGCTCATCGGCGGCTCGTCGGCCGGGAACCACCGGCAGGACAGCTCCATGCCCGGCACGACGGTGAGCCCGGTCGGCCGGGCAACGGCGGCCGGCTGCCAGCCGGCGGTCGTGTCGTGGTCGGTGAGGGCGACGACGTCGAGGCCGGCCGCAGCCGCGGTGGCGAGCAGCGTCGCGGGGCTGTCGGTGCCGTCGGACACCGCGGAGTGGGTGTGCAGGTCGATGAGCACGCCCTCAGCCTGCCGCACCCGGCGCGGTGCCGGGTGACCGGAGGCCGGCGATCACTCGGCGGGCGGGGTCCGCCGCCCGGCCCGAACCCGCGGGATGGGCTCGGTGTCGTGCCGCCGCCCGGACACCAGCGGCCGCGGCAGGTGCTGCTCGGGCGCGCCGTCGTCCCCACGGTCGTCGGCGCTCAGCGACCCGTCGGCGTCCTCGTCGCTGCTCACCGGGTTGGTGGAGAAGTCGCTGCCGAACATCAGCTCGCTCAGCCGCTTGTACAACGAACCGGCGCGCGGCATGAAGGTGACCACGTCCAGGCCCTGCTGCTGCCCGGCCGACTCGAACCGGAAGGTGCCGTAGCCGAGGATCTGCCCCCAGAAGGTCTCCTTCCAGGTGAGGTCGGTGATCCGGCGCAGCGGCATGACGGCGACGGTGCGGATGATCACCCCGGAGGTGAGCAGCACCCGGCGCCGGGTGACCAGCAGGTGCCGCACCCACCACTCGGCGGTGTGCAGGCCGAGGTACGCCAGCGCGCCGACGACGGCGGCCAGGCCGAGCACCGCGCCCACCCGGTTGTCCGGGTCGAGCTGCAGCAGCCAGACGCCGATGACGAGCACCGGCAGCCCCCGCAGGTAGGGGCGCGCCAGCACCGCCGGGTGGCGGCGGGTGGCGATCACCGGCGGCTCGTCGGCGAGCAGGTACTTCTCGGCGTCCTTGCCCCAGCGGGGCCGTCGCGGGCCGGACACGCCCCGGCTCAGACCAGCGAGCCCACGAAGGCCGACAGCGACTGGGCCGCGTCACCCAGGGCCGAGCCCGCGCTGCGCACGATGCCGGCCGCGTCCTCCGGTCGCTGGATCACGTAGAAGACGACGAAGGCGATGGCCACCCAGGTGAGCACCTTCTTCAGCACGGTCGCACCATTCCTCCCATCGGGCAGCCAGGCGGGTCTCCGAGCGCCCGCAGGTCACGGACGACGGCACGACTCCACCACGGCCTGCTCGACCGCGCCCCATGGGTAACAGCAGCCCCGCGCACAACACCAGTCGCCACGCCGGGGGACGGTGAATCGTCGGATCCGGCGGCGGGTCGGGCTTGCCGGCGGACCCGGGGAGCGTCCCCCGGTCAGCGCCCGGGGAGCAGCCGCTCCGTCGGCGGGCCCAGCGGGAGGTCGGGGTAGACCCGCTCGCGCAGGTCCAGCAGCGCCGGGTCCTCGGCCAGCAGCCAGGCGGCCGACGACGGCCAGGTCACCAGCCACAGCCACACCCCGTAGGCCTCGCCGACGAACGCGGCCCGGTCCTCGCTGGTCGGCACGGCCCACAGCGGCGCGCGCTGCCCGGCGGCGCGGACGGCCGCCGTGGAGGGGCCGTCGATCAGCTCACCGGGATCGACGCCGGGGAGCCCGGCGTACCCGCAGCCCAGCCCCGTACCCGGCTCCTCGGCGACCAGCACCACCTCCGCGGCCTCGCCCAGCGGGCCGGGGCCGGCGCAGGCGACCACGATCGCCCGGGCGCCGGGCTCACCGCCCCAGGCCAGACCGGTGACCGCCCAGCCCGGCGGCATCGGGTCGGGCACCCAGGCCGGTACCCGGGCGTCGGCGCAGACGGCGGTGATGGCGTCGTGCGCGACCACCGCGGTGTGGTGCAGCGGGGTGACCGCCGCGTGCAGGTGGCACCAGCCCTCGGCGGTGGAGCCGGGCTTCACCACCAGCGCCTCGCCGCATCGGGGGCACACCGGGGAGACGCTCATCGCCGCTCACCGTCGGTCCCCGACGCGGTTTCGTCAAGCGTCGGCCCCCCGACGGTGTCGCGGTCGCCCGCCCGGGGGCCGTGCACACCGCCGTAGCCTGCGGGCGTGTCCGAGCGCGAGGTCGCCGTCCCGGAGGTGCCCTGCGTGGGCGCGGTGGTGCACGACGCCACGGGCCGGCTGCTGCTGATCCGGCGCGGGCACGCCCCGAGCGCGGGCCTGTGGTCGGTGCCGGGCGGCCGGGTGGAACCCGGCGAGAGCGAGCCGGACGCGGTGGTGCGCGAGACCCGCGAGGAGACCGGGCTGCGGGTGCGCCCGGTCGCGGTCGCGGGGCGGGTGCGCATCCCCGGCGACGGCGTGCTGTTCACCGTGACCGACTGGACCTGCGACCTGGCCGGTGACGGCCAGGATCCGGTGGCCGGCGACGACGCCACCGAGGTGGCGTTCGTCGACGCCGCCGGCCTGGCCGCGCTGGCGGCCGCCGGCCGGATGGCGCCCGGCGTCGTCGCGGCCCTGGCGGGCTGGGGTCTGCTCCCCCGCCGGTGTCCGGGCACCGGCGGCCCCGCTCCCGCCGACGGGACCCGGACGCCCCAGGGGACCCCCGTTCAACACGCCGCACCGGAGTTTGCCC
>NZ_JBJHAG010000030.1:0-49343 GCF_054050925.1 Modestobacter sp. SYSU DS0657 | reverse complement strand
CTGGGGGGTGGCCGGGGGGGGACGCGGGGCGGGGGCGGGCACGCGCCCCGCCCCCCCCCCCCCCCCCCCCCCCCCCCCCCCCCCCCCCCCCCCCCCCCCCCCCCCCCCCCCCCCCCCCCGGCGGGCCGGTCCCGCCGACCGACGCCGCTCCGACCCCATCCACGTGACCCACCCCCACGCGACTGCGGCCCCGCCGCGCCCTCGAGGAGTTCTGCCATGCCCTCCGCACGCCTGACGCTCGACCCGCGCTTCACCGTCGGCGAGGTGCACCGCCGCGTCTTCGGCTCCTTCGTCGAGCACCTCGGCCGCTGTGTCTACGACGGCATCTACGAGCCGGGTCACCCCGCCGCCGACGCCGACGGCTTCCGGACCGACGTCCTCGAGCTGGTCCGCGAGCTGGGGGTCTCGACGATCCGCTACCCCGGCGGCAACTTCGTCTCCGGGTACCGGTGGGAGGACGGTGTCGGCCCGCGGGAGTCCCGGCCCCGCCGCCTGGACCTGGCCTGGCACTCGGTGGAGACCAACGAGGTCGGGCTGCACGAGTTCGCCCGCTGGAACGACAAGGTCGGCAGCGAGCTGATGCTGGCGGTCAACCTCGGCACCCGCGGCGTCCAGGAGGCGCTGGACCTGCTGGAGTACAGCAACGTCCGCTCCGGGTCGGCGCTGTCCGACCAGCGCGTCGCCGACGGCACCGTCGAGCCGTTCGACGTGCGGATGTGGTGCCTGGGCAACGAGATGGACGGGCCCTGGCAGCTGGGGCACCGCAGCGCCGAGGACTACGGCAAGCTCGCCAGCCAGACGGCGAAGGCGATGCGCCAGCTCGACCCCCGGGTGCAGCTGGTCGTGTGCGGCAGCTCCAACTCCGCGATGCCGACGTTCGGCGCGTGGGAGCGCACCGTCCTGGAGCACACCTACGAGGACGTCGACTACATCTCCTGCCACGCCTACTACGCCGAGAAGGACGGCGACCTGGCCGGCTTCCTGGCCTCGGCGGTCGACATGGACCGGTTCATCGAGTCCGTCGTGGCCACCGCCGACCACGTCAAGGCCGTGCTGCGCAGCGAGAAGACGATCGAGATCTCCTTCGACGAGTGGAACGTCTGGTACCAGGAGCGCTTCCACACCGAGGACCAGATCACCGACATCGAGCAGTGGCCCTACGCCCCGCGGCTGCTGGAGGACGTCTACTCCGTCGCCGACGCGGTGGTGGTCGGCAGCCTGCTGATCTCGCTGCTCAAGCACGCCGACCGGGTGACCTCGGCGAGCCTCGCCCAGCTGGTCAACGTCATCGCGCCGATCATGACCGAGCCCGGTGGCCCGGCCTGGCGGCAGACGACGTTCTTCCCGTTCGCGCTCACCTCCCGGCTCGCCCGCGGGAACGCGCTGCGGGTGGAGCTGTCGTCCGACACCTACGCCACGGCCCAGCACGGCGACGTGCCGCTCGTCGACGCCGTCGCCACGCACGACCCGGAGACCGGGCGGACGGCGCTGTTCCTGGTCAACCGGGCGATCGACGGGCCGGTGACGGTGACCGTCGACGCCGGTGCCCTCGGCGACGCCCGGGTGCTGGAGACCCACACGCTGCACGACGGGGACCCCTACGCGGCCAACACCCTGGCCGAGCCGACGCGGATCGCCCCGGGCGAGAACAAGAGCGCCGTGCTGGAGGGCGGCACCCTCACCGTGGAGCTGCCCCCGGTGTCCTGGACGGCCGTCTCCCTCGGCTGATCCTCCCGGTCGCACCCGCACACCCACCCACTCACGGAACCACCACACCAGGAGGACGCTCGATGGCGACCGTCACCTTCGACAGAGCAACGTGCGCGTACGCCGGGGCCGACCGCAGAGCGGTCGACGCGCTGGACCTGGAGGTGGCCGACGGGGAGTTCCTGGTCCTCGTCGGGCCCTCGGGGTGCGGCAAGTCGACGTCGCTGCGGATGCTCGCCGGCCTGGAGGACGTCACCGACGGCGCCATCCGCATCGGTGGCCGCGACGTCACCGACGTGCCGCCCAAGGACCGCGACATCGCGATGGTGTTCCAGAACTACGCGCTCTACCCGCACATGACCGTCGGGGACAACATGGGCTTCGCGCTCAAGATCGCCGGCGTCGGCAAGGACGAACGCGACCGCCGGGTCCGGGAGGCAGCCCAGCTGCTGGACCTGGCGGACTACCTGGACCGCAAGCCCCGGGCGCTGTCCGGTGGTCAGCGCCAGCGGGTGGCGATGGGCCGGGCGATCGTCCGGAGCCCGCAGGTGTTCCTGATGGACGAGCCGCTGTCGAACCTGGACGCGAAGCTGCGCGTGCAGACCCGCACCCAGATCGCCTCGCTCCAGCGCCGGCTCGGGGTCACCACGGTCTACGTCACGCACGACCAGGTCGAGGCGATGACCATGGGCGACCGGGTCGCAGTGCTCAAGGACGGGGTGCTGCAGCAGTGCGACGCCCCCGGGGTGCTCTACGACCGGCCGGCCAACGTCTTCGTCGCCGGCTTCATCGGTTCCCCGGCGATGAACCTGTTCGAGCTGCCGCTCACCGACGGGGGAGTCCGCTTCGGGGATCTCGTCCTCCCGGTCGGGCGGGACGTCCTCGCGCGGGTCCCCGGGAACACGGTGGTGCTCGGCGTCCGGCCGGAGGACCTCGCGCTCGCCGACCAGGGGGCCCGGGTGCAGGTCGACGTCGTCGAGGAGCTGGGCGCCGACGCCTACGTCTACGGCCGCACCGAGCAGGGCGGCGAGGAGCGCCCGATCACCGTCCGGGTCGACGGCCGGCGTCCGCCGCGGCGTGACACGGTCGTGCACGTCGCACCCCGGCCGGACCGCGTGCACCTGTTCGGCGCCGACGGGGCGCGGCTGGCGGGCTGATCCCGGTGCCCGCGGGGCCGGCTCCGGACCGGCCCCGCGCGGTCCGCCCTAGGCTGGTGCGGCCATGACGACCGACCCCCGCCGCGCGGTGCCGCGCACCGACGCCGTCCTCGCCGAACCACAGGTCGCCGCCGCCGTCGCCCGGCTGGGCCGGGACCTGGTCAAGGCAGCGGTGCAGACCGCGCAGCAGCAGGTGCGGGAGGGCGCGTTGCCGCCGGACGACGTCGTCGCGGCCGTGCTGGAGCGGCTGCCGGGCAGCGCGAGCAGCCTGCGCCCGGTGCTCAACGCCACCGGCGTGCTGGTGCACACCAACCTCGGCCGGGCGCCGCTGTCACCGGCCGCCGTCGAGGCCGTGGTCGCCGCCAGTGGCACGACCGACGTGGAGCTGGACCTCGCCACCGGCCGCCGCGGCCCGCGCGGGGAGGGGGCGCTCGGGGCGCTGCTGGCCGCCGTCCCGGCCGCCGAGGCCGCGCTAGTGGTCAACAACTGCGCCGCCGCGCTCGCCCTGGTCGCCACCGCGCTCGGCGGTGAGCTGGTCATCGCCCGCGGCGAGCTGGTGGAGATCGGTGACGGCTTCCGCATCCCCGAGCTGCTGGCCGCCACGGGCGCGCGGCTGCGCGAGGTGGGGACGACGAACCGGGTCTCCGTCGCCGACTACACCGGCGCGCTGGGGCCCGACACCGGTGCGGTGCTGAAGGTGCACCCGTCGAACTTCGTCGTCCGCGGGTTCACCCGGTCCGCCGACGTCACCGAGCTGTCCGCCGCGCTGGCCGGCACCGGCGTGCCGCTGGTGGCCGACGTGGGCAGTGGGCTGCTGCACCCGTACCCGCTGCTGCCCGACGAGCCGGACCTGCAGACCACCCTCGCCGACGGCGCCGACCTGGCGCTGTGCAGCGGCGACAAGCTCCTCGGCGGGCCGCAGGCGGGGATCGTGCTGGGCCGGGCGGAGCTGGTGCAGCGCCTGCGCCGGCACTCGCTCTACCGGGCGCTGCGGGTCGACAAGACCACCCTGGCCGCGCTGGAGGCGACGTTGCGCGGGCCGGTGCCCCCGGTGCGCCGGATGCTGGACGCCGACGTCGCGGGGCTGCGGGCCCGCGCCACCGCCGTCGCCGCGGCGCTGCGGGCGCACGGGGTCGAGGCGGAGGCGGTCGACGCGACCGCCCGGGTCGGGGGTGGAGGAGCCCCGGAGTTCGAGCTGCCCAGCGCCGCGGTGGCCGTGCCGCTGGCGTTCGCCGAGCCGTTGCGCGCCGCGAGCACCCCGGTGGTCGGCTACGCCGCCGGCGACCGGACCCACCTGGACCTGCGCAGCCTCGCCCCCGACGACGACGAGCGGCTGACCGCGATGGTGCGGGAGGTGGCGGCTGCGTGGACGTGATCGCCACCGCGGGCCACGTCGACCACGGCAAGTCGACGCTGGTGCGGGCGCTGACCGGGATGGAGCCCGACCGCTGGGAGGAGGAGCGCCGGCGCGGGCTGACCATCGACCTCGGGTTCGCCTGGACCACGCTGCCCGGCGGCCGCCGGCTGGCCGTGGTCGACGTGCCCGGCCACGAGCGGTTCGTCGGCAACATGCTCGCCGGCGTCGGCTCGGTGCCGGCCGCGCTGGTCGTGGTCGCGGCCGACGACGGCTGGTCGGCGCAGACCGCCGAGCACGTGGCCGTGCTGGACGCGCTGGGTGTGCGGCACGGTCTGCTCGCCGTCACCAAGGCCGACCTCGCCGACGCGGGCCCGGTGCTCGCCGACGCCGCGCAGCGCCTGGCCGACACCTCGCTGGGGCAGGTGCCCGCGGTGGCCGTCAGCGCCCGCACCGGCCAGGGCGTGCCCGAGCTGACCGCGGCCCTGGACGGCGTGCTGGCGGCCCTGCCGGCGCCCGACCCCGCCGCGGCGGTGCGGCTGTGGGTCGACCGGGCCTTCACCATCCGCGGCGCCGGCACCGTGGTCACCGGCACCCTGGCCGCCGGCACGGTGCGCACCGGCGACCGGTTCGCCCTGGGCGACCGGGAGGTGACCGTGCGCGGGCTGCAGTCGCTCGGGGCGCCGGTCGAGGCGGCGTCGGCGACCGCCCGGGTGGCGCTGAACCTGCGCGGGGTCGCGGTCGAGGAGATCGCCCGCGGCGACGCGCTGCTCACCCCGGGCGCGTTCCGCCGGACCGCCGAGGTCGACGTCTCCCTGGCCGCCCCTCCCGAGGACCGGCTGCCCGCCGAGCTCGTGGTGCACATCGGATCGGCCACCGTCGCCGCGCGGGTGCGCCCGCTGGACGGATCGGCGGTGCGGCTGCGGCTGAGCGCCGAGCTGCCGCTGCGGATCGGGGACCGGCTGCTGCTGCGCGACCCCGGCGCCCGCCGGGTGCTCGGCGCCGACGTGCGGGACGTCGACCCACCGGAGCTGCGCCGCCGCGGGGCGGCACGGACCCGCGGGGCCGAGCTGGCTGGGCAACCGACCGGGGAGGCCGGGGCGCTCGCCGACCTGCAGCGACGCCGGTTCGTGCGGCGGGCCGACTTCGTCGCGATGGGCTGGCCGGTGCCCGCCGGGGCGTCCGAGGTCGGCCCGTGGCTGATCGCCCCGGGGCTCGCCGACGAGCTGGCGGCCCGGGTGCCGCAGGTGGTGGCCCGGTACCGGCAGCTGCGCCCGCTGGAGACCGGGCCGCCGATCGCGGTCCTGCGGTCGGCGCTCGAGCTGCCCGACGCGGAGCTGGTGCCCGCCGTCGTGCGCCCGCCGCTGTCGCTGCGCGACGGCCGCGTCGTCGCCGGCTCCGCGGGGCTGCCCGCGCACGTGCAGCGGGCGGTCGACGACGTGCGGGCCCGGCTGGCCGGCGCCCCCTTCGCCGCCCCCGAGGCGCCTGACCTGGCCGCGGCCGGGCTCGGCCCGCGGGAGCTGGCTGCGGCGGTGCGCGACGAGCAGCTGGTCCGGATCGCCGAGGGGGTCTACCTGGCGCCGGGCGTGGCCGAGGAGGCGCGGCGGCGGCTGGCCGAGCTGCCGCAGCCGTTCACCCTCAGCGACGCGCGCAAGGCGTGGCAGACCACGCGCCGGGTCGCCGTCCCGCTGGCCGAGTGGCTGGACGCGCGCGGGGTGACCGTGCGGCAGCCGGACAACACCCGCCGGCTGCGCTGACCGGCGCCGGCCGGATCGGCGGCCGGCGCTGCGGCGTGGTCGGCCCGACGTCGCGGCGCACGCCCCTACGGTGACGCGGTGATCGACTTCGCCAACGGTTCCGTGTTCAAGCTCAGCCCGTGCAAACCGGACGACATCGCCCCGGCCGTGGCGCCGCTGATGATCCGGGGCGAGCAGGTCGTCGCCACGTTCAAGGGCGTCCGCGACTTCGTGGTCTTCACCGACAAGCGGCTCATCGCGGTCAACATCCAGGGCATCACGGGCAAGAAGCGGGACTTCACCTCGCTGCCCTACAGCAAGGTGCAGGCGTTCTCCGTGGAGACGGCCGGCACCTTCGACCTCGATGCCGAGCTCGACCTGTGGTTCAGCGGGCTGGGCAAGGTCCGGCTGGAGTTCAAGGGCAACGCCGACATCCGCCAGCTCGGTCAGATGATCGCGACCTACGTGCTCTGAGGGACGGCCCCGAGGTGGTCCGCCGGCGCTTGTGCTCTGCTCACCAGTGGTGAGCAGAGCACGAGCTCTGCGGGGGCATCAGTCCGCCGCGGGCACCCAGCGGGCCGGGCGCTTCTCCCGGAAGGCGGCCATGCCCTCCTGGCCCTCGTCCGAGGCGAAGGCGCGGGCCGAGATCTCCGCGAGGGCCGGAAGGGCCCCGGCGAGGTCGTGCCCGCCGCGCAGCAGCTGCTTGGTCACCGCCAGCGCTGCCGGCGCCCCGGCCGCCAGCGCGGTCACCTGGGCGGCCACGGTGGTGTCCACCGCGTCGTCGGCCACCGCGAGGTCGACGAGCCCGGTGGACGCCGCGGTGGCCGCGTCGAACACCTCGCCGGTGAGCATCAGCCGGTGCGCGGCGTGCGGCTGCATCCGCGGGCGGCAGACCGCCGAGATCACCGCCGGCACCAGCCCGAGCCGCACCTCGCTGAACGCGAAGGTCGCCGAGGCCCCGGCGACGACGACGTCGCAGGCCGCGGCCAGCCCCACCCCACCGGCCCGGGCCGGGCCGCGGACGACGGCGACCACCGGCTTGGGCGCGTGCCACAGCCGGGTCAGCAGCTCGGGAAACTCGCGCACCCCCTGGTCGCTGCTCGCCCCGCCGGTGGCCTCGCGCAGGTCCATGCCGGAGCAGAACACCCGCCCGGTGTGGTCGAGCACCACCACCCGGACGGCGTCGTCGGCCAGGGCGTCGTCCAGCGCGGTGCGGAGCTGGGCGCGCACGGCGCGGGAGAGGGCGTTGCGGTCGGCGGGGGAGTCCAGGGTCAGCCGGGCCACCCCGGCGGAGACGTCGACGGTGAGCACGCGGTCGTCGCTGGTCGCGGAGGTCACGCCCGGCATCTTGCCGGGAGCGGTCACACTGGGAGCAGCGATGACCACCACCCTTCCTCTCCTCGGCCAGACCCCGGCCCTCCCCGCGGATCCCTCGATGATCCCGGCATCCGCCCGGGACGGTCTGCCGACCACGCCCTTCGGGCTCTACGTGCACGTGCCGTTCTGCGCCACCCGCTGCGGCTACTGCGACTTCAACACCTACACCTCCGACGAGCTCGGCCCGGGCGCCAACCGCAGCGAGTACGCGGCCACCGCGATCGCCGAGCTGCGGCTGGCCGCCGAGGTGCTTGGGCCGGACCGGCCCGCGGTGCAGACGGTCTTCGTCGGCGGCGGCACCCCCACCCTCCTGCCGGCCGGTGACCTGGTCGCGGTGATGGACGCCGTCCGTGAGCTGTTCCCCGTCGCGCCGGACGTGGAGGTGACCACCGAGGCCAACCCGGAGTCGGTCACCCCCGAGTCCCTGGCCACGCTGCGGGCGGGCGGCTTCACCCGGATCAGCCTGGGCATGCAGTCCGCGGCCGAGCACGTGCTCGCCGTGCTGGACCGCCGGCACACCCCCGGCCGCGCGGTGCAGGCCGCGCACGAGGCGCGCGCCGCCGGCTTCGAGCACGTGAACCTCGACCTCATCTACGGTGCGCCGGGGGAGTCCGACGCCGACTGGCAGGCCTCGCTGGACGCCGTCCTGGCCGCGCCGGTCGACCACGTCAGCGCCTACGCGCTGATCGTCGAGCAGGGCACCAGGCTGGCCCGCCGGGTCGCCCGCGGCGAGCTGCCGATGCCGGACGACGACGTGCTGGCCGACCGCTACGAGCAGGCCGACCGGGCGTTCGGGCGGGCCGGGCTGGGCTGGTACGAGGTGTCGAACTGGGCGCGCGACCGCGCCGCCCGCTGCCGGCACAACGAGCTGTACTGGGCGAACGCGAACTGGTGGGGGATCGGGCCGGGTGCGCACTCGCACGTCGGCGGGCTGCGCTGGTGGAACGTCAAGCACCCGGCCGCCTACGCCGACCGGCTCGCCGCCGGCCTGCACCCGGCCGCCGACCGCGAGCTGCTGACCCCCGAGGACCAGGCGCTGGAGACGGTGATGCTCGGGCTCCGGCTGCGCGACGGGCTGCCGCTGACCGCACTCAGCGACGCCGGCCGGGCACGGGCCGCGGAGGCGTGCGTCCGCGGGCTGCTGGAGCCGGCGGCGCACACCGCCGGTCTGGCGGTGCTGACCGACCGCGGGCGGCTGCTCGCCGACGCCGTCGTCCGCGACCTGACGGACTAGCCGATCTCGTCCAGCGGCAGGCCGACGTAGAGCATGCCGATGAGCTCCCCGGCTGGGGAGTGCACGCCGGTGTACGCGGTGAAGTACTCCCGGCCGGCGACCATGGCCGGCCCGGTGTAGGTCTGCCCGGCCAGCACCGCGGCGAGCACCGGGTTCGGGCTGCCATCGGGGTTGGTGCGGGGGATGTAGGTGCCGATGTTGCGCCGCCCCGCCGGGGTGACCACCGACGTGGCCGCCCGGACCATGCTGCCCTCGGCGTCGAGCCGCTGGAAGAGCGTGCAGCTGCCGCCGACCTCGGCGACGACCGCGTCGACCAGCCGCGCCGGGCGGCGCGGGTCGTCGTCCCGGTCCACCGGCACGCCACCGAGCAGCAGCTCCGGGAGCGTCGCCCCGCGCGCGGCGTCGGTGGCCTGGTTGCGCACGGTCAGGCTCACCGCCTGCTCGCCCAGCTCCACGCCTCCGGCGTCGTCGAGCAGGTCCTGGGCGGTCGTCAGCGCCCGGCGGACGTAGGCCAGCCGCTGGCTGTCGGCGAGCTGCGCCACGGCGTCGGTGATCCGCGCCGAACCGCTCGCGGCCCGGTCGACGTTGTCCACCACCCGGTCGGTGGCGGCGCGCTGCTGGTCGACCGCGGCGCTGATCGCGTCCTGCGCCTCGGCGATGGACCCGAGCGTGCCGGTGATCCGCTGGATCGCGCTGACCGCCTGCCGGGTCTCGGACTGCACCGCCTCGATCTGCGAGCCGATGTCCGCCGCGGCCTGGGCGGTGCGGCTGGCCAGCTGCTTCACCTCGTCGGCGACGACGGCGAACCCGCGGCCCACCTCGCCGGCGCGGGCGGCCTCGACGAAGGCGTTGAGCGCCAGGAAGCGGCTCTGCTGGCTGATCGCGGAGATCAGCCGGACCATCTCGGTGATCGACTCGCTCGCCGTCTGCAGCGCGGCGATCCGCTCGTCGACGGCCTGGGCGTCGCGGACGGCCTCCTCGGCCACCGCCGAGGCGCGCGAGGTGCTGGCGGAGATGTCGGAGATCGCCGTCCGCAGCTCGGTGAGCGACTCCGCGGCCTCGCGCGAGGTGTCGGAGACCTCCCGGCTGGCCGAGGAGAGCACCCCGGCCTGCTTGGCCGCGGTCTCCAGCGTGCCGTCGTGCTCGGCCCGCCGGCGGGGACGGGCGGGCGGTGCCGGCGGCGGTTCGGCCGTCGTCGTCGCCGGCGGGGTGCTCCCAGCAGTGGACCAGCGCACGAACAGGCTCCTTCCGGCGCGCCCGAGCGCCACCGGCCGGACGTCGCGGGCACCGGGTGCGCCCGTGGGCAGCGCCCGGTCCTCCGACATGGACAGCAGTTCCGCCGGCAGGGCTCCGGTGACCGGCCGGCGGACCGCGAGGCGAATGCTAGGAGCTGGCAGCGTCGTTCTCCCGTCCCGGCGTGATGACGCGCCGACCCTGGGTGATCGACAGCGCGCGGGATCGTTCCCACCTGACGGATGTCAGACCGGGTCGACGACGTCTCGCACTGCCGCGGCCGCACCACCGGCCGCCAGGCTGGTCCCCGTGTCCGAGACCCCCGCCCTCGACATCGAGGGGCTGACCGTCCGGTACGGCGGCACCCTCGCCGTCGACGCCCTGGACCTGCGCATCGACGCCGGTGCGACCGTCGCCCTGCTCGGCCCGAACGGAGCCGGCAAGTCATCGACCGTGAACGCCGCGCTGGGCCTGTTCCGCCCGGCGGCCGGCCGGGTGCGGCTGCTCGGCCGGGAGCCGGATGCCGCGGTCCGCGCCGGTGCGGTCGGCGCGATGCTCCAGCACGGCGGGCTGCCCAGCGAGACGCGGGTGGGCGAGGTGCTCCGGCTCGTCGCCGGCCGGTACCCGGCGCCCTGGCCGCTGGCCGACCTGGCCGCCGTCACCGGCATCGACGGACTGCTCGGCCGGCGCACCGACGCGCTGTCCGGGGGGCAGCGCCAGCGGGTGCTGCTCGCCGTCGCGCTGATCGGGTCGCCACCGCTGCTCCTGCTGGACGAGCCGACCGCCGCCATGGACGTCGAGGCACGGCGGGCCTTCTGGGCGACGATGCGCGAGCTCGCCCGGCGCGGCCACACCATCGTCTTCGCCACCCACCACCTGGAGGAGGCCGAGGCGGTGGCCGACCGGGTGGTCGTCGTCGACGGCGGTCGGGTGGTCGCCGACGGCTCGGTCGCCGACGTGACGCGGGGGGCAGGGGACCGCACGGTCCGTTTCCGCTGCGACGGCCCGCGCGGCGAGCTGGCCGGGCTGCCCGGGGTCACCGGCGTGGGCGGCTCGGCCGACGTCGTCGAGCTGACCACCAGCGACCCCGAGGCGACGCTGCGCGCCTTGCTGTCCCGCTTCGACCGCCTCCCGGACCTGGAGGTCCGCGGCGCCAGCCTCGAGCAGGCGTTCCTCGCGCTGCTGAGCGGTCGCACCCCGACCCGGCCGACCACGGGAGCCGAGCGATGACCGATTTGCTGCTCTTCCAGCTGCGCCGCGTGGGGCGGAACGGGCAGTACCTGTTCTTCACCGTGCTGCTGCCGGCGCTGTTCACCGTCTTCTTCACCCGCGTGCTGGGTGGGCAGGCAGCTGACGGCTACCAGCAGCTGGCCGCCGGGACGATGATCTCGATGATGGCCTACGGGGCCATCGGCGCGGCCCTCGGCGCGACCATCCGGCTGGCCTTCGACCGCCGTTCGGGCTGGCTGCGGCAGCTGCGGGTCACGCCGGTGCCGACCTCGACGGTGTTCGCCGTCGACGTGCTGGTCGGCGCGCTGCTGGTGCTGCCCAGCCTGCTGGTGGTGGCCGGGGTCGGGCGGTTCGTCAACGGCGTCGAGTTGCCGCTGGCCACCTGGCTGGGGCTGATCGGCGTGCTGTGGGCCGGGTCGGTGGTGTTCGTGGCGCTGGGGCTGGCGATCGGGCTCGCCCTGGACGACCAGGCGGCCGGTGCGGCGATGGGCATCGTCGGTACGGCCCTCGCGGCGTTGGGCGGGCTGTGGATCCCGGTGGAGCTCTTCCCCGACGGCATGGTGGGCGTGGCGCACGCGATGCCCTCCTACTGGTACGGCGAGCTCGCCCGCGACCTCGCCGCCGGGACGCCGTCGGGCACGCCGGTGCTCGCGCTCGCCGGGTTCGGTGTGCTGTTCACCGTCGCCGCCCTTGTCGTGGCCCGCCGTCGTCCACTGCACGCGGTCGCCGGTTGAGCCGTCATGCGGACCCTGGGCGATAGCGTCGCCGCCGTGGAGACCGGCGGCCGGAACTGGCGGGGAGCGGTGTGGTCGCTGCCCTGGCTGTTCTTCCAGCTGTTCCCGATCGCCGACCTGGTCGGCACCCCGCGGCCGGCGAGCGTGGTCGTGCTGGCGGTGGCCGGGCTGGTGCTCTTCACCGCGACGTACCTCTACTGCGTGACCGCGCAGCCGGGCAGCGGCGGAGCCCGCTGGGACCTGGCGGTGCTGGCGGTGCTCGGGGTGGTGCTGGCCGTCTCCTTGGGCAGCGCGTGGGCCGGGCTGATGATCTACGTCTCGGCCGCGGCGTCGATGACGCTGCCGCACCGCTGGATCTGGCCCGTGGCCGGCGCGGCGGCCGCGGTGTCCGCCGCGGTGCTGGCGGTCAACGACGACTTCAGCCTCGCCGTCATCCCGGCGCTGTGCCTGCTCACCGCGTTCGCCATGCGCGGCATGCGGTACCTGATCACGGTCAACCGCGAGCTCACCGAGGCCCGCGAGGAGCTGGCCCGCAACGCCGTCGCGGAGGAGCGGCTGCGCTTCGCCCGCGACCTGCACGACCTGCTCGGGCACTCGCTGTCGCTGATCGCGCTCAAGAGCGAGCTGGCCCGCCGGCTGGCCGAGCGGGACCCGGCCCGAGCCGCGGCGGAGATGGGGGACGTCGAAGAGGCGGCCCGCCGGGCGCTGGCGGAGGTGCGCGACGCCGTCAGCGGCTACCGCCAGGTGAACGCCGCCCAGGCGCTGGCCGAGGCCCGGGCCGCGCTCACCGGCGCCGGCGTCGCCGTCCGGCTGCCCGACCGCGTGCCGGTCCTGCCGGGCACCGTGGACGCCGCGCTGGGCTGGGTCGTGCGCGAGGCGACGACGAACGTGCTGCGGCACAGCGGCGCCCGACGGGTGACCGTCTCGCTCACCGAGGACGGCGTCACCGCCGCGCTGGCCATCGAGGACGACGGGGCCGGGACCGGGGAGCGGATCCAGGTGGTCGGTGCGTCGTCGGGCTCGGGGCTGGCCGGGCTGCGGGAGCGGGTCGCCGCGCTGGGCGGCGAGCTCACCGCGGGCCCGGTGGACGACGGCGGCTGGCGGCTCGCCGTCCGCCTGCCGCTGCAGCCGGCCGGGGCGGCGGCCCGGTGATCAGGGTGCTGCTGGCCGAGGACCAGACGCTGGTGCGCGGGGCGCTGCGCGCGCTGCTGGACCTGGAGGAGGACATCGAGGTCGTCGCCGAGGTCGGCCGCGGCGACCAGGTCCTCGCCGCCGCCCGGGAGCACCGCCCCGACGTCGCCCTGCTGGACATCGAGATGCCCGGTCAGGACGGCATCGAGGCCGCGCGGGAGCTCGCCGGTGCGCTGCCGGAGGTGCGCGCGGTCGTGCTCACCACGTTCGGCCGGCCGGGGTTCCTGCGCCGGGCGATGGAGGTGGGCGCTGCCGGGTTCCTGGTCAAGGACTCCCCGGTGGCCGAGCTGGCGCGGTCGATCCGCGCGGTGGTGGCGGGGGAGCGGGTGATCGACCGCGACCTCGCCGCGGCGGCGCTGGCGATGGGCGCCACGCCGCTGTCGACGCGGGAGGCCGACGTGCTGCGAGCCGCGGCCGACGGGGCGACCGTCGCCGACATCGCCGGACGGCTGTTCCTCAGCGAGGGGACGGTGCGCAACTACCTGTCCGCGGCGATCGGCAAGACCGGCGCGCGCACCCGGGTGGAGGCCGCCCGGGTGGCCGAGGAGAAGGGCTGGCTCTAGCGGGGCTGGTCGAGGTCCAGCGCCGCGGCCCCCCCGCGGTGGGCACTCCACGGGCCGCTGCCCCAGGGGGCCGCGGTGTTGCCGGGGTCGCCGGACTGCGCGGGCAGCTCGGCGGTGTCCGGCGCCGCGTGCCGGGGGGCCGGCTCGCGCATGAGGGTGTCGAGGTCCAGCACCCGGACGTGGATGACGTTGCGCTGCTGCAGCGCCGCCCGCAGCGCGCGGTGCAGCCCGTCCTCCAGGTACATCTCGCCGTGCCACTGGACGGCGTGCGGGAACAGGTCGCCGTAGAAGGTGGAGTCGTCGGCCAGCAGGGCGTCCAGGGCCAGCTCGCGTTTGGTCGTGACCAGCGTGTCGAGCCGGATCTGCCGGGGCGGGATCATCGCCCAGTCACGGGTGGAGAAGTTGTGGTCGGGATACGGCCGCCCGTCCCGCACCGCCTTGAAGATCAGAGCTGGTCCTCCCGTTCCCCCGGACACCCCCGCAGGGGTGCTCACGACCGACGTCCACCCTAGTGGGCCGGGCCCCGTCACGCCGATGGCCGGGACAGCACCGGTGACCGCGACGGCGCCGGGCGCCCGGGGCCACCGCGAGCCGGAGGACGGCGGGGGAGTGCGGTCGTATGCTGGCACTCGGCTCGCGCGAGTGCCAGGACGCGTCCTGGCCGGCCGTGCGCGGGCCCGTCGAACCGGTACGGGAGGTGTCAGCCGTGGCGCACGACGACCGGCGCCTGCGGGTGCTGCGAGCCATCGTCCAGGACTACGTCTCCACCAACGACCCGGTGGGGAGCAAGGCGCTGGCGGCCCGGTACGACCTCGGGGTGTCCCCGGCCACCATCCGCAACGACATGGCGGTGCTGGAGGAGGAGGGCTACATCACCCAGCCGCACACCAGCGCCGGGCGGGTGCCCACCGACAAGGGCTACCGGCTGTTCGTCGACCGGCTGTCCTCGGTCAAGCCGCTGTCGGCCGCCGAGCGGCGGGCCATCGAGCGCTTCCTCGACGGCGCCGTCGACCTGCACGACGTGCTCGGCCGCAGTGTCCGGCTGCTGGCCCAGCTCACCCGCCAGGTCGCCGTCGTGCAGTACCCGACGCTGTCGCGGAGCGCCGTCCGGCACCTCGAGCTCGTGCCGCTGACCAGCAGCCGGCTGCTCATGGTGCTCATCACCGACACCGGCCGGGTCGAGCAGCGCGTCGTCGACACCCCGGACGACGTCGAGCCCGACACCGTCGCCGAGCTGCGCACGCTGCTCAACGCCGCCTTCACCGGCAAGAAGCTCGCCGAGGCGAGCGACACGGTCGGAGACCTGGTCGAGAACGCCCGGCCGCAGCTGCGGCCGCTGGTCGCCGCGGTCAGCGCCACCCTGCTGGAGACGCTGGTCGAGCCCTCGGAGGACCGGCTGGTCATCGGCGGCACGGCGAACCTCGCGCAGGGCAGCGCGCTGGACTTCCCGGGCACCTTCCGCCCGCTGCTGGAGGCCCTGGAAGAACAGGTGGTCGTCCTGCGGTTGATGGCCGAGGTGGGCCCGAGCACGGTGACGGTGAGCATCGGTGAGGAGAACGAGCACGAGGCGTTGACCGCCGCGTCGTTCGTCTCCGTGGGCTACGGGTCCGGCGACCAGGCGCTCGGCGGCCTCGGCGTCGTCGGCCCCACCCGGATGGACTACGCAGGCAACATGGCCGCGGTACGAGCCGTGGCCCGCTACGTCGGCCACCTGCTGGCCGAGAGCTGAGGACGGGACAAGACTGCATGGCGACCGACTACTACGGCGTGCTGGGCCTGGCCCCCGGAGCGACCGACTCCGACATCAAGAAGGCCTACCGCCGGCTGGCGCGGGACCTCCACCCCGACGTCAACCCCGCCCCGGAGGCCAAGGAGCGCTTCGGGGAGGTCAGCCGCGCCTACGAGGCGCTGACCGACCCGGAGAAGCGCCGCATCGTCGACCTCGGCGGCGACCCGTACGACACGAACGGCGGCCGGGGCGGCAGTCCGTTCGGCAACGCCGGCTTCGGCGGGCTCGGCGACATCATGGACGCCTTCTTCGGCGGCACCGGAGCCGCGCGCGGACCGCGCGGCCGGGTCCGTGAGGGCAGCGACGCGCTCATCCGGGTCGAGCTCGACCTCGCCGAGACGGTCTTCGGGACGACGACGGAGATCACCGTCGACACCGCGGTGGTCTGCGACGTCTGCACCGGCGCCGGCACCGCCCCGGGCACCCACCCCGAGACCTGCCCCACCTGCAACGGCCGCGGCGAGGTGCAGAGCGTGCAGCGCTCCTTCCTCGGCCAGGTCATCGCCAGCCGCCCCTGCCCGACCTGCCAGGCCACCGGCCAGGTCATCCCGAACCCGTGCGGGCAGTGCGGCGGTGACGGCCGGGTCCGCGCCCGCCGCACCATCCCGGTGAAGATCCCCGCCGGCGTCGAGGACGGCATGCGCATCCGGCTGGCCGGCCACGGCGAGGTCGGCCCCGGTGGCGGCCCGGCGGGTGACCTCTACGTCGAGGTGCACGAGCGCCCGCACGACGTCTTCACCCGCGACGGCGAGGACCTGCACTGCCGGGTCACGCTGCCGATGACCGCCGCCGCGCTGGGCACCACGCTCAAGCTGGAGACCCTCGACGGCAACGAGGATCTCGACATCCGGCCCGGTACCCAGTCCGGCAGCGTGCTCACCCTGCGCGCGCACGGCGCCCCGCGGCTGCGCGGCACCGGCCGGGGCAACCTGCTGGTGCACATCGACGTGCAGACCCCCAGCCGGCTCGACGAGCGCCAGCAGGAGCTGCTGCGCGAACTCGCGGCGCTGCGCGGCGAGGACCTCGCCGACGGCGCCGCGGCCAACCACGGCGGCGGCCTGTTCTCCCGGGTGCGCGACGCGTTCAACGGCCGATGAGCGAGGCCCCGGACGCGCCCGCCGCCGACGGTGCCCCCCTCTTCCTGCTCGACCAGGTGCCCGACGGCGACGTCGTCACCGTGGACGGCGCCGAGGGGCGGCACGCCGTCGACGTGCTGCGGCTGACCTCCGGCGAGCGGGTCAAGGTCGCCGACGGCCGCGGCCTGCTCGTCGAGGGCACGGTCACCGCGGCCGGCCCCGGCGGGCTGCAGGTGCAGGTGGAGGCCCGACACGAGGTGCCCGCCCCGCAGCCGGAGTTCGTGCTGGTCCAGGCACTGCCCAAGGGCGACCGCGGCCCGCTCGCCGTCGACCTCGCCACCGAGCTGGGCGTGGACCGGATCGTGCCGTGGACGGCGGCCCGCTGCGTCACCCGCTGGCGCGATGACCGGGTGGAGAAGGGCCTGGCCAAGTGGCGCTCGGCCGCCCGCGCCGCCAGCAAGCAGGCCCGCCGGCCGCGGGTGCCCGAGGTGACCGAGCCGATGACCACCCGGCAGGTGGTCGGCCTGCTCGCCGACGTCGACCTGATCCTGGTGCTGCACGAGCAGGCGCGGGAGCCCTTCGCCCGGGTCGAGGTGCCGGCCACCGGCACGGTCGCCGTGGTCGTCGGCCCCGAGGGCGGGCTCACCGACGGCGAGGTGGTGGCCTTCCGCGCCGCCGGTGCCCGCTCGGTGCGGCTGGGCGCCGAGGTGCTGCGCACGTCCACCGCCGGCGCCGCCGCGCTGGCGGCCCTGTCCGCCCGTACCCGCTGGGCCTGACGCGCTGTCCATCATCGGCGATGGGCTGCTCGACACGCCGGCGGGGGCACCCGGACGCCGATGATCGACTCCAGAGGTCGGGAAGCGGATGACCTACCTGATCGCGTGCCGCGCGCGGGCGCTGACCAGGTCGACCCCGGCGGTCAACAGCACGACGGCCACCAGCACCGTGGTCACCGCGCTCCAGTCGAAGGTGGCCAGCGACGTCGCCAGCAGCGAACCCAGCCCGCCGGCGCCGAGCAGCCCGATCAGCACGGTGTCCCGGATCGCGACCTCCCACCGGTACAGCGCGTAGGCCAGCACCGGCCCGACGGCCCGCGGCGCCACGCCGTACAGCCAGCCGGCCACCGGCGGCGCGCCCATCGCCGCCAGCGCCGCCCGCGGCCGCGGGTCGAGCTCCTCGGTGGCCTCCGCGGCGAGCCGGCCCAGCACACCCAGCGTGTAGACGCCCAGCGCCAGCGCGCCGGGCAGCACGCCGGGCAGCAGCACGAACAGCAGCACCAGCGCCCACACCGGCGGTGGCACGGCGCGCAGCACCAGCAGCGCCAGCCGGACGACGCCGCCCACCACCCGGCGCCCCGGGCCCGGGCGCCCGGCCGGGTGCGCGGCCACCCCGGCCAGCAGCACCGCCCCGACCGTGGCGACGGCGATCGCGATCACCGACATCTGCAGCGTCTCCACCGCGGCGGCGACCACGGCGCGCAGCAGGCCGGCGTCGGTGGCCGGTGGCCAGGCGGCGGCCAGCACGTACCGCAGCTGCTCGCCGGTGCGGTCGGAGACCAGCGTCGCGGGGGAGACCGCCAGGTACCACCAGGCCCATGCCACCGCGGCGACGGTGACCGCCACTGCGCTGGTGAGCGCCGGGTCGCGCCGGAGCCGGTCACCCGACGAGCGCGGCGACGCGACCCGCCGGCGCACCGCCCGACCGGCCACCACGGCCAGCACGCAGAGCGCGGTGAGCGCGTAGACGCAGGTCCACACCTGCCCCCAGCGCAGCGAGCTGAACGACAGCGACAGCTGGTAGCCCAGCCCGCCGGCGCCGATCAGCCCGAGCACCACCGCCGAGCGCACCGCGCACTCCAGCCGGTAGAACGAGTACGACAGCAGCCCGCCCGACGCCGGCGGCAGCAGGCCGTAGGCGACGGCGGCCACCCGGCCGGCGCCGGCGGCGAGCAGTGCGTCGTGCGCGCCGCGCGGCACCTCGTCGAGCAGGTCGGCGAACACCTTCGCCGTCACCGCCCCGTACGGGATGCCGATCGCCAGCACGCCGACCCACGGGTCCAGGCCCAGCAGGTTGACCAGCAGCAGCCCCCACACCGCCTCGTGCAGCCCGCGGGGCACGGCCAGCGCGCCGCGGGCCATCAGCCACCCGGCCCGCCGCCGTCCCCAGGTGGTGCGGGCGACGGCGACCGCGCCGACCGCTCCCAGCCCGACCGCCAGGGCGGTGCCCAGCGCCGCGTAGGCGATGGTCACCAGCGTCGCGGTGCCCAGCACCGAGAGGAACGCGGGGTCGAGCTCGGGGGCGAGGGCGGCCGCGGCGAACCGGCCGAACTGCGCCGTCCCCGACCGGTTGACCACCTCGCCACCGAGCAAGCCGGCGCCGGCCAGCGCCCCGCAGACGACGGCGAGCGCCCCGAGCCCCCAGGCCCACCGGGTGCGCGCCCGACGCAGCCGGGGGACGGGCGCGGCGGTCAGCACGGTCACCGCGGCGCCCCGTAGATGTCGGCCAGGTCGCCGACGCCGAGCCGCTCCGCGCGTGCGTCGAGCACCACCCGCCCGTCGACCAGCCCGACCACCCGGGTGCAGTGCCGCAGCGCCAGCAGCAGCCCCCACACCGCCTCGTGCAGCCCGCGGGGCACGGCCAGCGCGCCGCGGGCCATCAGCCACCCGGCCCGCCGCCGTCCCCAGGTGGTGCGGGCGACGGCGACCGCGCCGACCGCTCCCAGCCCGACCGCCAGGGCGGTGCCCAGCGCCGCGTAGGCGATGGTCACCAGCGTCGCGGTGCCCAGCACCGAGAGGAACGCGGGGTCGAGCTCGGGGGCGAGGGCGGCCGCGGCGAACCGGCCGAACTGCGCCGTCCCCGACCGGTTGACCACCTCGCCACCGAGCAAGCCGGCGCCGGCCAGCGCCCCGCAGACGACGGCGAGCGCCCCGAGCCCCCAGGCCCACCGGGTGCGCGCCCGACGCAGCCGGGGGACGGGCGCGGCGGTCAGCACGGTCACCGCGGCGCCCCGTAGATGTCGGCCAGGTCGCCGACGCCGAGCCGCTCCGCGCGTGCGTCGAGCACCACCCGCCCGTCGACCAGCCCGACCACCCGGGTGCAGTGCCGCAGCGCCAGCGCCGGGTCGTGCAGCGAGGCCACCAGCGCGCCGTTCCGCTCGGCGGCGATCCCGGCCAGCAGCCCGAGCACCGAGTCGGCGAGCACCGGGTCCAGCGCGGAGGCGGGCTCGTCGGCGAGCACCAGCTCCGGGCGCTGCACCAGCAGCCGGGCGACCGCCACCCGCTGCCGCTGCCCACCGGAGAGCCGCTCGGTGCGCTCGTAGGCCCGGTCGGCCAGCCCCACCGCCGACAGCGCGGCCAGCACCTCGGGCATCCCCTGCGGGCGCACCAGCGACCAGGCCGCCCGGGCCGCCGACCAGTCGCCGAGCCGGCCGGCGTTGACGTTGTGCACCACCCGCAGCTGGCCGACCAGCTCGAGGTGCTGGTGCACCGTGCCCACCCGGGCGCGCAGCCGGCGCAGCGCCGGCCCGCGCAGCGCCGCCGGGTCGGCGCCGAGCACCCGCAGCGACCCCGCGGTGGGCTGCACCGAGCCGTTGACCAGCCCCAGCAACGTGGACTTGCCGGCGCCGGACGGCCCGACCAGCGCCACCCGCTCACCGGCGCCGACGGTCAGGTCGACGCCGGTGAGCGCGGGGGTGCCGCCGTAGCGGACCGAGACGCCGTTCAGCCGGAGGACGGCGGTCAGCTGATCAGCCCCAGCTCGCGGCCGATCTCCTCGATCTGGGTGTAGTTCGAGGCCTCGGTCGGGATGAACGCCCCGGCGCCGAACAGCTCGAGCACCGCGGCGTCGTCCGGGTCGTCGGCGGACAGCCCGGTGAACCAGTCGGTCAGCCGGCCGGGCAGGTCCGCGCCGATCCGCTCGACGGCCCGCGGCCCGAGCAGCCAGTGGTAGTCGTGGTAGGCCGGGGTGCGGGCGTACTGCACCACGGCGGGATCGACCGCGCCCTCCTCGCTGCGGGAGGCCCACACCTGCTCGTTGAGCACGCCGGCCTGGTAGCTGCCCGACGCCACCAGCGCCAGCGTCGCGTCGTGCGACCCGGAGAACCCGGGCCCGCCGGGGAAGTCCTCGGGGTCCACGCCCTGCTGCTGCAGGAACCAGGCGGGCATCAGCCGGCCGGAGGTCGAGGTCTCGCTGCCGTAGGTGAACCGCAGGTCGGCCAGCGGGGTGAGGTCGTCCGACGGTGCGAGCCCGGTGGCGGTGTTCACCACGAACACCGAGTGGAAGTCCTCGTCGATGTCGCGCTGCGCGATGGGCTCCGCGCCGGGGGTCTGCAGCCGGGCCTGCACGCCGGTGAGGCCGCCGAACCAGACCAGGTCGAGGTCGCCGGTGCGGAAGAGGGAGACGGCGGCGCCGTAGTCGGTCACCGGCTGGTAGGTGACGTCCAGGTCGAGCGCGCCGGACATCGCGTCCGCGACGGTGCCGTGCAGGCGCTGCAGGACCTCGGGGTCCTGGTCGGGGATGGCGCCGATGGTGAGGGTCCGGCGGGCGCCGCTGGTCGGTGCGGCGGAGCCCCCGGAGCCGGTCACGGGGGAGGAGCGGTCGCCGCAGGCGGCGAGCGCGGCGGCGGTGACGGTGGCTGCGGCGCCGGCGAGGAAGCCGCGCCTGCTCACCCTCCTGTTCGCTTGTACGAGGCCACCCGACCGGACGGCGGAACGGGTGCTCACTACGTCCTCGCGGGGGGACGGGGAACGGACACGGGGGCCTCCACGTGGGCTCGGGGAACGGTGCGCCCATCCTGGCGCACCTGTTCCCGGGAACCCCCGCTGGGCTCAGCCCAGCTCGACGATGCTGCGCGTGACGCCGGCCTGCTCGGTGAGCACCGCGCCGATGTGCTGCTGGGTCTCGTTGATCCGGCCGACGATCTCCCGATGGAGGTCAGCGCGCCGACGACGTCCTGCACGTCGCCCTGGATGGTGGCCACCCGGCTGCTGACGTCCTCGGTGGCCTGCGCGGTCTCCCGGGCCAGCTCTTCGACCTCCCCGGCGACGACCGCGAACCCCGTGCCGGCATCGCCGGCGCGCGCCGCCTCGATGGTGGCGTTGAGGGCGAGCAGTTGCACTCCTGACGCCGGTGGTCGCGGGATCCGTCCCACGCCTCCTCGGCAGGTCCCGGCCAGAGCTTGATCGCAGAAGACCAAATCGTGCGCGATGCAACCGACGACGTGATTCCGGACCGGGTCGGGTACTACGGTTCCCGCCATGACCGGGACCAGCAGCGACTGCCTGTTCTGCCGCATGGTCGCGGGGGAGATCGCCCCGGACGTCGTCCGGGAGACCGGCCGCACCCTGGCGTTCCGGGACATCTCCCCGCAGGCGCCCACCCACGTGCTCGTCGTCCCCCGGGACCACCACCCGACGATCGGGGCGCTGACCGCCGCCGACCCGGCGCTGGCCGCCGAGCTCCTGGCCGCCGCGCAGGCGGTCGCCGAGCAGGAGGGCCTGGCGACGGCGGACGGCCCGGAGCCAGGATGGCGGCTGGTGGTCAACAGCGGCCCGGACGGCGGGCAGACCGTGCACCACGTGCACCTGCATGTGCTGGGTGGCCGGGGCCTCACCTGGCCCCCGGGCTGACCTGGTCCCTGGGTCGAGGAGTCGTCCCGGGGAACGCGGTGGCCCCGCCACCCGCGCGAGCGGGGACGGGGCCACCGGAGGGATCAGGTCAGCGCCCGACGAGCCGGGACCGGCCGACCAGCCGCAACCCGGCGACCGCCAGCGGCAGCTGGATCAGGACGAACGCCACCGCCGGCACGACGTTGCCCTGGGCCGGGCTGAACGGCAGCAGCACGGTGCCGACGAGCACGCAGGCCATCGTCCACCAGCCCAGGACGCCGGCCCGGCAGAGCCCGAGGACCAGGAGCGGCAACCCCAGGGCCAGCAAGGGGGCCAGCCCGAAGCTGAGCTGCTGCAGTGGTGCCGACAGCACTCGCTCGGAGATGCCGACCGCCTGGTCCAGGGGCAGGGCGCGGGCCATCTCCATGTGGAACCAGTCGGTGAACAGCGCACCGGAGGTGCTGAGCAGACCCAGGGCGCTCAGCACCGCGCCGACGAGGGAGACCAGCCAGCCCCGGCGTCCGCGCACCAGCAGGGGCAGGGCGAGCACACCGACGCCCAGCAGCAGGTTGCCGTGGTGGAGCAGCACGGCCGACAGCTGGGTCAGTGCGGGGTCACGGCCGAGCGACTCCAGGTAGCTGGCACGGTCGTCGCCCTCGGCGATCGGGCTGGTGAGGATGCCGGCGGCGAACGCGGCGACGCCGGCCGGCAGCGCGCCGCCGGCCAGGCGGGACAGGACGCGCGCGGCAGGCGCCACCTCCTCGTCAGCGGTGGGCCGGACGGGAACGGGACGGACGGTGGTCATGGGGCTCGCTCCTGGGATCGGGGCTTCGGGGACGTAGGAAGGCTCGCCGCCGCGGCGGTCTCCGCGCTGCCTCCTGCGAGCTGGACCTGTGTCCGCCGTCCGGAGGACGGGGGGACCGGTGGGCGTCCCGCGTCAGGCGGACCCCGGCCGCCGCTGGAGGCCCCTACGCTGTGCGCTCCCGACCAGTCCGGAGCTGCTCGTGTCCGCGTTCGTGCGCACCGTCGCCGTCCCGTGGGGTGGTGCGCTGCTGGTGCTCGTCGTCGGGGTGGTCGAGTTCGCCCTCGACGCGACCGGTCCGGACCCGGCGGCGAGCGTCGCGGTGCTGGCCCTCGTCGCCGCCGCCGGCTTGGTCGCACCCTGGTCGCCGTTCGGCGCGGCCCTGGTGGTGGGCGTCACCTTCCCGGTCGGTTCGGCCCTCGGCCTCACCGGGCCGAACGGTGCCCAGCTGTTCGCGCTGCTGCTGTCCACCGGGTGGGCCGGCAGCCAGGCCCGCCCGGCCCGCTCCTGGGCGGCGCCGGCCGTCGACCAGGTGCTGGCGACTGTCGGCATCCTGCTGTGGGCGCCGCCGTCCCAGGCCTGGGAGAACCTGTTCTTCTCCCTGCTGCTGTGGGGTGCGTGGGCCGTCGGCCTGCTCACCCGCCGCTCGCGGGAGCGCGCCGAGCGGCTGGGGCGTCTCGCGGCTCGGCTGGATGCCGAGCGCGAACTCGCCGAGGCGACGGCGGTGGCCGAGGAGCGCGCCCGGATCGCCAGGGACGTGCACGACTCGGTCGCCCACTCGGTGAGCGTGATGGTGCTCCAGGTCGGCGCGCTGCGGACGACGGTCGAGCCCGGCAGCCGGGTGGCCGAGGTGCTGCGCGGGGTGGAACGGGTCGGCCGGGAGGCCGTCGACGAGCTGCGCGGGCTCGTCGGCCTGCTGCGCGAGGCGCCGGGAGCCGGTGCCCCGCCGTCCCTGGACCGCGTGCCCGAGCTGCTGGCGGAGGTGCGCGGTGCGGGGCTGCCGGTCACCCTCGCCGTGCACGGTGAGCCGCGGGAGTTGCCGCAGGCCGTCGACGTCTCCGCCTACCGCGTGCTGCAGGAAGCGCTGTCCAACGTGCTGCGGCACGCCGGCCGGGTGCCGACGGTGGTCTCCCTGCGGCACGAACCGGCCACGTTGGTGCTCCAGGTCGACGACGAGGGGTCCGGGGTGCCGGTGCCGGTCGCGGGAGCCGGCGGTCACGGTCTGGTCGGCATCCGGGAGCGGGTCGGCGTCCTCGGCGGTGCGGTCGAGGCAGGGCCGCGACCCGAGGGCGGGTTCCGGCTGCGCGTCTGCTTCCCCCTGCCGGGGGCCCGGTGACCGGGACGATCAGGGTCGTGCTCGCCGACGACCAGGAGATGGTGCGCGCCGGCCTGCGCATGCTGCTGGACTTCCAGCCGGACCTCGAGGTGGTCGGGGAGGCAGCCGACGGCCTCGCTGCGCTGGAGGCCGTCGCCCGTACCCGGCCCGACGTCGTCCTCATGGACGTGCGGATGCCGCGCTGCGACGGCTTGGCCGCGGCCCGTCGCGTGCTGGGCGCCCACCCGGAGGTGGCGGTGGTGGTGCTCACCACCTTCGACGAGGACGCCTCGCTCGCCGAGGCGCTGCGCGCCGGGGTGCGCGGCTTCCTGCTCAAGACCGCGCCACCGGAGCAGCTGCTGGCTGCCGTGCGCACGGTGGCGGCCGGCAACGGACTGCTCGACCCGGCGGTGACCTTGCGGGTCATCGCCGCCGGCGCGCGGTCCCCGGACCCGGACCCGGACGAGGTCGCCCGGTTGGCCACCCTGACCGCGCGCGAGACCGAGGTGCTGCGGCTGGTCGCCGAGGGCCTGACCAACGGGGAGATCGCCGCCCGGCTGTTCCTCGGCGAGGCGACGGTGAAGACCTACCTGTCCCGGATGCTCACCAAGCTCGGCCTCCGGGACCGAGTCCAGGCGGTTGCGTTCGCCTTCCGCAGCGGCCTGGTGTCGCTACGGCGGGCGGAGGAGTGAGTCGGGCCCCGGGCTGACCGGCCCCCGCGCTGATCCGGCGCCGTGAGCGCGTCGCGCGGGTAGACTCCCGGAGGTCACAGCCCCGTCGCAGGAAGGCAGGGTCGAGCGTACTTGCCCGACACCTCACCAGACGCCGTCCCGGCCGCCCTCACAGCGTCGGCCCGTGAGCTGTCCGCGCGTGCCGCGGCAGCCGGCGTCCCGGACGACGCGGCCGTACCGGCCGACGTCCGCACCGCCATCACCGTTCCCGAGACCGTCTCCATGGTCGCCCTGCTGGGCTCCGGCGACGAGCTGCTCCGGCTGGTCGAGAGCGAGCTCGCCGCCGACGTCCACGTCCGCGGCAACGAGATCGCCGTCACCGGCCAGCCGGCGGACAACGCCTTCGCCGTCCGCGTCTTCGACGAGCTGATCGCGCTGCTCGCCACCGGCCAGGTCCTCCGGCCGGACTCGGTCCGCCGGGTCGTCGCCATGCTCAGGGCCGGCGGCTCCGAGCGCCCGGCCGACGTGCTCAGCCTGGACATCATCAGCCGCCGGGGCCGCACCATCCGGCCCAAGACGCTGAACCAGAAGCGCTACGTCGACGCGATCGACACCCACAGTGTGGTCTTCGGCATCGGCCCGGCCGGCACCGGCAAGACCTACCTGGCGATGGCCAAGGCCGTGCAGGCGCTGCAGACCAAGCAGGTCAACCGGATCATCCTGACCCGCCCCGCGGTGGAGGCCGGCGAGCGGCTGGGCTACCTGCCCGGCTCGCTGTCGGAGAAGATCGACCCGTACCTGCGCCCGCTGTACGACGCGCTGCACGACATGGTCGACCCCGAGTCGATCCCGCGGCTCATGCAGTCGGGCACCATCGAGGTGGCGCCGCTGGCGTACATGCGCGGCCGCACGCTCAACGACGCGTTCGTCATCCTCGACGAGGCGCAGAACACCACCGCCGAGCAGATGAAGATGTTCCTCACCCGGCTCGGGTTCGGCTCGAAGATGGTCGTCACCGGCGACGTCACCCAGGTCGACCTCCCCGGTGGCGCGCAGAGCGGCCTCCGGGTGGTCCGGGACATCCTGCAGGGCGTCGACGACGTGCACTTCTCCACGCTCAGCAGCTCCGACGTGGTGCGCCACCGCCTGGTCGGCGACATCGTCGACGCGTACGAGCGGTGGGACACCGCGCGCCAGACCACCACCGCGACGGGTGCCGGCCCGTCCCGGGCGGCCCGCCCCCGCCGGCAGCAGGGGAGCTGACCGCGGTGCCCGTCGAGGTCGCCAACGAGTCCGAGATCGCCGTCGACGAGGACGCGCTGGCCGGCATCTGCCGCTACGTGCTCGACAGCCTGGACGTCAGCCCGCTGGCCGAGCTGTCGGTGCTCTGCGTCGACGTCGACTACATGGCCACCCTGCACGAGCGGTGGATGGGGGAGAAGGGGCCGACCGACGTCCTCGCCTTCCCGATGGACGAGCTGGACACCGGCCGTCCCGACGACCCCGAGCCGGGTCCGGCCCTGCTCGGCGACGTCGTCCTCTGCCCGGCCGTCGCCGTCCGCCAGGCCCGGGCCGCCGGCCACTCGATGGCCGACGAGCTGCTGCTGCTGGCCACCCACGGAGTCCTCCACCTGCTGGGCTACGACCACATGGAGCCCGACGAGGAGAAGGAGATGTTCGGCCTGCAGTCCTCGCTGCTGGAGGGCTGGCGCTCCGTGCCGCGTCAACCGGTCACCGGCGAGCCGGCCACCAGCGGGCCCTCGGAGCCCGGGGTCCGATGAGCACGACAGCGATCGTCCTGCTGGTGATCGCGGTTCTCCTCGTCCTGCTCGCCGGCGTCTTCGGCGCGCTCGACGCCGCCCTGCAGCGGCTGTCCCCGGCCGGGGTCGACGAGCTCCGTCGCGACGGGGTGAAGCGGGCGGCTGCGCTGACCGAGGTCATGTCGGAGCGGGCCCGGCACGTGGCCCTGCTCCTGCTGCTGCGGATCGTCTGCGAGATGACCGCGGCCGTGGTGGTCGCCGTCGTCCTCTACGACCTCGTCGAGGGCCTGGCCGCGGGGATCGCCAGCGCCGCCGCCGTCATGACGGTGGTGAGCTACGTGCTCGTCGGCGTCGGCCCCCGCACGCTCGGCCGCCAGCACGCCTACCCGATCGGGCTGGCCGCGGCCGGGTTGATCCGCCTCCTCGGCCGGCTGCTGGGCCCGGTCGCCACCCTCCTGATCCTCATCGGCAACGCCATCACCCCCGGTCGCGGCTACCGCGACGGGCCGTTCTCCAGCGAGGTCGAGCTGCGCGAGCTGGTCGACATGGCCGAGGAGCGTGGCGTGGTGGAGTCCGGCGAGCGGAACATGATCCACGGCGTCTTCGAGCTCGGCGACACCATCGCCCGCGAGGTGATGGTGCCCCGCCCCGACGTCGTGTGGATCGAGCGCGGCAAGAACCTCCGCCAGGCGCTGGCGCTGTGCCTGCGCAGCGGCTTCTCCCGCATCCCGGTGATCGGGGAGAACGTCGACGACATCATCGGCGTCGTCTTCCTCAAGGACCTCGTCCGCCGGTCCCAGGGCCTGGCCTCCGGTGACCCGGGGCCGCAGGTCGAGGACCTGATGCGCCGGGCGAGCTTCGTGCCGGAGTCCAAGCCGGTCGACCAGCTGCTGCGGGAGATGCAGGCCTCGCGCACCCACATGGCCGTCGTCGTCGACGAGTACGGCGGTTTCGCCGGCCTGGTCACCATCGAGGACATCCTCGAGGAGATCGTCGGTGAGATCGACGACGAGCACGACACCGTGCAGCGCCCGCCCGTGGAGGAACTCGAGGACGGGGCGGTGCGGATCACCGCACGGCTGCCGGTGGAGGACCTCGCCGACCTGTTCAAGGTCGAGCTGCCCGACGACGACGGCGTGGAGACCGTGGGCGGGCTGCTCGCCCGGGAGATCGGCATGGTGCCGATCGAGGGATCGGCCGCGGAGGTCGGCGGGCTGCACCTGGTCGCGGAGAGCACCGGCGGGCGGCGCAACCAGATCGACACCATCGTCGTCACCCGGGTGCCCGACCCGGGGTCGGACGACGACGGCGACACCGAGGACGGCGACGACGACGCGACCGCCCGGCAGCCCGAGCCGGCCACTGCGGAATCCTGACGGCGTGCAATCCTGACTCCTCGTGAGCGCTGCTGATCTGGACCCCGAGGACGCCAAGCTGATCACCCTGGCCCGCTCCGCGCGCGGTCGCACGGGAGCCGCCGAGGGGGCCGCGGTCCGCGACACCGACGGGCGCACCTACCTCGCCGCCACCGTGGCGCTGCCCTCGCTGCAGCTCACCGCGCTGCAGGCCGCCGTCGCCGCGGCCGTCTCCAGCGGGGTCGAGGGCCTGGAGGCCGCGGCCGTGGTCAGCGAGGCGGCGTCGGTCGAGGCGGCCGGGCTGGCCGCCGTCCACGACCTGACCGCCTCCGCGCCGGTGCTGCTCGCCGGCCCCGACGGCGCCGTCCGCAGCACCGCCTGACCCCGGCCCCGCCTCCGGGCAGTGATCAGGTGACCTGATCACTGCCTGTCCTCCCGCACCAGCATGGGTGCGGGAGGACGGTCATTGGTGCAGGGGGAGGGGTGCCGTCAGCGGAGCGGGTGGCCCAGGGCGTCGGCGAAGGCCTCGGCGTCGCGCACCCGTACGGTGAACGCCTCCTCGGTCTGCCCGTCCATGCCCAGGTGCCGGACGCTGACCCGGGTGCGCCCGGGCCACCACCCGCCGCGCCGGCGCGCCTTCGGCCAGCCGGCCGGCGGAGGACCGGGCACGACCTCCTGGACCAGCACCCGCGGGACGATGCGGAAGGAGGAGACCTGACGCAGCCCGGCGATGTCGGTGGAGACGCCGGCGTCGGAGACGGTCAGCCGCCCGGTCGAGCCCACCACCACCAGCGCGGCCAGCGCCAGGGCGATCGGCAGCTCCGCGGCCACGCCCGAGCCGCCCTCACGCCAGGCGATCACGCCCAGCCAGGCGGCGAGGGCCAGCGCGGTCAGGCCGAGCACCAACGGGCCGGCCGGGTCGTACTGCCAGTAGCGCAGCGGGGCGGGGGTGACGGTGACCGAGCGCTTCGGTCCGCGGGCGGCGAAGTAGCCGTAGCTGGTGACCTGCGTGATGTGCCGCTCGCGGTCGCGGGCCGCCGTCACCGCCAGCGGCTCGCCCTGCTCACGTCGGGACCGGGGAGGCATGCGCCCATGATCGCAGCCGCCCTGCCCGGCCTGTCGGTGCGCAGTGGGAGACTGGCCGATGTGACCGACACCGACCAGCCGCCCTACCGCAGCGGCTTCGCCTGCCTGGTGGGCCGGCCCAACGCCGGCAAGACCACGCTGACGAACGCGCTGGTGGGCGAGAAGGTCGGCATCGTCAGCAACCGGCCGCAGACCACCCGGCACGCCATCCGCGGCGTGGTGCACCGGCCCGGCGGGCAGCTCGTGCTCGTCGACACCCCCGGCCTGCACAAGCCCAAGAGCCTGCTGGGCCGCCGGCTCAACGACGTCGTCCGCGACACCCTGTCCGAGGTCGACGTCATCGTCTTCTGCATCCCGGCCGACCAGCCCGTCGGCGCCGGTGACGCGTTCATCGCCCGGCAGCTCAAGGAGGTCACCACCCCGATCGTGCTGGTGGTGACCAAGACCGACGCGGCGAGCAAGAAGCAGGTCACCGAGCAGCTGGTGGCCGCCAGCCAGCTGGTCGAGGCCCGCGAGATCGTGCCGGTCAGCGCCGTCGCCGGCGACCAGGTCGAGCTGCTGGAGGACCTGCTGGTCGGCCTGCTGCCCGAGGGCCCGCCGATGTACCCCGACGAGCAGACCACCGACGAGGACGTCGAGCGGCAGATCGCCGAGCTGGTGCGCGAGGCGGCGCTGGAGAAGGTGCGGCAGGAGGTGCCGCACTCCCTCGCCGTCACCGTCGAGGAGATCCTCCGCAAGCCCGACCCGCGCGACCCCGAGGCGGTGTTCACCGAGATCCACGCGCTGCTGCACGTCGAGCGCCCCAGCCAGAAGCCGATGCTGCTGGGCAAGGGCGGGCAGACGATCAAGGCGATCGGCAGCGAGGCCCGGGTCGGGCTGGAGACGCTGCTGGGCGGCCGGGTGCACCTCGACCTGCACGTCACGGTGCTGGGGGAGTGGCAGGACGACCCGAAGAAGCTGAACAGGCTCGGGTATTGAGCACGACGCCGCAGTCGCTGTACCGCGACGAGGGGATCGTGCTGCGCACCCAGAAGCTGGGTGAGGCCGACCGGATCGTCACGGTGCTCACCCGGCGCACCGGCAAGGTGCGCGCGGTGGCCAAGGGCGTGCGTCGCACCAAGAGCAAGTTCGGCGCCCGGCTGGAGCCGTTCAGCCACGTCGACCTGCAGCTGTACACCGGCCGCAACCTCGACGTGGTCAGCCAGGCCGAGTCGATCCGCGCCTACGGGCCGGCGGTCGTCGGCGACTACCGGGCCTACACCGCGGGCACGGCGGTGCTGGAGACCGCCGATCGGCTGACCGTGGAGGAGAAGGAGCCCGCGCTGCGGATGTTCCTGCTCGTCGTGGGTGCGCTGCGCACCCTCGCGGAGGGGGTCAAGCCGCCGCCGCTGGTGCTCGACGCCTTCCTGCTGCGCGCCATGTCGGTGGCCGGCTGGGAGCCCGCGCTGGGTGACTGCGCGCGGTGCGGCGAGCAGGGCCCGCACCGCCACTTCTCCGTCCCGGCCGGGGGCACCGTCTGCCCGGCCTGCCGTCCCACCGGCTCGGCGATGCCCAGCCCGGTGACCGTCGAGCTGCTGGAGGCGCTGTTGACCGGCGACTGGGGGCGGGCCGAGGCCAGCCAGGGCATCAACCGGCGCGAGGGCAGCGGCCTGGTCGCGGCGATGCTGCAGTGGCACCTGGAGCGGGGCCTGCGCTCGCTGCCGCTGGTCGACCGCACCGATGCCCCCCGCGCCGGCGCGCCCCACGTCGAGGTGGCGCGGTGAGGCGCGAGGTGAAGGCGCCGAACCCGCACCCCTCGGGCGCCACCCCGCCGGACATCCCGGCCGACAAGGTGCCCGGCCACGTCGCCATCGTGATGGACGGCAACGGCCGCTGGGCGAAGCAGCGCGGGCTGCCGCGCACCGCCGGGCACGAGGCGGGGGAGTCCTCGCTGTTCGACTGCGTCGAGGGCGCGATCGAGCTGGGCATCGGGGCGATCAGCGCCTACGCCTTCTCCACCGAGAACTGGCGGCGCAGCCCGGAGGAGGTCCGCTTCCTGATGGGCTTCAACCGCGACGTGATCCGGCGCCGCCGCGACGAGATGCACGAGCTCGGTGTCCGGGTCCGTTGGGCCGGTCGCCGTCCCCGGCTGTGGCGCTCGGTGATCAAGGAGCTGGAGATCGCCGAGGAGCTGACGAAGGACAACGACGTCCTGACGCTGACCATGTGCGTCAACTACGGCGGCCGGGCCGAGATCGCCGACGCCGCCGCGGCGATCGCCCGGGAGGTCGCCGCCGGCCGGCTCGATCCGGACAAGGTGGACGAGAAGACCGTCGCCCGCTTCCTCGACGAGCCGGACATGCCCGACGTCGACCTGTTCGTCCGCAGCTCGGGGGAGAACCGGACCAGCAACTTCCTGCTCTGGCAGGCGGCCTACGCCGAGCTGGTCTTCCTGGACACGCTGTGGCCGGACTTCGACCGCCGGCACCTGTGGCAGGCCTGCGAGGAGTACGCCAGCCGGCAACGCCGTTTCGGCAGCGCGTGACAGCGGTGGCATTCGCGGTCGACCAGGTCGCGGCCCGGGAGTACGGCCCCGGGCTGGGCTACGGCCCAGTCGCCACCCTGGTGCTCGCCGGCTTGATCATCGCGGGCTGTGCGCTGGTCGTGCTGGGCTACCTGGCGATCAGGTTCCAGTGGTGGCGGATGGACCGCCGGGATCGCAGCGACCCGCAGGACTCCGACGGGCGGGGCGACGGCCCGCGGGCATAGCCGGGTCAGCCGGCCGGAGGCGCCGTCCGGCACTCGGCGCAGGTGCCCATGATCTCCAGGGTGTGGCTGACGTCGGAGAAGCCGTGCTCGCCGGCGACCCGGTCGGCCCACTGCTCCACCGCCGGCCCGGCGACCTCCACGGTGCGCCCGCAGGAGCGGCAGACCAGGTGGTGGTGGTGCTGGGTGCTGCAGCGGCGGTACAGCGCCTCACCGGTGTCGGTGCGGATGGAGTCGAGCTCGCCGTCGTCGGCCAGGGCCTGCACGGCCCGGTAGACCGTGGACAGCCCCACCGTGTCACCGGCGGTGCGCAGTCGGGCGTGCACCTCCTGGGCGCTGTGGAAGCCGTTCAGGGAGTCGAAGACGGCGGCGACGGCGGCGCGCTGGCGGGTGGTGCGGACCATCAGGCGTTCCCCTCCGCGGTCTGGGGCTGCGCGGCGGCCTCGCGGTGCGCGGCGTGGGCGATCGCGTCCCGCACGATGTGCGCCACGTGCCCGTCGACGAGCCGGTAGTCGACCTCGCGGTGCCGGCGCACCCCGGTGACCAGGCCGGCCCCGCGCAGCACGCGCAGGTGCTGGGAGACCAGCGGCTGGGGCACGCCCAGGGCGTCGACCAGCTGGTGCACGCAGCGCGAGCCGTGCTCGTCGAGCAGGGCGACGATCGACAGCCGGAGCGGGAAGGCCAGCGCGGTGAGCAGCTCGCTCGCGGCCAGCACGTCGGCTGGGATGGTCCGGCTGGGGGTGGAGACGGCCGCGGACATGACATCATCCTCCACGCACATGAGAACGGTTGTCAAACAGAGGAGGTTGCGGTGTTCGCCGTCACCCGGTTGCGTGCCCCGGCCGACGACGTGCCGGCGTTGCTCGCCGCCACCACCGACCTGCTGGCGCTGCTGCGCACCCGGCCCGGCTTCCGGGACGGCGCGGTGGGCCGGGCGGCCGACGACCCGGAGCTGCTCGCGCTCTGGACGGCGTGGGACGGCGTCGGCACCTACCGCCGCGCGCTGTCCGCCCCCGAGGTGAAGCTCGCCGGCGCGCCGGTGTGGCTGCACGCCCTGGACGAGCCCGGCGCGTACCTCACCGACTGAAGGGGCTCACCGAACCTGCCAGAGACCGACCGGCCGGGTGAGCCCCATCAGTCGGTGCCGGACTCCATGGCGGCGCGGTCGAGCAGCTCGTCGTTCGGGGAGACCTGGCCGCGCGAGGCGATCGCCTCCGCGCCGCCCTCCTGCGAGGCGTCGATCAGCCCGGTGGACGCCGCCTGCGCCGCACCGATCGACGTCGGGGTGGCGCCGCCGACCATCCCCATCCGGGCGTACTGCTCGAGCTTGGCGCGGGAGTCGGCGATGTCGAGGTTCCGCATGGTGAGCTGGCCGATCCGGTCGACCGGGCCGAACGCGGAGTCCACGGTCCGCTCCATGGAGAGCTTGTCCGGGTGGTAGCTGAACGCCGGGCCGGAGGTGTCCAGCACCGAGTAGTCCTCGCCGCGCCGCAGCCGCAGGGTCACCTCGCCGGTGACGGCCATGCCGACCCACCGCTGCAGGGACTCGCGCAGCATCATCGCCTGCGGGTCCAGCCAGCGGCCCTCGTACATCAGCCGGCCCAGCCGCCGGCCCTCGCTGTGGTAGGTGGCCAGCGTGTCCTCGTTGTGGATCGCGTTGACCAGCCGCTCGTAGGCGATGTGCAGCAGCGCCATGCCCGGGGCCTCGTAGATGCCGCGGCTCTTGGCCTCGATGATCCGGTTCTCGATCTGGTCGGACATCCCGAGCCCGTGCCGGCCGCCGATGGCGTTGGCCTCCAGCACCAGGTCGACGGCGGAGGCGAACTGCTTGCCGTTGATGCTGACCGGGCGGCCGTACTCGAAGCCGAGGGTGACGTCCTCGGTGGCGATCTCCACCGCCGGGTCCCAGAACTTCACGCCCATGATCGGCTCGACGGTCTCGATGCCGGTGTCCAGGTGCTCGAGGGTCTTGGCCTCGTGGGTGGCGCCCCAGATGTTGGCGTCGGTGGAGTAGGCCTTCTCGGCGCTGTCCCGGTAGGGGAGGCCGTGGGCGACCAGCCACTCCGACATCTCCTTGCGCCCACCGAGCTCGGTGACGAAGTCGGCGTCCAGCCAGGGCTTGTAGATGCGCAGCCCGGGGTTGGCCAGCAGGCCGTAGCGGTAGAACCGCTCGATGTCGTTGCCCTTGTAGGTGGAGCCGTCGCCCCAGATCTGGACGTCGTCCTCGAGCATCGCGCGCACCAGCAGGGTGCCGGTGACCGCGCGGCCCAGCGGGGTGGTGTTGTAGTAGCTGCGGCCACCGGAGCGGATGTGGAAGGCGCCGCAGGTGAGCGCGGCCAGGCCCTCCTCGACCAGGGCGGCCTTGCAGTCGACCAGCCGGGCGATCTCCGCGCCGTAGGCGGCGGCGCGGCCGGGCACCGAGCCGATGTCGGGCTCGTCGGCCTGGCCGATGTCGGCGGTGTAGGTGCAGGGGACGGCGCCCTTGTCGCGCATCCACGCGACCGCCACGGAGGTGTCGAGGCCGCCGGAGAAGGCGATCCCGACGCGGTCGCCGACGGGCAGGGAGGTGAGCACCTTGGACACGGGAAGAGTATGCACAGTCATGTATGAGCATGCAAAGCCGGGTGGTCACCGCCCGGAGGCAGACTCAGCGCTCGGACTAACGTCTAGAGGTCAACCCCGCCGACCGCCAGCCGGATGGAGCCCTCGTGCCCAGCGACGTCCAGTCCCCCCGTACCGCCGACCCCGCCCGCCTGGACAAGGTGGTCAACCTCTGCAAGCGCCGGGGGATCGTCTTCCCGTCCGGGGAGATCTACGGCGGCACCCGCTCCGCCTGGGACTACGGGCCACTGGGCGTGGAGCTCAAGGAGAACATCAAGAAGCAGTGGTGGCGCACCGTCGTCCAGGGCCGCGACGACGTCGTGGGCCTGGACTCCTCGGTCATCCTGCCGCGTCAGGTGTGGGTCGCCTCCGGTCACGTCGGGGTGTTCACCGACCCGCTGACCGAGTGCCAGAACTGCCACAAGCGGTTCCGCGCCGACCACCTCGAAGAGGCCTACGAGGAGAAGAAGGGTCGTCTGCCGGCGAACGGCCTGGCCGACATCACCTGCCCGAACTGCGGCGTCACCGGCTCCTGGACCGAGCCGCGCGACTTCAACATGATGCTGAAGACGTACCTCGGCCCGGTCGAGGACGAGTCGGGGCTGCACTACCTGCGCCCGGAGACCGCGCAGGGCATCTTCGTCAGCTTCGCCAACGTCATGGGCGCCTCCCGGAAGAAGCCGCCGTTCGGCATCGGCCAGATCGGCAAGTCCTTCCGCAACGAGATCACCCCGGGCAACTTCATCTTCCGCACCCGTGAGTTCGAGCAGATGGAGATGGAGTTCTTCGTCCAGCCCGGCACCGACGCCGAGTGGCACCAGTACTGGATCGACGAGCGCACCCGCTGGTACACCGACCTGGGCATCGACCCGGCGAACCTGCGGCACTACGAGCACCCGAAGGAGAAGCTGAGCCACTACTCGACGCGCACCGTCGACATCGAGTACCGGTTCGGTTTCCAGGGCTCGGAGTGGGGCGAGCTGGAGGGCATCGCCAACCGCACCGACTTCGACCTGAAGACCCACTCGGAGCACTCCGGCTCGGACCTGTCCTACTTCGACCAGGCCTCCAACGAGCGGTGGACGCCGTACGTCATCGAGCCGGCCGCCGGCCTGACCCGTTCGCTGATGGCGTTCCTGGTCGACGCCTACACCGAGGACGAGGCGCCCAACGCCAAGGGCGGCATCGACACCCGCACGGTGCTCAAGCTCGACCCGCGGCTGGCGCCGGTGAAGGCCGCCGTCCTGCCGCTGTCGCGCAACGCCGACCTCTCGCCCAAGGCCCGGGACCTCGCCGCCGAGCTGCGGAAGAACTGGAACGTCGACTTCGACGACGCCGGCGCCATCGGCCGGCGCTACCGCCGGCAGGACGAGGTCGGCACCCCGTTCTGCATCACCGTCGACTTCGACACCCTGGAGGACGACGCGGTGACGATCCGGGAGCGCGACGCGATGACCCAGGAGCGGGTGGCGCTGGACCAGGTCGTCGCCTACCTCGGCGCCCGCCTCCCCGGCTGCTGAGGCCTGGACCGGCGTCTGGCCCGGTGCCGTCCCGGGTCAACCCTGGTGGCTGCAGGGTTGACCCGGTCGACCTGACGTTGAGCCGTGCTGTGGCACGGCTCAACGTCAGGCGGGGCGGCTCAACCCGCGCCGACCCGGTCGTCGGTGCGGGCGAGCCAACCGTCGTCTCCGGTGGAGCTGCCCCGGTACCGACCGGCGGCCCGCGGAGTCGCGGTGAACGCCCGGACCGCGGGCCCGGGGGTGGACAGCGTGCGCTGCACCGTGCTGGTGAGCTCGTGCCGGCGTCCGCCGAGGTCCTCCCGGGCCACCCGGACGAACCGGATCCCGAGCGAGCGCAACAGGTCCTCGCTGCGCTTCTCCTGCCACAGCTCCTGCTCCGGGGTCCGGCCGAGGAACGACCGCCGGTACTTGACCTGGCCGTCGAACTCGACCGCCACGGCCGCACCCGGGTACCACCCGTCGACGACCTTCAGCAGCCGCCCGTCGACACGCAGTTCCACCTGCGGTGTGAACGGCGGCAGACCGAGGGCGGCGAAGGTCAGCCGGCCGCTCGTCTCCAGCCACGACTCGGCCCGGCCATCGGCGAGCGCGATCGCGCGGACCGAGCGCGGGATCCCCGGAACCGTGGCCTGCCGGTCCAGCACCCGGTCCAGCTCGTCACGGCTGGTCAGTCCGCGCAGCAGTGCCGAGTCGACGGCGGCCACAGCGTCCACCTCCGGCCAGGACCGGGCCAGGTCGACCACGGTGCGAGCGGGCGTGGTCAACCGGTAGACGCCGCGCAGTGTCACCTCGTCGTCCGGGAGAGCGGCGCGCGTCATCAGCCAGCCCCGTCCGCGGCGCCAGTGGTGCGGGTCGGTCAGGTGCACCGTCATGGGAGTGCTGGGAGGTTGCGGCAAACCCCAGACCCACGCGGCAGTCGCGCCACTGAGGACGGCGGACGGTCGCTCGAGGCCGGCGAGCACGGCGAGTGCATCGAGCCCTGGCCGCCGCCCGGTGCGCTCCACCTCGGCGAGATCGACGGCGGTGATGAAGACGCCGGTGCGCAGCCGGACCCACGCTCCCGACCGCACTGCCCTCCGCACCTCGCTCTCCCCGATGCCGGCCGCAGCGAGTTCGGCCGTGCGGAACAGGCCGAGCCGGCGGCGACCGGGCTCGGCCACGGCCAGCGGAACGGGGAGCGGAGCGGTCACGGGGGCAGCCTGACCGGCTCCGGTGACGGGGGCTGCGCACGAGGACCAGCTGTGGACGGGTGCCCCGACCGGGGACGGCGTGGGGCGCGGCGTGCGGGGATCCGGTACCGCCGAGCGGGTTGACCCGACCGGCCTGACGTCGAGCCGCGCCGTGGCACGGCCGAACCTCAGGTCGACCGGGTCAACCCGCGCCGGCGACGGTGCCGTGACCACGGGCACACCGCCGGGCCACCTACCCTGGACGTCGTGACCAGCACCCTCGAGCGGACGACGGCGCTGCCGGCGCTGCAGCTCGGGTCGCTGAGCGTCGACCCCGCCGTGGTGCTCGCGCCGATGGCCGGCATCACCAACCCGGCCTTCCGCACGCTGTGCCGCGAGTTCGGGGCGGGGCTCTACGTCTGCGAGATGATCACCACCCGGGCGCTGGTCGAGCGCAGCGCGAAGACGCTGCAGATGGTCCAGGCCGCGCCCGGTGAGGCCGACGCGTTCAGCGTCCAGCTCTACGGCGTCGACCCGGCCACCGTCGGGCGCGCGGTGGAGATGCTGGTCGACGAGAACGTGGCCGGCACCCGCCCGGCGCACATCGACCTCAACTTCGGCTGCCCGGTGCCCAAGGTGACCCGCAAGGGCGGCGGCTCGGCGCTGCCGTGGCGCCGCACCCTGTTCCGGAACATCGTCCGGGCCGCCGTCACCGCCGCCCGCGACGTGCCGGTGACGGTCAAGACCCGCATCGGCATCGACGCCGACCACGTCACCTACCTCGACGCCGGGCGGATCGCCCAGGACGAGGGCGCCGCGGGGATCACGCTGCACGGCCGCACCGCCGACCAGCTCTACAGCGGCACCGCCGACTGGGCGCCGATCGCCCGGCTGGTGGAGACCGTCCAGATCCCGGTGCTGGGCAACGGCGACCTGTGGGAGGCCGACGACGCGCTGCGCATGGTCGCCGAGACCGGGTGCGCCGGCGTGGTGGTCGGGCGGGGCTGCCTGGGCCGGCCGTGGCTGTTCGGCGACCTGGCCGCGGCCTTCGCCGGCTCGTCGCGGCGCACGCTGCCGACGCTGCGCCAGGTGGCCGCGGTCATGCACCGCCACGCCACCCTGCTGGCGGAGGACCAGGGCGAGCTGTGGGGCTGCACCGACTTCCGCAAGCACGTCGCCTGGTACCTCAAGGGCTTCAGCGTGGGCTCCGACGTCCGCCGGGCGCTGGCGATGGTCAGCAGCCTCGACGAGCTGGCCGAGCTGCTCGGCCGGATCCCCGACCAGCCCTACCCGGAGGCGGTGCTGGGTGCCCCGCGCGGGCGCACCACCCCGCCGCGACCGGTGGCGCTGCCGGAGGGCTGGCTGGCCGACCGGGACGACCCGACCCCGCCGTCCGGCGCGGAGCTGACGGTGAGCGGCGGATGAGCGAGTCATGACCACCGGCCCCTACCTCTACGACGACGACCCGGCGCCGCTGCACACCGGCACCCCGCGCCGGCGCACCGGCCTGCTGCTGGCGTTGCTCATTGGCACCCTGGTGGTGGCGGTCGCGATGGTCGCCGCGATGGGCGTGTTCAAGGGCTCACCGGAGGACCAGGCCGAGGAGGTGGCCACGGTCTTCGTGCGCGCGCTGAGCGCCGGTGACCTCGGCACCGCCTACGACCTGGTCTGCGACGACGTGCGGGCCCGGGTGCTCGCCCCCGACCTGGCCGAGGACTACGTCCGGCCGGGCACCCCAGAGGTCACCGGCACCACCGCGGACGTGGTCGACGGCATGCCGGTGCAGCGGGTCGACGTCCGCTGGGACGACGACGGCACGGTCTCCCGGACCCAGCTCACCGTCGTCCCCGAGGGCGGCACGAAGGTCTGCGGCAACCGGGCGCTCGACTGACCGGCGAGCCGCTCACCCACCAGCCCCACCGCTGTCAGCGCCGCGTGGTACCCATGACGAGTGGCAGCGTTCGCGGGCCGGCTGGCCGTCCGGGTGGTCGGGGCCGCGGTGGCGGCGTCGGTGCTGCTGGTCGGCTCGACGGCGCTGGCGATCTGGTGGACCGCCCGGCAGGACGCCCGGCCGGAGTCCGACGCGATCGTGGTGCTCGGTTCGGCGCAGTACAACGGCGTCCCGTCCTCGATCTTCGAGGCGCGGCTGGAGCACGCCCGTGACCTCTACGAGCAGGGCGTGGCCCCGGTGGTCGTGACCGTGGGCGGCCGGGCCGAGGGCGACGAGTTCTCCGAGGCCGAGGCCGGCCGCGACTACCTGGCCGAGACCGGCGTCCCCCGCGAGGCGCTGCTGGCCGTGCAGGAGGGCGTCGACACGTTGCAGAGCATGCGGGCGGTCGGCGCCGCGTTCGCCGACCGCGGCTGGGACACCGCCGTCCTGGTCACCGACCCGTGGCACGCGATGCGAGCCGAGCGGATGGCGGAGGACGCCGGCATGGACGCCACCAGCTCGCCCACCCGCCAGGGCCCCGCGGTGCAGACCCGCACCACGCAGTTCCGTTACATCCTCCGGGAGACCGCCGCGTACCTGCTCTACCGCGCGACCGGTGAGAGCGTCGCCGGCGCCCCGGGCATCGGCTGAGAGGGAGGACGAGCCATGGCCGGTCGCGGACGCATCCGGGCCGCCGACATCGCGCTGGTCCGCGAACGGGCGAAGATCGACGAGATCGTCGGTGAGCACCTGCAGCTCAAGCGCGCCGGCGGCGGCAGCCTGAAGGGGCTGTGCCCCTTCCACGACGAGAAGTCACCGTCCTTCCACGTGACCCCCTCACGGAACCTGTTCCACTGCTTCGGGTGCGGGGCCGGCGGTGACGTCATCCGGTTCATCCAGGACATCGACCACCTCTCCTTCACCGAGGCCGTCGAGCTGCTGGCCGGCCGGGCCAACGTCGAGCTGCACTACGAGGACGACGGCGGGCGCCCCACCGGCGGGCCCGACCGGGCCGCGGCCGGGCAGCGGGCCCGGCTGGTCGCCGCGAACGCCGAGGCCGCGCGGTTCTACGCCGAGCAGTTGATGACCCCCGACGCCGCACCGGCCCGGCAGTTCCTCGCCGAGCGTGGGTTCGACCGGCAGGTCGCGCTGGACTTCGGCTGCGGCTACGCCCCCGGCGGCTGGGACACCCTCACCCGGCACCTGCGCGGCCTGGGCTACACGCAGGCCGAGCTGGTCACCGCGGGGCTGGCCAAGGAGTCCTCCCGCGGCACGCTGATCGACCGGTTCCACCGCCGGCTGATCTGGCCGATCCGCGACCTCACCAACGACGTCATCGGCTTCGGCGCTCGCAAGCTGATGGACGACGACCCGGGGCCCAAGTACCTGAACACCCCCGAGACGCCGCTGTACAAGAAGAGCTCGGTGCTCTACGGCGTCGAGCGGGCCAAGCGGGACATCGCCCGGAACCACCAGGCCGTCGTCGTCGAGGGCTACACCGACGTCATGGCCTGCCACGTGGCCGGCGTGACCACCGCGGTCGCCTCCTGCGGCACCGCCTTCGGCGCCGAGCACATCAACGTGCTGCGCCGGCTGCTGATGGACCAGGACGAGTTCCGCGGGGAGGTCGTCTACACCTTCGACGGCGACGCGGCCGGCCAGGCGGCGGCGATGAAGTCGTTCAAGGAGGACCAGCGCTTCGTCGCGCAGACGTTCGTCGCGGTCGAGCAGGAGGGGCGCGACCCGTGCGAGCTGCGCCAGGCGCACGGGGACGCCGCGGTGCGCGACCTCATCGCCCGGCGCACCCCGCTGATCGAGTTCGTGCTGCGGACGATGCTGGCCGAGTACGACCTGGACACCGTGGAGGGCCGGGTCGCGGCGCTGGACAAGACCGCGCCGCTGCTGGCCCAGATCAAGGACCACGCGCTGCGGCCGGCCTACGCCCGCCGGCTCGCCGGGCTGCTCGGTCTGCCCGACGAGAGCGAGGTGGTCGCCCGGGTGCGCCGCCTGGCCGACGGCGGCGCCGCTCCCGAGCGGGGTCGGGTGCGCACCCCGCGCAAGAGCCCGGACGACGTCGCGGTCGAGGTGGAGCGGGAGGCGGTGAAGGCCGCCCTGCAGTGCCCGGAGATCGCCGGCCCCGAGTTCGACGCCGTGCGCGCCGACGACTTCACCCACCCCGACTACGCCGCCGTGGCCGCCGCGGTCGCCGCGGCCGGGGGAGCGGCAGGGGCCACGGTCAGCGGCGCCGACTGGGTCGAGCAGGTGGAGCAGCACTGCGACCGGGAGACGGCGAAGGCGATGCTGACCGCACTGGCGGTGGAGCCGATGCGGTCGGTGGGGGAGAACGACGTCACCTACGTCAACGCCCTGATGGCCCGGCTGCAGGAGATCACCACCGTCCGGCAGGTGGCCGCGCTCAAGGGCAAGCTGCAGCGGATGAACCCGGTCGAGGCCGCCGACGAGTACATGAAGGCGTTCAAGCAGCTGATGGACCTCGAGCAGCTGGCGATCTCGCTGCGCAAGCGGGCGGCCGGCGGCCTCACGCCGTGACGCTGCTCGGCGCGCTGCGCGCCCGGTTCGCCCGCCCGCCGGAGCCGGTGCGGGCGGTGGTCGCCGCGTCACCGGACGCCGACGAGCGGGTGCTCGCCTGGGGTGGGCTGGTGAGCGGGGGCTGGCTGGTGGCCACCTCCCGCGGGCTGCGGGTGGTGCCGGACGACCTGGCGCTCCCCGACGCCGCGGCCGCGCCGGTGCTCCGCTGGCACGAGGTGGGCACGGCCCGCTGGACCGCGGCGGGCTCGGGCGGCAGCTTCCTGGTCACGCCGCTCACCGAGGTCGAGCCGGGCGTGCAGGCGAGGGGCCCGCAGCAGCGGTACGTGCTCGCCGAGGCGGGGGAACTGCCGGCCGAGGTGCGCAGCCGGGTCGACCGGACGGTGGTGACCAGCCAGCGGCACCCGCTGCCCGGTGGCGGGGCGGTGTTGCTGGTGGCGCGCCGGGTGCCCGGCCAGGCGGCGCGGGAGTGGAGCGTGGTGTTCGACGACGACGCCGACCGCGACGACCCGCGGGCCCGGCAGATCGCCCGGGACCGGCTGGCCGCCGCGGTGGACGCCGACGACCCGACCCGCTGACCGCGGGCCGGGTGCGGGTCAGCGCTGGCCGTCGCCCTGCGCGAGGCTGGCCTTGACCGACTTCACCGCGGCGTCGGCCTGGGCCTGGGCCATGCCCGCGACGCTCTGCAGGCGCGGGTCGTCCTTGGCGTGGTTGTAGGCGCGGCGGATCTGCTCGTAGCGCTCACGGCCGGCCCGTGCGCCGAGGACGTAGCCGGCACCGAAGCCGGCGAGGAAGGACAGCTTGGCCACGAGGGGTGCCTCCAGGGATCGGGATGGGGTGGGGACGCTACCGGCCGTCGCGCCGCGCGACCCGCCGAGAACCCCCTCCCGGCACCGCCGGCCGGGTGGGGTAATCTCTTCCAGGCGCACGGGCGACCAACCCGTTCGTTCCCCCGTAGCTCAATTGGCAGAGCATGCGACTGTTAATCGCAGGGTTACTGGTTCAAGTCCAGTCGGGGGAGCAAGGAAGGCCCTGACCAGCGCAACCGCTGGTCAGGGCCTCGCTCGTTCCCGGGGTACGCGCAGATCGCGCGCCCCTGCCCCGGACGTGCGAACGGCCGCCGCACCGGGCAGGGCCCGGCACGGCGGCCGTCAGTCGCGGATCAGGTCAGCCGCAGATGAGCTCGTCGGCGGTGGGAGCGTCCTCGACGATGTCGTAGGTCTCCATGAACCCCATCTGCTGGTCGATGGCGTCGGTCTGCAGCTCCGACTGGTAGACCGGCAGCCGCATGCGCCCGGCGACGTCCTCGGAGATCTGCGTGTAGGTCGGGATGATCTCGCGGATGGCGTCCGGGTTCTCCCGGGCGTAGTCCAGCGAGGTGGTCATCGCCGCCTCGAACCGCTCGACGACGTCGGCGTTCTCCTGCACGTACATCTGGCTCGCCGCGTACGACCCGTTGGGGTACTCCGGGGCGATGGCCGACTGCGGGGCGAAGGCGACCTTGCCGCCCTGGTCCAGCACGGTGGTGACGAACGGCTCGGACGTGTAGCCGGCGTCGATCCGGCCGGCCTCGACCGCGGCGGGCACCTCGGGGAAGGGCACCTCGATCAGCTCGACCGTGCGCCAGTCGACACCCTCCTGGTCCAGCGACGCCTTCAGCATGACCTCGGCGACACCGCCCAGGCCGTTGACGCTGATCGTCTTGCCGGCGAGGTCCGCCGCGCTCTCGATGTCGCTGTCGCCGCTGGCGACCAGCACCTGCCAGTCGTCCTCGGTGCTCGTGCCGGTGGCGTCGCTGGCGGTCACCACGCAGACGGGCACCCCCTGGGCGGCCGCGATGCCGGCGGAGATGTAGCCGACAAAGCCGAAGTCGAAGTCGCCGGACACCAGGCCGGTGATGATGTCGTTGCCGGTCTGCAGGACGGTCGGCTCGATCTCCAGGCCCTCGTCCTCGAAGAAGCCCTGCTCCATGCCGAGGTACATGGCGGCGGCGTTGGCGATGGGCAGCGTGCCGACCTGCACGGTCGTCGTGCCGCCGCCCTCGCCCCCGCCTCCCGAGGCATCGCTGTCGCTGTCGCCGCCGCAGCCGGTGGCCGCGAGGGCGACCACGGCCAGGCCGGCGACCGTGGAGGTGGCGCGACGGGTGAACGGACGGTGGCTCATCGTTCTCCTTCTGGTGGTGTTGCGTCGGTGGAACACCGGGTGGCCCCTCGGGGGGAGGTGGCCGCCGGAGGGTCAGGCCGGGACGTCGGCGGCCTCGGGCCGCTTGATCGAGCGCCAGACGTAGGCGCGCAGGTGCGCGAAGTCAGCGAGCTCCTTGGTGGCGACCTGGTCGCGCGGCCGGGGGAGCGGGATGTCGACGATCTCCTGCACCCGGGTGGGGGAGGGCGAGAGCACCACCACCCGGTCGCTGAGGTACACCGACTCGTCGATGTCGTGGGTGACGAAGACGACCGTGACGCCGTACCGCCCGCGCAGCTCCAGCACGAGGTCCTCGAGGTCGGCGCGGGTCTGCGCGTCGACGGAGGCGAACGGCTCGTCCATGAGCAGGATCTCCGGCTGGTAGGCCAGCGCCCGCGCGATGGCCACGCGCTGCTGCATGCCGCCCGACAGCTGCCAGGGGTACTTCTTCCCCGCTCCGGCGAGGCCGACCGACTGGAGGGTGTCCCGGATCAGCTCCGCCGACTCGGACTTCTCCAGCTTGCGGTGCTTGAGCGGGAAGGCGATGTTCTCCTCCACGGTCATCCAGGGGTAGAGCGACCGCGAGTAGTCCTGGAAGACCAGGGCCATCTTCTCGGGCGGGCCGTTGACCTCCTCGCCGTCCAGGTAGACGGCGCCGGAGCTGGGCGGCAGCAGCCCGGCCATCATCTTCAGCAGCGTGGTCTTGCCCGCCCCCGAGGGGCCGACGATGCAGACCAGCTCCCGCTGCTCGACGGTGAAGGTGATGTCGGCAACCGCTTCGAAGGCACGCTTGGTGCCCTCCTGGTAGACCTTCCTGAGGCCTTCGACGCGCAACATGGTGGGACCTCCGGTCAGCCGGCGCCGGCGCGGGCACCGCGGTGCCAGCGGAGCACTCGGCGCTCGACGAGCAGGAACAGGACGTTGAGCACGTAGCCGATGATCGCCAGGAGGATGATCCCGGACCACATCGCGGTGATGGCGTACGTGCGCTGGGACTGCAGGACGAAATAGCCGATGCCGTTGCTGCTGGCGATCATCTCCGAGACCACCATCATGATCACGGCCAGCGACAGGCTGATCCGGGCACCGGCGAAGATCTGCGGCGAGGCCGAGGGCAGCACCACCCGGAACAGCCGGTCGCGCCACGGGATCCCGTAGCTGCGGGCGGTCTCCCGGAGTGCCGGGTCGACCCCGGCGACGCCGTCGATCGTGTTGAGCAGCACCGGCCACACGCAGACGAAGGCGATCAGCGCCACCTTCATCTCCGAACCGATGCCCAGCAGCAGGATGCCGGCGGGCAGCAGCACCGGGGCCGGGATGGCCCGCAGGAACTGGACGACGGGGTCGGCCATCCGGCCGAGCGTCCGGTTCAGCCCCAGCGCCACCCCGATGACCAGCGCGGCGACCAGGGCGATCGCGTAGCCGGCGAACATGCGGGCCAGGCTGGGCACGACGTCGCTGCCGACCCGCTCGAACAACCAGGTGTCGCCGAAGGCCCGGAAGATGTCGACCAGCGGCGGGAAGTAGAACGATGTGCTGTTCGACGACGCCAGCGCCCACGCCACCAGCAGGGCGATCGGGACGATGAACTCCAGGCCGATGCCGAGGATCCGGATCGGCCGGCTGGGCTCGTTCAACGGGCACGCTCCCGCTGCGACGCGTGCCAGTGCAGCAGGCGCCGCTCGATGACGGACAGGGCGATGTTCAGCAGCCAGCCGATCAGGCCGGTGGTGATGATCAGGGCGTACATGCCGGGCACGGCCCCGCTCTGCCGGGCGATGTTGATCTCCTGGCCGAGGCCGGGCGCGCCGAGGACGAGCTCTGCGGTGACCGACAGGATCAGCGCCACCGCCGAGGAGATGCGAATCCCGGTGACGATGTAGGGCAGCGCGCTGGGCAGCACCACCCGCCGCAACCGGGTGAGGGCGCCGATGCCGAAGGACCGGGCGGTGTCCAGGCCGACCGGGTCGACGTCCCGGACGCCGTACAGCGTCTGCAGCAGGATCGGCCAGGTCGCGGCGAAGGCGGCGAGGAACCACTTGCTCTCCAGCCCGGCCCCGAAGACCAGGACGGCCAGCGGGATCAGCGCCACGGACGGGATCGGGCGGAGGAACTCCACCGTCGTCCGGGTGGCCATGAAGAGCAGGTACACCGACCCGATCACGATGCCCAGCGGCAGCGCGATCACCAGCGCGGTGCCCAGGCCCAGGCCCCAGCCCTGCAGCGTCTGCCCGATGGGCTCCCAGATCGAGCCGTCGGCGACCCGGTCCCAGAGCGCGCCGAACATCTCCGACGCCGGTGGGAAGAACCGCCGGTCGATCAGGCCGATCCGGGGGAGCAGCTCGAACACGCCGACGGCGATGGCCACCCCCAGCAGGGGTAGCGCCCAGTCGCGCAGCCGCTCGCTGCGCCGATCGTCCCGCGCTCGGGGCGCGCGGTCACCGGCAGGGCCGGGTGCCGCGGCGTCCGCGGCTGACCGGTCGGCCACCGAGGGTGGCGTCGTCGGGTCCGTGGCCTCGACCGTGGGGCTGCCGGAGGACCGGGCGTCGCCAGGCCCTGCGGGTCGACTCGACCTCGTCACGATCCTCCCTTCGAGTGCATCAGGTGGTGGAAACGTCAGGCAGTGCATGCGAACGGGGGCGTGCACGCGTCGAGCACGGCACCTGCACCCCGGAGTGAGCCTAGGGCCCGAGTGTGGCCCGGGACACCATTGCACGGGCCAGTTCGGTAGAGCGTTTCCGGCAGGTGCCGCTAGGTCGGATGACGTATCCACCGGTGCACCGGGAACGCTCGCTTGCCCATGACCCCGGCGTCTGCTTGCTTGAGCGGATGGAGGACACGGTCGCCCAGGGCGCCCCGGTCGAACTGCTGCGGACGGCGCTCCCGGACGGGGTGGTCGTCACCGACCCGGCGGTGGTCGAGGGGTACCGCCACGACTGGTCGCGGTTGCCCGACGCCGGGTGGCCGGTGGCCGTGGTGCGCGCCGAGTCGGCCGCTCACGTGCAGGCCGCGATCCGGTGGGCGGATGAGCACCGGGTGCCGGTGATCGTCCGCGGCGCGGGCACCAGCCTGGCCGGTGGTGCCACCGCCGTCGACGGATGCCTGGTGCTGAGCACCGAGCGGATGACCACGATCGAGATCGACCCGGTCAACCGCACCGCCGTCGCCGGACCCGGGGCGCTCAACGCCGCCGTCAAGGCCGCCGCTGCCGAGCACGGGCTCTGGTACCCGCCGGACCCGGGCTCGTTCCGGATCTCCTCGATCGGCGGGAACGTGGCGACCAACGCCGGGGGGATCTGCTGCGTCAAGTACGGCCTCACCACCGACTACGTGTACGGGATCGACGTGGTCCTCGCCGACGGGCGGCTGATCACCCTGGGTGGGCGCACCGTCAAGGACGTCGCCGGGCTCCCGCTGCTCAAGCTCTTCGTCGGCAGCGAGGGGACCCTGGGGGTGATCACCCGGGTGATGCTCCGGCTGGTGCCGCAGCCGCACCCGGCCGGCACGCTCGTGGCCTACTTCGACGACACCCGCGCCGCCGCCCTCGCCGTGGTGGCGATGGGCGCACGCGCCCGACCGTCGATGCTGGAGCTCATGGACTCGGCGTCGATCAACGCCGTCGAGGACTTCCGGGCGATGGGCCTGGACCGGGAGGCCGGGGCCCTGCTGGTCGGCCAGTCCGACGCGCCCGGTGCCGCCCGGTCCGACGAGCTCGCCGTCATGGCGGAGTGCTGCGAGGCGGCCGGCGCCACCAGCGTGTTCGCCACCGACGACCCGGACGAGGGGGACATGTTCCTGGAGGCGCGGCGCGCGGTCGGCCACGCCGTCGACGTCCGCGGCGCCGTCCTGTCCGAGGACATCTGCGTGCCGGTGCACCAGCTGCCCACCGCGATGGAGCGCATCGAGGCCATCGCCGCGACGTTCCGGGTCGAGATCCCGGTCTTCGCGCACGCCGGCGACGGCAACCTGCACCCGGCCATCGTCCACCGCCCCGGCGACGAGGAGGCGCGGCAGCGCGCGCTGCAGGCCTTCGACGCCGTCCTCCGGGTCGCCCTCGACTGCGGCGGCACCATCACCGGCGAGCACGGGGTCGGGCGGACCAAGCGGTCGGCGCTGCTGGACCAGCTGGACGACGACGTCATGGACGTCGGACGGCGGGTGCGCACTGCCCTGGACCCGAAGGGGATCCTCAACCCCGGTGTCCTCTGGTAGCCCCTCGGCCGGTTCGCCGGCACCACACCCTCGATCGATCGGAGACCCCGTGCCTCCCGCGCCGCCGCCTCTGGAGCACCTGCTGCACCTGGAGGTCACCGTCGACCCGGCGATCGAGGTCGGCGCGACACCGGCCGGGATGCGGCGGGTCATCCCGATCACCGGCGGTGTGGTGTCCGGGCCCCTGCTGACCGGACGGGTGCTGCCGGGCGGGGCCGACTTCCAGGTGATCCGGACCCCGACGGAGACCGTCGCCGAGGCCCGGTACGTCCTGGAGTCCGACCGGGGGGAGCGGGTCTACGTGGAGAACACCGGCCTGCGCACCGGGTCGGCCGAGGACATCGCCCGGCTGCGCGACGGGCTGCCGGTCGACCCGGCGCGCATCTACTTCCGGTCCGTGCCGCGCTTCGAGACCGAGGTCCCGCGGCTGGCGGTCCTCACGTCGCACGTGTTCGTCGGCTCGGGGGTGCGGCACCCGGACGCCGTCGTCTTCGACTTCTTCCGCGTCGGCTGAGGTCCCGACCACCTCCGCGGCCCCTCGCCGACCCGGGGTCCCCGGTGCGGATGACGATCCGGTGACAGCTCCGTGCCCGGGTGGTGGGCTGCGGGCCGAGCGGGCACATCCGAGTCGTCAACGACCCCCGAGCGGAACGAGGAATCGAGATGACGGAGAGTCGTGCGCGGACGGAGACGAACCCGCGCGAAGACGTGGTGGCGGAGCCCGCCGGCGTCAGTGGTGAGGGGGCGTACCGCGCCGGTGCGGTCGACCCCGGGAGCCGCACCCATCAGGACGCCCCGGTGTTCAACGGCGGGTCGTCCCGCCGTGACCGGGTGCGCTGGGGCCCGGTCTGGGCCGGCCTCGTCGTGGCGGTGCCGACCTTCCTGCTGCTGCAGGTGGCCACCCTCGCCCTGGGCTGGTGGGACGTCGGCCCTGGAGACGGGGCGAGCAACGCCGACTGGCTCAGCGGGGTCAACGGCCTGATCGCCCTCTTCCTGGGTGGGCTCACCGCCGGAGCGACCGCACTGTGGCGCGGGTTCGCCGAGGGGCTGCTGCACGGCATCCTCGTCTGGGCGCTCACCGTGGTCACGCTGGTGCTCCTGACCCTGTTCGGCGGCGGCGCCCTGTTCGGTTCCCTCGCCGGGCTGGTGACCGACGTCGCCGGCATCCAGCAGGCCAACCTGCCGGACATCGCGGCTGGTGAGGCTGCGGACGTCGCCCGCACGAGCGCCGGCTGGGCTGCCCTGGGCCTGGGCCTCTCGATCGCCGCAGCGGCTGTCGGCGGGGTGGTCGGCGCCAAGATGTGGCCGAGCAAGCGGGCCGCCGAGGCCGACCGCTCCACCGTCCGCTGACGGCTCGCGCTCGACGAGCGCACTGCCGCACCGGTCCCGGGGGGGGGGGGGGGGGGGGGGGGGGGGGGGGGGGGGGGGGGGGGGGGGGGGGGGGGGGGGGGGGGGGGGGGGG
>NZ_JBJHAG010000029.1:0-51352 GCF_054050925.1 Modestobacter sp. SYSU DS0657 | reverse complement strand
ACGACCAGGCCGAATGGGGGTTTAACTATATGGCACTGACTTTCGGCACGCTGTTGAGTTCTCAAGGAGCGGACGCGCACGAAACCCGACCGAATCTCTCCGGCCATCGTTCGCGGCGGCTTGTTCCCCACTGTACACCGAGTTCCGCAGCGGCTCACCCTCAGGGGGTTCGGCCGGCGGTTTCCCAGGCCTTGCGGCCCGGTCCGTTCTCGCTCGGTGCAGAAGGAACATTACACGCCCTCAGATGGCCCTGCAAACCGGGGGGTCCCGGGGGGGCTTCCGAAGGCCCCGAAGCTCCGCTGACCTGGGAGAACGGCCCTCAGGCCACCCCGCGGGGGCGGTACTGGACGCTGACCCTGGGCCCGACCGCCTTCGTCGTCTTCGGGATGCAGTGCTCCCAGGTTCGCTGGCAGGAGCCGCCCATGACGACCAGGTCGCCGTGGCCGAGCGGGAAGCGAAGGCTCCCGCCGCCACCGACCGGGCGCAGCAGGAGTGGGCGGGGCGAGCCGAAGGAGACGATCGCGACCACGGTGTCCGCCGAGCGGCTGCGCCCGATGCGGTCGCCGTGCCACGCGACGCTGTCGCGACCGTCGCGGTAGAGGCACATGCCCGCGCTGACGAACGGCTCCCCGAGTTCGGGGCCGTAGTACGCGTCGAGGCTGTGGCGGGCCGCGGTGAGGAGTGGGTGCGGCAGCTGCTCGCCACCCCCGTACCAGCGCAGCAGGCGGGGCACGGCGACCTCGCGGTCGTACATTTGCCGGCGGTCGGCACGCCAGCCGATGTCGCCCAGCAGCACATCGAGCACGGCGTCGGAGCCCTCCACCCAACCGGGCAGGTGGTCGACCCAGGCGCCGCGACTCAGCTGGTGGCGGGTGACCCGACCGGTGAGCGGCGTCAGTGCCGGCTCCTCGGCGACGTCCCACATGGACGGCTGGTGCGCGAGCGACATGACCGGAGACTACCCCCGGTTTCGCACAGTTGTTCGAAAACCTGTGGACAAGCTCAGGCGGAGAGCGCCAGCGCGAAGGGCAGCACCGACCCGGCCCCGGCGAGCCGCAGCTCCCGACCCGCGACGGTCATCGTCCAGCGCGAGTCGGCCAGGTCGTCGACGAGGAGGACCGGGGCGTCGCCCAGCCGGGCGAGCTGCTCGCGCAGCTCGGGACCGACGACGATCCGCTGCCACACCCCCGCCAGCCGGAAGGCGCTGTTGCCCCCCGGTCCGCCGGTGGGTCCACCGTGCGCGAGGTCGAGGGTGCCGAGGTAGGGCAGCCGGCCCATGCTGGCCAGCCCCTCGGCCACTCCCGTGACCAGCGCCGGTCGCCGTCGCGAGGGCATGGCCACGACCGCTCCCGGGCGCTGCGCCCAGTCCCAGGCGCCGAGCACCCGGCCGCAGGCCTTCAGCAGCTCCTCGTCCGGCGGTGCGTCGGTGGGCAACCCCGGACGGATCACTCGGTGGCTGACGTCGTAGGCGGCGTCCGGGTCCTCCTCCAGAGGCGGGGCCTCGAGGTCGTCGGCCAGCGTCGCCACCCCGCCGACCCCGTCGTCACCGAGCAGCGTGCGCAGCCGCTGCCCCCAGCCGAGGTCGGTGAGCCGGGCGACGGCGCGCCCAGGGGCGATCTGCTCACCCGGCGCGATCTTGCCCTTCACCTCGACCCCGAGCCGGTCGGCGCCCGTGGGCCACTGGGCGCGCGGCGCAAGCTCTACACCGGGCCGGTCCAGCCGGGCGGAGGCCGCCTCGGCCGCGCCGGCCGGCACATCGGTGGCGTACCAGGGGCCGGCGCACACGTCGCAGCGGCCGCAGGGGGCGGCGGTCGGGTCGTCGAGCGCCTCCTGCAGGAAGGCCATCCGGCACGCGGCGGAGTCGACCGGCTTGGCGTACGTGAGCATCGACCGCTGCTCCGCCTCCCGGGTGGCGGTGACCCGGGCGTACCGGTCGGCGTCGTAGGTCCACGGGACGCCGGTGGAACGCCACCCGCCCTGCACCCGCTCGACCGCGCCGTCGACGGCCAGCACCTTCAGCAGCAGTTCGAGCCGGGAGCGGCGGACGTCGGCCACGGTCTCCAGGCGGGCCACCGACCAGGCCTTGCCGTCGGCCATGGCGGTCAGCACCGCCGCCGCGTGGTCCTCCCGCGGCATCGACGAGGTGGCGAACCACTGCCAGATCGCGATGTCCTCGGGCCCGGGGAGGAGCAGCACGTCAGCGTGGTCCACCGCGCGACCCGCGCGGCCGACCTGCTGGTAGTAGCTGACCGGCGACGACGGCGCCCCCAGGTGGACGACGAACCCCAGGTCGGGCTTGTCGAAGCCCATGCCCAGCGCCGAGGTGGCGACCAGCGCCTTCACCCGGTTCTCCCGCAGCGCCTCCTCGGCGTCCTTGCGGTCGGCGTCGTCGAGCCGGCCGGTGTAGGCGCGCACCTCGTGCCCGGCGTCACGGAGCAGCGCCGCCGTCTCCTCGGCCGCGGCGACGGTCAGCGTGTAGACGATGCCGCTGCCCGGCAGGTCACCGAGGTGGGCGGCGAGCCAGGCCAGCCGCGCCCGGTCGGTGTCCAGCCGGAGCACGCCCAGGCGCAGCGAGTCCCGCGCCAGGGGGCCGCGGACGGTCGTGACCTCCACCCCGCCGGCGCCGAGCTGCTCGGCGACGTCGTCGACCACCCGCTCGTTCGCCGTCGCCGTGGTGGCGAGCACCGGGGTGCCCGCGGGCAGCTGACCGAGCAGGTCGCGGATGCGCCGGTAGTCGGGGCGGAAGTCGTGCCCCCAGTCGGAGACGCAGTGCGCCTCGTCGACCACCAGCAGCCCGCACCGGTCGACCAGGCCGGGCAGCTGCTCGTCGCGGAAGCGCGGGTTGGTCAGCCGCTCCGGGGAGACCAGCAGGACGTCGACGTCGTCGGCGGCGAGCCGGGCGTTGACGTCGTCCCACTCGGTGACGTTGGAGCTGGAGATCTCCACGGCCTTGATGCCGGCCCGGGCGGCGGCCGCCACCTGATCACGCATGAGCGCGAGCAGCGGGCTCACCAGCAGCGTCGGTCCCGCGCCGCGCCGCCGCAGCAGCGCGGTCGACACGAAGTAGACGGCGGACTTGCCCCACCCCGTGCGCTGCACGACCAGTGCCCGCTGCTGCCGCTCGACCAGCGCGGCCACCGCCGCGTCCTGGCCCTCACGGAAGACCGCATCGGGGCGTCCGGTGAGCTCGCGCAGGACGCCGAGGGCCTCGTCGGCCAGTTCGGTCGAGGGAGGTGCCACCGTTGTCACGCCCCCGACCGTAGGCGTCGGCACCGACAACCGGGACCCGGTGTGCGGAGACTGTGGACGAACGGTTGGATGGCGACTGATGCTGCCGCCGGACAACCACGTGCACAGCGAGTTCTCCTGGGACACCGGGCCACGGGCCTCGCTCCTGCGGGCCTGCGCGCGCGCCGTGGAGATCGGCCTGCCCGCGATCGCCTTCACCGAGCACCTGGACTTCACGTTCTGGGACGCCGCGGACCGCGCCACCGCGCAGGGCCTGACCGACCGCCACCCGGCCAACCAGCTGCCGATCGACGTCGACCTCTACGCCGAGACGATCTGGGAGGCCCGGCAGCGCTTCCCGCAGCTGCGGGTGTGGTCGGGCGTGGAGGCCGGCGAGCCGCACCTGTTCGGGGCGAGCGTCGCCGCGCACCTCGGCGCCTCGCCGGTCGACCGCATCCTGGGGTCGCTGCACTCCCTCCCGGTCGACGGCCGGCTCATGGGCGTCAACCGGCTGCTGCACGCACCGGGCACCGACGTCGTCGCCACGATGCGCCGCTACCTCGCCGAAATGGTCGGGATGATCGAGACCAGTGACGTCTTCCAGGTGCTGGCGCACTGCGACTACCCGCGGCGCTACTGGCCCGGCGGTCGCGATGCCTACCCGGAGGCGGAGTTCGAGGAGGAGTACCGGGCGGTCTTCCGGGCGCTGGCCGGCAGCGGCCGCGCACTCGAGGTCAACACGACCAGCCCGCTGTGGTCGGTGGAGCTGCTGCGCTGGTACCGCGAGGAGGGCGGGGACGCGGTGAGCTTCGGCAGCGACGCCCACCAGCCGCACCTGGTCGGGCAGCGCTTCGACCTCGCGGTCGACGTCGTCGAGCAGGCCGGTTTCCGCCCCGGCCGGGACCGCTTCGATTTCTGGCGTCGTTGAGTGACGGAACCCGGAGGTAACGGTCCGCTCCGGGGCTGCCGAGAACACCGATGTGACCGATCTGCAGACCACCCAGGACGTCGTCTCGTTCGCGGAGATGGCCGCTGCCGGGCGCGAGCGAGTCGAGCGCCTGCACGACGAGGCCATGCAGCTGATCGCCGACTTCGCCGAGCACTGGGACGAGGCCGAGCCGGCCCTGGCCGAGCCGGACGACGTCCCCGCCCCCGACGGCACGGTGGACGACGCCGCAGCCGGCGAGGAGGCCGGGGCGCAGGCCGAGGAGCCGGCCGGCGACGTCGCCGTGCACGCGGACGAGTACGAGGACGAGGACGAGGACGAGGACGAGGACGCGGACGCGGACGCGGAGCCCGAGGAGATCCGGGTGCTGCTGCCCTCCGAGCTCCCGGCCCTGCCACCGCTCCCGGTGCACCGGGACGCCGCCCGCCTGGCCACGGCCGTCACCGACGAGTTCGCCCTCCCCGTCGAGTTCGCCCTCCCCGTCGAGGACGCGCACCACACGATCGCCGCCTGACGCGGGTACTTCACCGCTAAGGCATTTTGCCGCTAGGGTCCGGCGGGTGACCTCTCCCCGCCGTGTGGTCGTCGCCCTGGGCGGCAACGCGATGACCGGCCCCGACGGGTCGGCCACGCCCGGTGCGCAGCGTGCCGCGATCGCCGTCGCCGCAGGGCACCTGGCGGCCGTGGTCGCCACCGGGGTCGAGGTGGTGGTCACCCACGGCAACGGTCCGCAGGTGGGGAACCTCCTGGTCAAGAACGAGCTGGCCGCGCACGAGGTGCCCCCGGTCCCGCTGGACTGGAACGTCGCCCAGACCCAGGCGACGATCGGCTTCACCCTCGCCGACGAGCTGGACGCCGCGCTCGCCGCCCGCGGGCTGCCGCAGCGCACCTCGGCCCTGGTCACCCGCACGCTGGTCGACCCGGCCGACCCCGGGTTCCGGTCGCCGACCAAGCCGGTCGGCCGCCACCTGCCGCGGGACCGTGCGCAGCACTTCATCGAGCTGGGCCAGGTCTGGGAGGACCGCGGGGAACGCGGCTGGCGGCGCGTGGTCGCCTCCCCCGAGCCCCGGTCGGTCGTCGACGTCCCGGCGATCCGGGCGCTGGCCGGAGCCGGCTTCGTCGTCGTCTGCGCCGGGGGCGGCGGCGTGCCGGTGGTCGACGACCACGACGGCGGCGCCCTGCGTGGCGTCGAGGCGGTCATCGACAAGGACCTCACCGCGGCCCTGCTCGCCGCCGACCTCGACGCCGACACCCTGGTCATCGCCACCGACGTCCCCCACGTGATGGTCGACTTCGGCACGCCGGTCGCCCGGCCGCTGGGCCGGGTCACCGTCGCCGAGGTCCGGGCGCACGCCGCGGCCGGGCAGTTCGCCCGCGGCAGCATGGGCCCCAAGGTCGAGGCCGCGCTCCGCTTCGTCGACCGCCGGTCCGGCGCCCGCGCCGTCATCACCTCGCTCGAGCACATCTCCGACGCCGTCACCGACGACGTCGGCACCGTCCTGTCCGTCTGAGCCAACGAGGAGAACCGCCGTGCCCGCACCGATCGAGGTCCGCAAGGTCCCGCTGCACAACGTCAGTGACGCCTCCGAGCTCGCCAAGCTCATCGACGACGGCGTCATGGAGGCCGACCGGGTCGTCGCCGTCATCGGCAAGACCGAGGGCAACGGCGGCGTCAACGACTACACCCGGATCATCGCCGACCGGGCCTTCCGCGAGGTGCTGCTGGAGAAGGGCTCGCGGAGCAAGGAGGAGGTCGGCGAGATCCCGATCGTCTGGTCCGGCGGCACCGACGGCGTGATCAGCCCGCACGCCACGATCTTCGCCACGCTGCCCGAGGAGTCGGTGGAGAAGACCGACGAGCCGCGGCTGACCGTCGGCTACGCGATGAGCGACGTGCTGCTGCCCGAGGACATCGGGCGGATCGCCATGGTGGAGAAGGTCGCCGAGGGCGTGCGCCGGGCGATGGAGGCAGCCGGGATCACCGACCCGGCCGACGTCCACTACGTGCAGACCAAGACGCCGCTGCTGACGATCGAGACGATCCGCGAGGCGAAGTCCCGCGGCAAGGACACCTACTACGACGAGCCGCACGGCTCGATGGACCTCTCCAACGGGACGACGGCGCTCGGCATCGCGGTGGCGCTGGGCGAGATCGAGATGCCGACGCAGGAGCAGGTCATGCGCGACCTGTCGCTGTACAGCGCGGTCGCGTCCTGCTCGTCGGGCGTGGAGCTGGACCGGGCGCAGATCGTCGTCGTCGGCAACGCCCGCGGGCACGGCGGCAACTACCGGATCGGCCACTCGGTGATGACGGACGCGCTGGACCAGGACGGCATCTGGGACGCCATCCGCCAGGCCGGGCTCGACCTGCCCGAGCGGCCGCACGTCAGCGACCTCGGCGACCGGCTGGTCAACGTCTTCCTCAAGTGCGAGGCCGACCCGACCGGCTACGTGCGCGGCCGGCGCAACGCCATGCTCGACGACTCCGACGTCTTCTGGCACCGGCAGATCAAGGCCACCGTCGGCGGCGTGGCCGCGTCCGTGACCGGCGACCCGGCGGTGTTCGTGTCGGTGGCCGCGGTGCACCAGGGCCCGAGCGGCGGCGGCCCGGTCGCCGCGATCATCAAGGCCTGACGGACGACGCGCGGCGCCGGTCCGGGGAGCTCCCGGGCCGGCGCCTCCGTCGTCCTCAAGGCAGCGCGACCCCGGTGAGGTCGGCGCAGGCGGCGAGCAGCCCCTCCTGGACGGCGACGTCGGAGGCCACCGCAGGGGCCTCCCGGCGACCCTGGTGGTACCAGTAGCCGCCGCTGGAACGGGCCTCCGCGTCGTCGCCGACTGCCAGCCAGGCCTGCGTGACCGGCCCCTGCGACAGGTCGTCGGGAGCGCCGGCCCCGCCCATCCTCGTCGGCACCCACCCCGGCTCGACGGCGTGGGACGCCACATCGGGCCAGCGCCGGGCGACGGCGAAGGCGAGGACGACGTCCCACAGCTTGCTGTCGGCGTAGGCCTGCGAGCCGTTCCAGCGCCGCCGGGTCCACTGGAGGTCGTCCAGTGCGGAGTTGCCGCCGCGGGCCATCCCGGACCCCAGGTAGACCAGCCGATCCGGCCGCGACATCAGCGCGGTGAGCAGGTACGGGGCCAGCACGTTGACCGCGAAGACGTGCGCCAGGCCGTCCTCGGTCTCGATCCGCCGGGGTTCCCGGTAGCCGACGGCGGCGTTGTGCACCACCGCGTCGAAGCGGCCGAGCGCCTCGGCCTGGGATGCCACCGACCGCATCCCGGCGAGGGTGGACAGGTCGCCGACCAGCACCGCCTCCGCGGCGGGCAGCGCCGCCCGGGCGTCGTCGGCGCGGGAGTCGTTGCGCGCGTGCAGGGTGACGGCGTGGCCCTGGGCGGCCAGCAGCTGCCCGGCCATCAGGCCGAGCCCGTCGGTGGAGCCGGTGATCAGGACGCGGCTCACGGCAGGATCGCGTCGACGTAGCCGCCGTCGACGCGGAGCGCTCCGCCGGTGGTCGCCGAGGCCAGCGGGGAGGCGAGGTAGACGCACATGTCCGCGATCTCCTCGGGCTCGATCAGCCGCTGCAGCAGCGACTGCGGCCGGTGCCGCAGCATGAACTCCCGCTGCGCCTCGTCCCACGGCAGGTCACGGCCGACCAGCGAGTACACGAACTCCTCGACGCCGCCGGTGTGCGTGGGACCGGCGATCACCGAGTTGACCGTGACCCCGGTGCCGGCGGCGTCCTTGGCGAAACCGCGGGACACGGCGAGCAGCGCGGTCTTCGACATCCCGTAGTGGACCATCTCGGCCGGGATGGTCACCGCGGAGTCGCTGGCGATGTACTGCACGCGGCCCCAGCCGCGCGCCTTCATCCCGGGCAGGTAGGCGCGGGTGAGGCGCACGCCGGTGAGCACGTTGACCTCGAAGTAGCGGCGCCACTCGTCGTCGGTGATCTCCAGCGCCGGCCTGGCCCCGAAGACGCCCAGGTTGTTGACCAGGACGTCGACGTCGGGCACCTGCTCGAGGAGCACCGCCGTCCCCTCGTCGGTGGTGACGTCACCGGCGACGGTGGTCACCTCGCCGTCGACCTGACCCGCGGCGGCATCGAGCTTCGCGGCGTCCCGCCCGGTGAGGACGACGGACGCCCCGGCCGCCGCCAGGCCCCGGGCGATGGCCAGGCCGATGCCCTGCGACGAGCCGGTGACCAGTGCACGCTTCCCGCTGAGGTCGATCTGCATGTCCCCAGCAAGTGCCCTGAGCGCGTCCGGTGTTCCCTCAGGCGGTGGTCGTCTCGAGGGTCACCGGCACGTTGCCGCGGGTGGCGTTCGAGTACGGGCACATCTGGTGCGCGGCCTCGACCAGGGCCTCCGCGGTCGCCTGGTCGACGCCGCCCAGCTCGACGTGCAGGGCGACCTCCAGCCCGAACCCGCCGTCGTCGTTGCGGCCGATGCCGACCTCCGCGGTGACCGCGGAGTCGGAGATCGGCGCCTTCCGCTGACCGGCGACCGCCTTCAGCGCCGAGTGGAAGCAGGCCGCGTAACCGGCGGCGAACAGCTGCTCGGGGTTGGTCGCCCCGCCCGGGCCACCCATCTCCTTGGGCACCGCCAGGTCGAGGTCGACGAACCCGTCGTCGGAGCGGGTGTGGCCGTTGCGGCCATCCCCGGTCGAGGTGGCGACGGCGGTGTAGACGGCGGGCATGGGGACCTCCTGGCTCAGGTGCGGACCACGCACTCCTGCCCGGTCGTTGCTCCGTCCAACCGCTGCAGGTGGCGTGGCGCGACGGCAGGGACGAGCCAGACCCCGTTCGCGGACCGGGTGAAGGTGGCGCCGTCCCGGACCATCGCCGCTGCGTCCACCCGCAGCACGACGGGTGTCCCCCGCCGTGCGCCGACCTTCCGGGCCGTCACCACGTCGGCGCTCAGGTGCACCGCGTGCCGGTTCCCCGGCCGCAGCCCCTCGGCGAGGATCGCGGGGAGGAACCGCTCGACCGTGCCGTGGAACAGCTCGTCGGGCGGGTTCGCGGCGACGTACCCCAGGTCGACCGGCACGCTGTGCCCCTGGCTCGCCCGGATCCGGGTGCCGGTGGGGTCGAGGGCGAACCGCTGCTTGTCGTTGCGGGCGACGACGTCGTCCAGCTGGGCCCGGGTGAGGTGCAGGGCGGCGAGCAGCTCGTCGACGTCGGCCCAGCCGGCGTCGTCCAGGGTGAGCCCGACGGCGTCCGGTCGGTGCCGCAGCACGTAGGACAGCCGCTTGCTCACCCGGACGACGTCCGGCCCGCGGCGGTCAGGCCGCCCGGCCACCGGCCTCCGCCTTGACGTCGGCGGCGTACCGGTCGACGTACTCGGCGCCGGAGAGCCGCTGCAGCTCCGACATCACCCGGTCGGTGATGTCCCGGAGGGTGCCGGCGTCCGCACCCTGCTCACCGGAGAAGTCCAGCGGCGCACCGAACCGGACGACGACCCGCCCGGGCCGGGGCAGGCGCGCGCCCGCGGGGAACAGCGCGTAGCTGCCGATGACGGCGACCGGGACCACGGGTGCGCCGGTGGCCAGCGCCAGCCGCGCCACGCCCGTCTTGCCGCGGTGCAGCCGGCCGTCGGGCGACCGGGTGCCCTCGGGGTAGATGCCCAGCAGCCCACCGGCGGCCAGGACCTCCTGGCCGCGCTGCAGGGCGGCGCCGGCGGCCGAGGCCCCGCCCCGGTCCAGCGGGACCATGCCGATGCTCTCCATCAGCAGGCGCAGGGCGCGGCCGAGCAGGCCGGGCCGGGTGAAGAACTCGCTCTTGGCCAGGTACGTCACGCGCCTGCGGGTCAGCAGCGGTGGGAAGAACTGGTCGAGGGTCGAGGGGTGGTTGCCGGCGAGGATCACCGGCCCGCTGGCCGGGAGGTGCTCGAGCCCCTCGACCCGGGGGCGGAACATCCCCAGGATCAACGGCCGGGCGAGCGCCCGGACGACCGGGTAGGCGTCCACGCTCAGCGCTCGTCCGGCGCGCGGCCGGCGTGGTCGACCAGCTCCGCGGCGCTGCCGGGCTGCCCGTGCATGCGCGCGCAGGAGGCGCAGCAGAAGAAGACGCCGTCGGCCTCGACTCCGTGGCCGACCACCTTGACGCCGCAGTGCTCGCAGACCGGCGCCAGCGCGTGGATGGCGCACTCGAAGCTGTCGAAGGTGTGCACCGAGCCGGCGGCGTGCACCTCGAAGCTGAGCCGGTAGTCGTTGCCGCAGACCTCGCAGCTGGCCATGGGGCGTTCCTCTCGTCGGCGGGGCGTCGCCGAGCGCCCTACCCGGGTCGTCGCGTCACATGCGAGATCTGCGATGTCGAGGCTTACCGAGGGCAGTTGCCCCGACATCGCAGATCTCGTGCGCGGCGCAGGCTCAGGCGGCGCGGGACTCCTCGGCGAGGGCGGCCAGCGCCTGCTCGAAGCACTGCTGCGGGGGCTGCACCAGGCCGGCGCCCACCTGGCCGGTGCCGGCGACCCGCCCGGCCATGCCGGTGTTGATCTGCGGCAGCCAGCCGGTGCGCGCGACCTGCAGGACGTCGATCCCGGTGGGTGAGCCGCGGAAGCCGAGGATGGGGATCTGCATCGCCGGGTTCTCGGCCAGGGTGAGCTGGTACATCCGCTCCGTCGTCGCCAGCGCGTCGGGCACGGTGCCGCCGACGAACCGGACGATCGCCGGCGCGGCGGCCATGGCGAACCCGCCGATGCCGTAGGTCTCCATGATCGCCGAGTCACCGATGTCGGGGTTGGCGTCGTCCGGGCCGTAGTCGCCGAGGAACAGGCCGACCGGGGTGTTGGCCGGGCCGGTGAACCAGCGGTCGCCGGTGCCGGCGGTCTGGATGCCGAACTCGGTGCCGTTGCGGGACATCACGGTGACCATCGTCGAGCCGGGGACGTCGCGGGCGGCGTCCAGCGCGAGCTTCGCCGACGGCATGCCGAGGTTGAGGAAGAAGTGCTCGTTGCCGCCGATGAAGGCCAGCGCGGCGGCGATGTCGGCCGACGGCGCATCGACGCCGACGATCGCCGGGGACAGCTCGCGCAGGGTCATCAGTGAGCCGGCGCGGTTGCGGTTGTGCCCCTCGTCGCCCATCTGCAGCATCTGGGCGAGCACGGCCTTGACGTCCAGCGGCTCGGTGCGCGACCGCACGGCCTTGGACAGCAGCGGGCCGAGCACGTCGCGCATCCAGGCCAGCCGGGTGAGCACCTCGTCGTTGAAGGCGCCCATCCGCAGCACCTTGCCCAGGCCCTCGTTGAGGTTGCAGAACGCCTGCCCGCCGTGCACCGGGTCGGTGAGGCACCACATCCACATCGACGGGCTGGTCACCCCGGCCATCGGGCCGACGGTGCGGTGGTGGTGGCAGGGGTCGAGGGTGACCTCCCCGGCGGCGAGGATCCGCTCGGCCTCCTCGACGGTGGAGGCCCAGCCCTCGAACAGGCAGGCGCCGATGAGCGCACCGCGCATCGGGCCGGACGCCGCCTCCCAGGTCAGCGGCGGGCCGGAGTGCAGCAGCGTGCGGTCGCCGACGTCGAGCACCTCACGCGCGGGCCGGACGTCGACCAGGTGGGAGCCGGCGGCGAGCAGCCGCTCGACCGCCGTCCGGTTGGCCGAGGCGCGGCGCGGGTCGAGCGCGAGCTGGGCGAGGTCGCCGGCGGCGCCGAAGCCGGGCGGGCGCCAGTCGACGTCGGTGACCGACGCGCCCTGGGCCCGGACGGCGGAGGAGAAGACCTCGACCCCCGCGGCGACGATCGCGGGCGCTGCTGACAGCAGGGGGTTCACGCCTGGTCTCCGATCAGGTCGAGGGCGTACCGGGTGGCCTGGGCGTTGCTGGCGAACACCGCGGCACCGGCCTCGGCGAGCGCGTCGGCCTGCCGCGACCAGCCCTGCGGATCGGCCTCGGTGCCCACCAGCGCCACGACCACCGGCAGCCCGGCGGCCTGCAGCGCGGGGGCGAGGACGGCGGCGGGGTCGGGGTCGGCGCCGTACCCGAGGACGACGTCCAGCAGCAGGACGGCGGGTTCACCGCTCTGCGCCAGGGCGGCGATCGCCTCCAGCCGCAGCGTCGGGTCGATCATCGGGTGCGCGCGGCCCACGGTGAGCGCGTCGTCGCCGAAGTCGACGACCACGTGGCCGGTGGCCCGCAGGTCGGTGCCCTGGCCTGTGTCGAGGTCGAGCTCGGGCCGCAGCGGGGTGTTGGAGCGGACGTCGCCGAGCACGGGGGCGGCCAGCAGCATCGCCTCGTCGGCGAGCGTGCCGCCGGAGTAGAAGCCCTTGAGGACGGCGCCGGTCGGGACGGCGTCGGCAGCGCCGAGGCGCGCGGGCCAGTCGGGGACGGCGACGCCCAGGTCACCGAGCAACGCCTCGACCGCGGCCGTGAGGTCGGGGGACTCCGCGGACAGCGCGGCCGACCGCACCGGCGTGGCCAGCTGCCCGGCGGCCTGCTGCACCCGCTCGGCGACCTCGGGTGCCGGCGGCTTGGAGACCAGCAGCACCCGCTCGGTGGCCGGGTCCTCGTCCAGGGCGGCCAGCGCATCGAGGGTGGCCAGCCCGCCGACCGCTGTCGACAGGTCGCGGCCGCCGACGCCGAGCACGTGCGAGACGCCGACGCCGGCGGCGTCGAGCAGGCAGCTGACCTGCTGGGCGCCGGTGCCGCTGGCGGCGACCAGGCCGACCGGGCCGCGGCGGACGACGTTGGCGAAGCCCAGCGCGACGCCGGAGACGATCGCGGTGCCGCAGTCCGGGCCCATGACCAGGACGCCGGCGTCGGAGGCGGCGCGCTTGAGCGCCACCTCGTGCTCGACCGGGACGCCGTCGCTGAACACCAGCACGCTGCGGCCGGCGGCGATCGCGTCGGCGGCCTCGGCGACGGCGTAGGGGCCGGGGACGCTGACGATGGCCAGCGCCGGGTCACCCGCGTCGGCGAGCGCGGCGCCCACGGTGCGGGCGGGGATGGCCTGCGCCGAGCCGCGGTCCTCGCGGGCGGTGAGCGCGGCCTCCACGGCGGCGACCGCGGCGGTCAGCTCGGCGTCGTCGGCGGCGCGCAGCGCGATGAGCAGCTGGTCGGGCTGCGCCTCGCCGTCGGGGGCCAGGCCCATGCCCGCGGCGAGCTCGAGGTTGAGCGGCGTGGCCATCGCGACGAGCACCGCGCTGACCCCGTCCCGGGCCCCGATCTCGCGGCTGACCTGCATCAACCGGACCGAGTCGGCGTAGACGCCGCTGCGAAGGGAGACGTGCCGGACGCCCTGGGGTTCGCTCACCCTCGCGGACGCTACCGGAGAGATGTCTCAGCGGTGAAGTACTTCTGCGGGCCCGGGTCGGCGCAACGAAGATTTAGCACTGAGGTACTTCCGCCCGGCGGGACGGCGATGACAGAGTGACGCCTTCCCCAACCCGCGCCTCAACACCCACCCGCCCGCACCCGAGCCCGGAGGTGACCCGCAGCCGGTGAAGCCCGCTCCGTTCGGCTATACCGACCCGACGTCCGTCGACGAGGCCCTGCGCCTGCTCGACTCCGAGGGCGCGAAGGTGCTCGCCGGTGGCCAGTCGCTGCTGCCGCTGCTGTCCATGCGCCTGGCGGCGCCGACCACGCTGGTCGACATCAACCGGGTGCCGGGGCTGGACCGGATCGAGGCCGGCGACGACGGCGTCCGGGTGGGCGCGCTGGTGCGGCACGCCGCGCTGCTCGCGTCGGCCGAGGCCGCCGCCGTCCAGCCGCTGCTGGGCCGGGCGACGGCGAACGTCGCGCACCCGGCGATCCGCAACCGCGGGACGACGGTCGGCTCCATCGCCCACGCGGACCCGTCGGGGGAGATGACCGCGGTGCTGGCCCTGACGGACGGATCCGTCACGGTCGCCACCCCGGGCGGGCCGGAGGCGATCGGCTGGCGCGACTTCTTCGTCGGGCCGCTGGAGACCTCGGTGCACGGGCCGGCCGTCGTCACCGAGGCGTTCTTCCCGGCGCTGCCGGACCGCTCGGGGACGGCGTTCGCCGAGATCGCCCGGCGCAAGGGCGACTACGCGGTGGCCGGCGCCGCCGTCGTCGTCACGCTGGACGCCGACCGCCGGGTCGCCGCGGCGCGGGCGGCCTACCTGTCGGTGGGGCTGGTGCCGGAGGTGCACGACCTGACCGACGCCGTGGGTGGGCAGCCGGTCGACACCGCCGACTGGGCCGCGGCCGGCGAGCTGGCCCGCGGCCTGGTGGAGCCGGACGGCGACCTGCACGCCAGCGCCGACTACCGCAGGCTGCTGGTGGCCACGCTGACCGCCCGCACCCTGGCCGACGCCGCGGCCGAGGCCGCCTCCCGAACGGAGCAGTGATGACCGAGCAGAGCCGGCGGATCTCCGTCGTCGTGAACGGTGTTGCACGTGAAGCATCGGTCCCCGTGCGCTGGCTGCTGTCCGACGCGCTGCGGCACGAGTTCGGGCTGACCGGCACCCACGTCGGCTGCGAGCACGGGGTGTGCGGGGCCTGCACGGTGCTCGTCGACGGCGAGCCGACCCGCTCCTGCCTGGTGCTCGCGGTGCAGGTCGACGGGCACGAGGTGACCACCGTCGAGGGTCTCTCCCGGCCGGACCACCAGGGCGGGGAGGTGCTGCACCCGATCCAGGAAGCGTTCCGCGAGTGCCACGCCCTGCAGTGCGGCTTCTGCACGCCGGGCTTCCTCACCACGATCGCCGCGGGCCTGGACGCCCGCGACCCGGCGGTGCCGATCTCCGAGGAGGAGGTCGACGAGCTGGTCGGCGGCAACCTGTGCCGCTGCACCGGCTACGCCAACATCAAGAAGGCCTGCCACCGGGCGGCCGAGACGATGCGCGAGGCCGCCCAGTGACTGCCCACTCCTCGCTTTCCGCGCGGAAAGCGAGTCTGCGGCCCTCGCTTTCGGCGCGGAAAGTGAACGCGGGGGGACGACGATGACGACGAAGTTCTTCGGCGAGCCGGTGCGCCGTCGGGAGGACGCCCGGCTGATCGTCGGCAAGGGCCGCTACCTCGACGACATCGGCGCCGACGCCTACGCCGCCGCCTTCGTCCGCAGCCCCTACGCGCACGCGCGGGTGGTGGACATCGATGTCGCCGACGCCCTCGACGTCGAGGGCCTGCTCGCGATCTACACCTACGAGGACCTCACCGGCCCGATGGCCGAGCCGCTGCCGGTGCTAATCCCGCACCCGCAGCTCACCGCCCCGCGCACCGGCTACCCGCTGGTGCGCGACGTCGCCCGGCACGTGGGCGAGCCGGTGGTGATGGTGGTGGCCACCGACCGGTACGTCGCCGAGGACGCCGCGGACAAGATCGCGATCACCTGGGAGGAGCTCCCGGTGGTCGTCGGGGTCGACGCCGCCGAGCGGGCCGAGGCCGTCGTCCACCCCGACGTCCCGGACAACGTCGCGGCGCGGCACCACCAGGAGACCGGCGACGTCGAGGCGGCGCTGGCCACCTCCAAGCACACGATCTCCTTCACCCAGTACTTCGAGCGCAGCGCGTCCATGCCGATGGAGGGCAAGGGCGTGCACGCCCGCTGGGACGACGCCGACTCCTCGCTGCGGGTCTACTCCTCCACCCAGGCCTCGACGTCGGTGCGCGCGGCGATCGCGGCCAAGCTGGAGCTGTCGCTGGAGAAGGTCGAGGTCATCGCGCCCGACGTCGGCGGCGGGTTCGGCGTGAAGATCGTGCACCCGTGGCCGGAGGAGCTGCTGGTGCCGATGGCCGCGCGCCTGCTGGGCCACGAGGTGAAGTGGACCGAGGACCGGCGCGAGCACTTCATCTCCAGCGCGCACGAGCGGCAGCAGCGCCAGGAGATCACCGTCGGGTACGACGACGACGGGCGCATCACGGCCCTCGACGTCCTGGTCTGGCACGACAACGGCGCGTACACGCCCTACGGGATCATCGTGGCGATCAACACGGCCACCCAGCTGTGCGGGCCGTACGACATCCCGGTCTACCGGGCCCGGGTCAACAGCGTCTACACCAACACCGTCATCGTCACGCCGTACCGCGGGGCCGGCCGGCCGCAGGGCACCTTCGCGATGGAGCGGGCGATGGACCGGATCGCGCAGGAGCGCGGCCTGGACCGGCTCGAGGTGCGGATGCGCAACCTCATCCAGGTCGACCAGTTCCCCTACGACTGGGGCCTGACGTTCCAGGACGGCCGGCCGCTGGTCTACGACTCCGGCGACTACCCCGGGATGATGGACAAGCTGCGGGCGCTGGCCGACTGGGACGGGTTCGCCGAGCGGCGCGCGGAGTCCGAGGAGCGCGGGAAGCTGCGCGGGATCGGGCTGGCGCCGTACGTGGAGGGCACCGGGCCGGGGCCGTACGAGGGCGCCCACGTGCAGGTGCTGGGCAGCGGCAAGGTGCTGGTCTCCACCGGGCTGACGTCGCAGGGCCAGGGGCACGAGACGGTGTTCGCCCAGCTGGCGGCCGCCGAGCTCGGGGTGCCGATCGAGGACGTCCAGGTGACCACCGGTGACACCCGCCGATTCGGCTACGCGGTGGGCACGTTCGCCTCCCGCGCCGCGGTGGTCAGCGGCAACGCGGTGGCCCAGGCGGCGCGCGGGGTCCGGGAGAAGGCGCTGCGGATCGCCGCCGAGGTGCTGGAGGCCGACCCCGCCGACCTGGAGATCGACGAGGGCCTGATCGGGGTCAAGGGGACGCCGGGCGCGACGATCCCGCTGCGCACGGTGGCGGTGCTGTCCAACCCGCTGCGGTACGCCTTCGACGAGGCGGCGCGGCAGGCCACCCAGTTCTCCGGGCCGGGCGACGACTCCAAGCCACCGGTGGCCGAGGGCGACGCACCGGGGCTGGAGCACACCGACTACTACTCGCCGCTGCGCTCGACGTTCGCCTCCGGCGCGCACGCCGCGGAGGTGGAGATCGACCCGGCGACGTGGGAGATCGAGATCGTCAAGTACTCGGTCGTGCACGACTGCGGCAACGTGGTGAACCCGATGATCGTCGAGGGCCAGGTGCACGGCGGCGTGGCGCAGGGCGTGGGCGGGGCGCTGTACGAGCGGATGGCCTACGACCGCGACGGCCAGCTGACCAACGCCTCGTTCATGGACTTCCTCATGCCGTACGCCAGCGAGGTGCCACCGGTGGTGATCGACCACCAGGAGACGCCGTCGCCGCTGAACAAGCTGGGCATCAAGGGCGCCGGCGAGGCCGGGGTGATCCCGGGGTCGGCGGCGATCGCGTCGGCGATCGAGGACGCGGTGGGACGGCGGATCGCGGCGATGCCGATCTCCCCCACCGAGCTGTACGACCTGGTTCGCTCGGACACCGAGCGTGTGATCAACAACCCGACTGGAGCGATGGCGTGAACCTCGACGGCAGTGCGGTGCTCTCGGCGGCGCCGGAGCAGGTGTGGTCGGTGATCACCGACCCGGCGGTGCTGGCGCGCACGATCCCCGGGTGCGAGTCGCTGCAGCAGGTCGGCGAGGACAGCTACACGATGGTCGTCTCGGCCGGCGTGGGCGCGATCCGCGGCAAGTACGCGGGCGAGGTGCGGTTGAGCGACCTGTCGTTCCCGAAGTCCTACGTGATGCACGCGAGCGGGTCCGGTGGGCCGGGGTCGGTGCGGGCGACGGTGCAGATCAACCTGACACCGTCCGGTGACGGCACCGAGCTGACCTACTCGGCGGACGCCGTGGTCGGCGGGGCCGTGGCCGGCGTGGGGCAGCGGATGATCACCGGCGTCGCGAAGCGGATGGCCGGGCAGTTCTTCGCCGCCATCGACAAGGAGCTGACCGAGCCGAACGTGGTCGCCGAGGTGACGCCGCTGCCGGTGGTGCGCGACGCAGCGGAACCGTCGGCCGAGGCTGCGCCGGTGACCTACGCGGCGAAGGCCCCGGCTGCGGCGGGTGGCTGGGTGCCGGCCGAGGCGAAGCCCCTGCTGGTCGGCGCCGCCGGCGGCGGCCTGCTCACCCTGCTCGGTGTCTGGGTCGGCTACCTCCTCGGCCGTCGCGGCTGAGCCGACGCCTACGACTCGGCGGGTTCGCCGAGGTTCGGCCCGGCGACCTGCCAACCGTCCTGCAGCTCTCCGGCGAAGTCGTCCGGGAGCAGCAGTGCGGTGCCGCCCTCGACCTCGGCTCCGCCGACCCCGACCCAGACCCCCCGCCGACCGAAGTCCGCGTCGTTCGCGCACGACGAGCCGGCCACCCAGTCCCCGTCCCCGACGGTCCCGGTCAGGGCGACGATGCACCACGGGCGCTCGGCCGGTCCCTGCGCGGCGTAGACGCGGGCGCCGTCCACCTCACCGATGTAGCGGGTCTCGCCGAGGTCCTGAGCGAGGTCGACGGCTTCGGGAACGGCGTCCTCCGTCGTCGCGGGACGGTCGAACGCGGCCAGCTCGGGTGCGGCAGAGCTGCTGCACCCGGCGATGGCGAGCACGGCCGCGGCGACGGGAGCAGCTGTCGTACTCGATGCCGGTGACATGGGCGGACGGTAACGGAGGCGGGCGCCCGCCGGCCCTCCGTCCACGCTGCAGAACTGGCCGCCCGCCGGCCGGACATCAGGTCGCGGCAGCTCCCGCGACCCGTCGGCCGAGGAAGTCGCGGATCAGCGCAGCGACCTGGCCCCCCGCGCTCTCCAGCAGGAAGTGGCCGCCGTCGAGCAGGTGGACCTCCGCATCGACGGCGTCCTGGGCGAAGCAGCGCGCCCCGTCCGGGCCGAAGATCTCGTCGTTCCTCCCCCACACCGCGAGCACGGGCACCCCGCTGTCCCGCAGGTACCGGTGGAGCGCCGGGTACAGCGGCAGGTTCGTGCGGTAATCACGGAACAGCGCCAGCTGGACGAGGTCGTTGCCGGGGCGCGACACCAGCGCGGAGTCGTGGTGCCAGGTGTCCGGGCTGACCACGGTCTCGTCGGCGACCCCGTGCAGGTACTGCCAGCGGATCGCGTCGAGGCTCAGCGCGGTCCGGATCGCCGCCTCGGTGGCCGGGTTCGGGTCCCGGGCGTAGTCCCAGACCGGCGCCCAGAAGCTGTCGACGAAGCCGGCGTCGTAGCCGTTGCCGTTCTGGGTGACGATCGCGGTGATCGCCTCCGGGTCGCGCAGCGCCAGCCGCCAGCCGACCGGGGCGCCGTAGTCCTGGACGTAGACCGCGTACCGCGTCACGCCCAGCTCGCGCAGCAGACCGGCGGTCAGGTCGGCCAGTGCGTCGAACGTGTAGTCGAACTCCGTGACCGGCGGCGCATCGGACAGCCCGAAGCCGAGCATGTCCGGCGCGATCACCCGGTGCCGGTCGGCCAGCCGCGGGATCAGCTGGAGCACCTGGTCCAAGCCGCCCGCCGGAGCCGGGACGCCGGACGCTTCCGCGCCGACGTCGTCCCGCTGGAGCTGGCGATCCAGAGCTGGACCATCGGCCACGGGCTGGTCTCGCTGGTGGCCACCGGCCCCCTGCCGCGCGAGACCCTCGACTCCGGCCCGTTCCTGCTCGGCGCGCTGTTCACCGCCTGCGGGGACGATCCCGACCGCGCCCGCGCCTCGGTCGACCAGGGCTGGCACCGCCCGGCCCCCGACGACGAGACATCACCCCCTGCCTGAGCCTGGCCGGCGCGGCGCCGGCCAGGCTCAGGCCGGTCAGAAGTCGGCGTACGCCACGGCGACGTCGAGCACCCAGGTGACGCCGAACCGGTCGGTGAGCATGCCGTAGAGCGGCGCCCACCCGGATGGGGCCAGCGGCTGCACGACGGTGGCGCCCGACGACAGCGCCTCCCAGTAGCCGGTGATCTCCGCCGCGTCGTCGCCGCGCACCGAGACGAAGAACGGCCGTTCCCCCGGCGCGTACGTCAGGGCCCCGGGGACGTCGTAGGCCATCACCCGGAAGCCGTTGCCGGCGGCGACCTGGCCCCACATCACCCGGTCGGCCTCGGCCGGGTCCTGCACGGCACCGGCGTCGGCGTAGGTGACGACGGCGAGGTCACCGCCGAACACCGACCGGTAGTGCTCCAGCGCCGCGCGGGCGTCGCCGCGGAAGTTCAGGTGGGTCGTCGTGGTCACGCTCATGGTCGGCTCCTCGCCTGTCGTGCGGGAGTCCGTCTCCCGGCACTCACGACGCTAGGGAGCATTGGTGCCAGTTCCTGTCCGCTGAGTCAGGCGGAACACACAGGGGCCACACCTCGCCGGCGTACGCCGCCGGCTCGGTGACGCAGGCGATGCCGCCGACGAGGGTGACGACAGCCGGGCACCCCACCTGACCGGTGGCCGGGCAGCCGGCCGGCGGTGGTGGGTGATGCCAGCTCGAGGGGACGCCTCGAGGTCGAGTCGCAGACCAGCAGGCGCCTGCGCCCCCGGCGATCAGCCGTAGCTCGGGTCGAGCGGGGTCGAGGGCTCCACCGGGACGGCGTCGAGATCGGGGGCGGCGAGTACGACGTCGATCGCCGCTCGGCTGCCACCGACGTAGGTCAGGTAGCCGTCGATCTCGGTGGCCACCAGCCAGGCCCGGTCGGCAGGCCACCAGAGGCTCGCGCACCGCCACTCCACCGGCGTCGGCAGCACCGGGGCGGCCACCACCGGCCCGGTGAGCAGGTGGTACGCCCGGTCCGGGGTCCGAACCCGCATCGAGCGGTCTTTCCAGGCCTCCGTCTCCTTCAGTCCGAAGCCCTCCCAGAGGCAGTAGTAGGCCGTCTCCGGCGTCCCGGTGACGTCGCGGAGGACGCGGGCGAGCACCTCGGTCTCCCGCGCGTCCAGACCGCCGTCGGACGGCCGACCCCACCCCTCGCTACCGGCCACGAGGTCGTCGAACCGGGTCGCGGCGGTCAGCCGCACCCCGGTGTGCGCGGCGATCTCCGACCACCGGTGCCTGGGCTTGCCCTCCTCGGGGTCGTAGGTAGGCGGCAGCACCCGGACGTAGGCGGGGAAGACCGGCGGCACCATCGCCGCCACCGTGGCGGAGCGGGCCGTGCGCGTCAGCGCCTCGGCCACCCACGCCGCCGGGCCGACGTCGGTCAGCACCGACAGACCCGGCGCCCAGCGGACGGGCTCGCTCGATCGCATCCCCTCACCCTGCCCGCGCCCGCCGTCTCCCGTCGAGCTCCCGGCCCGGCCCGCGCTCACCCGGACGCCGCGGTGGAGCTCCACCCCGCGGCTCGGAGCCGGTCGAAGCCGTCGAGCAGCAGGTCCAGGGCGAACTCGAACTCGAACTGCTCGTCACACCCCCCGCCCACGCCGGACAGGTCCCCGGAGGTCGCCGCCACCGCGATCTCCAGGATGTGGGGGTACTTCTCGGCGAACTCCGCCGCCAGCGCCTGCTGCTCCTCGACCGGCGGCGGTGCGGCATCCGGAGCCGGCGGCTCGTCGAACAGCTCGGGGCTGAACCCCCAGATCCGGTTGCCCAGCGCGTGCATCACGTGGTGGGTCAGGTCGGCGGAGAACCCCCCGCGGCGGAACGTGCCGGCCAGCGAGTCCATGTACCCGAGCACCGCCGGCGTCCGGCGGGTGCGCGACTCGATCGCCTCACGCGCCCACGGGTGCCGCAGCACCGCGCGCCGGGCCGAGAGCACCCGCGCCCGCACCGCGGCCTGCCAGCCCAGCGCCGGGTCGGCGGGCTCGAACTCCCCGACGACCACGTCGACCATCCCGTCGAGGAGCTGGTCCTTGCTCGCCACGTGCTTGTAGAGCGCCATCGGCACGACACCGAGCTCGGCGGCCAACCGTCGCATGCTCACCGCCTGGATGCCCACCGCGTCGGCGAGGTCGACCGCGGCGCGCAGCACCCGGTCGGTGCTCAGCGGCGTGCGCCGCCCCGGAGGAGCCACCCGGGCAACCTACCTCGTTGACAGGTGTACGGCGTACACCTAGCGTCTGCGGCAGCTGGTGTACGCCGTACACCCGTGAGGCGAGAGGAGTTCGTCGTGGGTTCCAGCAGCGCGAGCAGGCGCCAGTGGTGGGTCCTGGCAGGTCTCCTCCTGCTCAGCCTCGTGCCGGTGCTCGCCGGTGCGGTCCGGATCGGCGAGCTCGCCGGCGACCCGGAGGTGACCGCGGCCAACGCCCGGTTCGTCGCCGCGCCGGCACCCGTGGTCGCGCACATCGTCAGCGCGACGGTGTACTCCCTGCTGGGGGCCTTCCAGTTCGTCCCGCGCATCCGCCGGAACCGGCCCGGCTGGCACCGGCTCGCCGGTCGGGTGCTGGTCCCCGCCGGGCTCGTCGCAGCGCTCTCCGGCGTGTGGATGACGCTGTTCTACGCGCGACCGCCGGCCGACGACGTGCTGCTGACCCCGATCCGGTTGTTCTTCGGCGGCGCCATGGCCGGCTGCATCGTGCTCGGGGTCGTGGCCATCCGGCGGCGCGACGTCATGACCCACCGCGCCTGGATGGCCCGCGGCTACGCGATCGGCCTCGGCGCCGGCACGCAGGTGCTCACCCATCTGCCCTGGGCGCTGCTGGGCGGCGAACCCGCCGGTGGCGGCCGGGTTGCGGCGATGCTGGCCGGCTGGGTGGTCAACCTGGCCCTGGTCGAGTGGGCGCTGCGGCGCCAGCATGCCGCGCCGTCCCGGGCGCTGCACGCGCCTGCCACCGCCTGACGGCAACTGGAGAACCTGCTTCATGGTGAAGTAGCGTCACCACATGTCCGTCGGCGTGCACGTCTTCGACCGCCTGCTGGAGATCGCCCTGCTCATCCAGCAGGACATGTCCAGGAAACTGGGGCCGGCCGGCCTCACCGCGGCCCGGACGCACCTGCTCTGGGAGGTGCACCACCGGGGGCCGTCCACGCAGCAGGCCCTGGCTGCCGCCCTGCAGGTCAGCCCGCGGAACGTGACCGGTCTGGTCGACGCTGTGGAGAAGGGCGGGTTCGCCCGCCGCGCACCGCACCCCACCGACCGGCGCGCCACGCTGGTGACGCTGACCGAGCAGGGCACCCGGGCGATGACCGAGATGGCGGAGGGCCGGCGGCAGATCGCCGCCCACCTGGTCTCCGACTTCGACGCCGCTCGGCTCGAGCGGTTCACCGCCGACCTGGACGCCGTGACCGGGCGGCTGCACGAGCTGATGGACGACGGGAGCGCGCCATGACCGCCGTCGTCGGGCTTCGTCGGACGGGGTGGCAGCTCGTCGCCCACCTCGCCCGCCGCGCCGTCACCATCGAGATCGGCATCTGGCAGAGCCTGTACCGGTTCCTGTTCCGCCGTCCACGAGTGCCGGCCGGCGCGGTCGCGTTCACCTACCACCGCGCGGTGCTGCCCCTGATCGTCACCTTCATCGTGCTGTCGGTGCTCGAGCTGGTCGTCGTCGACCTGCTCGTCCACCGCTGGCCGGTCGTGCGGGTGCCGCTGCTGGCCCTCGGCATCTGGGGCGTCACCTGGATGCTCGGCTTCCTCGCGGCCCAGGTCACCCGGCCGCACTCCGTCGGGCCCGACGGCATCCACGCCCGCTGGTCCACCGAGGTGGACGTCGCCCTGCCGTGGTCCGCGATCACTGCGGTGACCCGGCGGCTCGATGCCCGGGTGGAGAAGGCACCGCGGCTCACCCGGGACGCGGCCGGCACGGTCACCCTGCACCTCTGGATGCAGGACCGGACCAACATCGACGTCGAGCTCGACCAGCCGATCACCGTCCGGCTCCCCGAGGGCACCACGACGGTGCACCGGATCAGCCTCTTCGCCGACGACCCGGCCGCATTCCTCGCCGAGGTCCGGCAGCACGTCTGACCCCGCGCCGACGGCCGGGAGCCGGCGAACCGGGTCCCGGCCGCAGCCGGTGGGGGGGCACTGCACGGGACGCCGCCGGCTGAGCAGCCAACCCGCGACCAGCGCGACGACCACCCAGCCGCCCATCGTCAGCAGCGAGGCCACCTCCGCATCGCCGCGGCCGAACCGCAGCACCGCCTGTGCGGGGTCGACGGCGTCGGCGACCTGCATGTCCCAGGCGCGGATGACCTGCATCAGGCCCAGGATCGCCAGGTAGAGGCCGGTCAGCGCCGCCGGGGCGTTCGCCGTCGCCGCGCCGACGCCCAGGCCGACCAGCGCGAACGCCGCCCCGGCGCCCACCGCGGTCAGCGCCGCCTGGACGGCGCCGTCCCAGGAGACGGCTGGATCGGCCAGCCCGGCGAGGATCAGCCACGACAGCCCCGCCGAAGGCCTCGTTCCCGGCCAGCCGCCCGCTCCGGGTCTCCACCAGGGCGAAGCCCTCCCGCCCGTACAGCCGGCGGGCCGGGTTGCCGTCGAGCACCGTGAGCTCCACCCGGTCAAGGCCGGCCGCGGCGGCGTGGGCCACCGCGTGCCGGAGCAGCTCCCGCCCGATCCCCCGCCCCTGGTGGTCGGGGTGGACGTACATCCAGGTGACCTCGGCGTCGGCGAAGGCGGGGAAGCCGACCACCGCGCCGTCGGCCTCGGCGACCCAGACCCGGTCGTCGAACAGCCCCTCGTCCTCGGCGGTCTCCGCCAGGGTCAGGAACGCGGCCACCCCGACCGAGGCGGCCAGCTCCTGCACCCGGGCGGCGTCGTGCACCCGCGCGACGGCGTCCCAGTCACCGGGCTCGTACGCGCGCAGGACGACGGACACCGCCGGGACGGTGTCGGACGGTCCTGACCGTGTCCAGCGGTTTCCGCCGGCCCGGGGAGCAGGTGCGGGCGGTCACTCGCCGTCCTTGCCCACCAGGGTGCCGCCGGCGACCAGCCCGGCCTCGGGGTGGCGCAGCTCGACGTCGGGCTCGCCGTGCGTCCCCGGGTCCCGGCGCACGGAGGGGATCAGCAGCGCCGCCAGCGCGCCGAGCACCAGCGCTCCGGCCAGCATCAGAAACCCGGCGGTGTAGCCGCTCTCGGCCGGCAGCCCGGTCGGCCCGGCGTGCGCGGTGACCACCGCGGCCATCACCGCGGCACCGATCGAGCCGCCCACGGTGCGGATGTTGGCGTTCATCCCGCTGGCGACGCCGGTCTGGTGCGGCGGCACGGCCGCCACCACCAAGTTCGACATCGCGGCGAACGCCAGCCCGAACCCGGCGCCGATCACGGTGGAGATCGCGTAGACCTCCCAGCGCTCGCCGTGCACCAGGGCGAAGAGGGCGTAGCCGGCGGCGGTCAGCAGCGTGCCGAGGACGAGCAGGTTCTTCGACCCGAACCGCAGCGCCAGCCGGCCGGCGGCCAGGCCCAGCACGAACGAGGCCACCGTCTGCGGCAGGTTCATCAGCCCGGACTCGGTGATCGAGGCCCCGAACCCGTAGCCGGCGGAGGTCGGCGTCTGCAGGAACTGCGGCACGAAGGCGAACGCGGCGTACATCCCGAAGCCGACCAGCAGCGCCACCAGGTTGTTGGTCCACACGGCCCGGACCCGCATCATCCGCATGTCCACCAGTGGCTGGGCGGCGCGGTACTCGACGACCCCCCAGGCGACGGCGAGCACGGCGGCGAGGGCCAGCAGTCCCAGCACGCGGGGGGAGCTCCAGCCCCACGCCGGCGCCCGGCTGACCGGCAGCAGCAAGGCGACCAGCCAGCCGGAGAGCAGCAGCGCGGCGCCCCAGTTGATCGATCCGCGCGTGCGCTCCCGCGACTCCGGGACGACCATCTGCGCGGCGAGCGCGGCGCAGACCAGCGCGATCATCGGCAGCCAGAACAGCCAGGTGTGGTCCAGGGCGTCGACGATCGGGCCGGCCAGCACGAGACCGGCGCCCGCGCCGACGGCGAGCATCGCGGAGATCGTCCCGATCGCGCCCGGCACCCGTGGGGCGGGCAGCTCGTCGCGGATGATGCCGAAGGACAGCGGCAGCATGCCGCCGCCGATCCCCTGGACCACCCGCGCCACGATCATCACCGTCAGGTCCTCGGCCAGCGCGGCGAGCAGGCAGCCGACGGCCAGCGCCACCAAGGTGACGACGAGCATCCGCTTCTTGCCGGCCATGTCGCCCAGCCGGCCCATGATCGGCGTGCAGACCGACGCCGAGAGCAGGTAGGCGGTCATCACCCAGGTGACGTCGGCCTGGGTGGTGTCCAGCTCCCGCTGCAGCGCGGGCAGCACCGGGGTGACCAGCGACTGCAGCAGCGCGAAGGCGACCACACCGGTGGCCAGGACGGCGAAGGTCGCGGTGGGGTGGGCCCGGCGCGCGGGTGCTGCGTGCCTGGGGGTGCCCACCCTCCCAGCGAACCGCGGGCGGCCCCGGAGGCGCGCCCCCGTTTCCGCCTGGAGGGTGGGCCCCCGGTCAGCTCTGGCTGAGCTGCAGGGTCGGGTAGTCGGTGTATCCCTCCGCGCCGGCGGCGTAGAACAGCCTCGCGTTCGGCTGGTTCTCCGGGTGCTCACCCTGCCAGCGCTCGACCAGGTCGGGGTTGGCGATCGCGGCCCGGCCGACGGCGACGGCCTCGGCGTGCGCCGCCTCGATCAGGGCGACCGCCTCCGCGCGGGTGGTCACGGTGCCGAACCCGCTGTTGGCGACCAGCGGGCCGCCGAAGCGGCGGCGCAGCTCCTGGACCAGGTCACCGGCCGGCTCGGCGTGCAGGATCGACAGGTAGGCCAGGCCCAGCGGCGCCAGCTGGTCGACCAGGGTGCCGTAGGTGGCCAGGACGTCGTCCCGGTCGGTCTCCAGCGCGTCCTGGATGTTGTGCTCGGGCGAGATGCGCAGCCCGACCTTGCCGGCACCGACGGCCTCGGCGACCGCGGTGACCACCTCGACGACGAAGCGGGCGCGGTTCTCCGGTGTGCCGCCGTAGACGTCGTCGCGCTGGTTGGACGCCGGCGAGAGGAACTCGTGCAGCAGGTAGCCGTTGGCACCGTGCACCTCCACACCGTCCAGACCGGCGTCGACCGCGCGCCGGGCGGCGGCGGCGAAGTCGTCGCGGACCTGCGCGGCCTCCTCGGTGGTGAGGGCGTGCGGCACCGGGTACGGCTGCTTGCCCTTCTCCGTGTGACCCGCACCGTCGATGGCGATCGCGCTGGGCGCCTCGACCCGGCGTCCGCCGTTGACGTCCGGGTGGGTGACCCGGCCGCCGTGCATCAGCTGCAGGACGATCCGCCCGCCGCGGGCGTGCACCGCCTCGGCGACGCGCGCCCAGCCGGCGGCCTGCTCGTCGGTGACGATGCCGGGCTGGCCGACGAAGGCCTGCGACTCGAACCGCGGGTAGGTGCCCTCGGTGATGATCAGGCCGATCGAGGCGCGCTGGGCGTAGTGCTCGACCAGCAGGTCGTTCGGGATGCCGGAGGCACCGGCGCGCATGCGGGTCAGCGGGGCCATCACGACGCGGTTGGCGAGCTCGAGGTCGCCGAGCGTCACGGGGGAGAACAGGTCCATGCCGTCAGCAAGGTCGTTGCGCGGGCGAACTGTTCCGGCACCGACCCGACTGCGGCGAGGCTCACTCCCCGTCAGCGTCGGCGCAGTTGGACACCGGCGCCCACGAGCAGGAGAGTTCCGCCCACAACGACCAGCCCGAGCGTCCGCGTCCGCTTTCCGCCAGCCTGCACCGATGACGGGCGAGTCGAGGCGACAGCGGCCGTACCCGACGGTGCCGGGGTCACCGGATCACCGGCTGGGGACGAGAGAACCGGTGCCGTGGCGCGGGTTTCGGTGGAAACGGTCTTGTCCGCCGAGGTCGGCTGAGCGCAAACAGCCTTGCCGCACGAATTGCACTCGACAAGGGTCACGACCTCCCCGGCACCAACGGTCCACGTGGCCGCCCGAGTCGAGCGAGAGGGGCGCCTGTACTTACTGAAGTCGTGCACGGCAACGATCGCCGCGCCCACAAGGTAGGCAATCGCGACGACAACACCCGTTTCAGTCGGTCCAGCATTCGGGATGGAGAGCCCGAGCGCCAGCAGGCCTCCCAGTGCGATCGCTACAACCACTGCCACCCATCCGCGACCTCGACTCTCGAGCACGAGTCCTGTGACAAGGGCCAAGACAACACCCGCACAGGCCGCTACGACGTCGGTAGCGGCGATGTCCGCCTTCCCGCCCTGAATGGTCAGGTAGTACGCCACCCCTGCAGGCAGGGCGGAGGCCAAACCTGTGATTCTTCGGGTCCACGCCTGACGCTCGGTCTCATGTTGGCCGGTGCGAAACAGGTCGCCGCTCGTCGTCAGTGACTTCTCCACATGTGTGCGATCGGCACGAACATCGGCTTTCTTGATGTCGGCTTCCGGGTCACACACGACGGCTGACACTGCCGCTATTGGGTGCTTCAGTCTCTGAGGTCAGCCGGTCAGCCGGTCAGCACGGCCTCCCGCTCCGCGGCGCCGGCGAGGGCGGCGTAGCGACCGCCGCGGGCGAGCAGCTCCTCGTGGGTGCCCTGCTCGACCACCCGGCCCTGCGCGAGCACCGCGATCAGGTCGGCGTCCCGCACGGTGGAGAGCCGGTGCGCGATGGTGATGGTCGTGCGGCCGTGGCTGACCTCGTCCAGCGCCGTCTGTACCGCGCGCTCGGTGGCGTTGTCCAGCGCGCTGGTCGCCTCGTCGAGCACCAGCACCCGCGGGTCGCGCAGCAGCGTGCGGGCGATCGCCAGGCGCTGCTTCTCCCCGCCGGAGAACCGGTGCCCGCGGGCGCCGACCACGGTGTCGTAGCCGGCCGGCAGCGCGGCGATGACCTCGTGCACCTGGGCCCGCCGGGCGGCGTCGACCAGCTCGGCGTCGGTGGCGTCGGGCTTGGCGTGCCGGAGGTTCTCGGCGATCGTGCCGTGCAGCAGGTAGGTCTCCTGGGCGACGACGCCGACGGCGCGGGCCAGGTCGGCCAGCGTCACGTCCCGCACGTCGACGCCGTCGATGGTCACCCGGCCGCTGGTCGGGTCGTTGAGCCGCGCCACCAGGGAGGCCAGCGTGCTCTTGCCCGACCCGGTCTCCCCCACCAGCGCCAGCGTCGCGCCGGCCGGCACGGTCAGGTCGACGTCGGTCAGCGCGTCGCGGTGCCCGTCGGCGTAGCGGAAGCCGACGTGCTCGAACCGCACCTCGCCGCGGACGTCGCCCAGCGGGACCGGCTGCGCCGGGTCGTCGATGTCGACCGGCAGGTCCAGGTACTCGAACACCCGGCTGAACAGCGCCATCGAGGCGGTCAGCGAGACCCCGATGTCGAGCAGGCCCATCAGCGGGCGGAACAGCGCGCCCTGCAGCGTGGTGAAGGCGACCAGCGTGCCGATCGTCATCCCGCCGGACGTCGCGGGCAGGCCCGCGGCCAGGTAGATCAGCGCCGGGATGCCGGCGAAGACGATGCTCATCGTGGCCATCCGCCAGCGGCCGGCCAGCTGGGAGCGGACCTCCAGGGCGACCAGGTGGTCGGAGGTGGTGGCGAACCGGGCCGACTGCGCGGGCCCGGCGCCGAGGGTCTTGCCCAGCAGCACGCCGCTGACGCTGAGCCCCTCCTCGACCTGGGAGTGCAGGTCGGCGAGGGAGCGCTGCCGCTGCGCGGTGATGGTGCGGCGCATCCGGGCGACCCTGCGGGTGAGCCAGATCGCCGGCGGCAGCACGATCAGCGACAGCAGCGACAGCCGCCAGCTCAGCGCGACCATCGCGATCACCGTGCCGATCACCGTGGTGGCGTTGGCGGCGAAGGACGTGGCGGTGGAGGTGACCACCGACTGCATGCCACCGATGTCGTTGGTCAGCCGCGACTGGACCTCGCCGCCCTTGGTGCGGGTGAAGAAGCCCAGCGACTGGCGCTGCAGGTGGGTGAAGACCGACGTCCGCAGGCCGTGCATGACGTGCTGGCCGACCGTGGTGGACAGCCAGGTCTGCAGCACGCCGAGGACGGCGGTCACCGCCGCGACGCCGATCATGCCGACGACCGCCCAGACCAGCAGCGGGACGTCCTGCGCGGGGATGGCCTCGTCGATGACCAGCCGGATGAGGAACGGCGTGGCCAGCGCGATGGCGGAGCTGGCCACGATGAGCACGACCACTGTGGCGAGCTGCGCGCGGTAGGGGCGGAACAGCCCGGCCACCCGGGACCACCGGACGGGCGAGCGCTCCAGCTGCGCGCGGTCGGCCGGGTCGGGCCGCCCGGCGGGGCGCCCGCCTCCCCGGCCGGGCTGGAAGGTGTCGTCGATGGCGACCACCCCTCTCTCGAAGCTTGCTGAGGTTACCTCACGGTGTGGTAACCGCGCATCCGTCGGTACTGTTCCGGGCATGCGCGACGGCGGGACGGCGACCCTGGGCGACCTGCTGATGCGGGTCGCGCGCACGCTGCGCCGCCGGTTCACCGCCACGCTGGCGCCCTGGGACCTGTCGCCGCACCAGGCCCGCGCGCTGCGCGTCGTCTGCTCGCGGGACGGCGTCCGGCTCTCCGAGCTCGCCGAGGCGCTGCGCATCGCCCCCCGCTCGGCGACGGAGGTCGCCGACGGCCTGGCCGAGCGCGGGCTGGTCGAGCGCACCGCCGACCCGCGCGACCGGCGCGCCGTGGTGCTGGTGGCCACCGACGCCGGCCGCACGGTGCAGCGCGAGGTCGACGAGGCGCGGGCCGCCGACTCCACCGAGCTGTTCGGCCGGCTGTCGGCCGAGGACCGGGCGACGCTGGAGCGGATCCTGCGCCAGCTCACCGACTGACCCGTCGCCCCCTGCTGCGCCGAGGTCTCGACCGATCGGTGCCCCGTGCGCCACGATCAGGCGATGACAGAGTCGTCAGCACTGGCAGTCTGGACGTCCGAGGACTTCACCGACGCCGGCATCACCCACACCCTGTTCTCGCGCGGCTCCGGACCCGGGGTCGTGCTGCTGCCGGAGGTCCCCGGCGTGACGCCTCAGGTGCTGGGACTGGCCGACCACCTGGTCGAGGCCGGCTTCACCGTCACCGTCGTCTCGCTGCTGGGTGAGCCCGGCCGCCCGCTCTCCCCCGCGTACGCGCTGGGGTCGACGGCGCGGGCCTGCCTCACGCGTGAGTTCCGCATGTTCGGCACGCGCACCGACCGGCCGGTGGCCCGCTACGTCCGAGCCGTCGCCCGCCGGCTGCACGACCGCCTCGGCGGACCGGGCGTCGGCGTGGTCGGCGCCGGCATCAGCGGCGGGTTCGCGCTCGCGGCCGCCACCGAGCCGGTGGTGCTCGCACCGGTGGCGAGCCACCCGTCGCTGCCCTTCGGCGTCTCGCCCGGACGGCGGGGCGACCTGGGGATGTCCGACGAGGAGCGGGACGCCGTCATCGAGCGGGTGCACGGCGAGGGGCTGCGCCTGCTGGGCCTCCGGTTCAGCGAGGACAAGATCTGCCCGCCCGACCGCTTCCGCACCCTGCGCGCCGCCTTCGGCGACGGCTGGCTGCCGATCGTGATCAGCTCCCGCGCCGGCAACCCCGCCGGCATCAGCAGAGCTGCGCACCGGGTGCTGACCCACCCCGAGGTCGAGGGACCCGGCCACCCCACCAACGACGTCCGGGCCGAGGTGGTCGCGTTCCTCCGCGACCGGCTCACCGGCGCCGGCACCCCCGTGCACGCCGGTGGCGGCCTGCGGAACGCGCTGCTGGACCCACCAGGGCAGCCGCGGGCGGACGCCTGACCTACTCGGGCAGGTAGAGGCAGAACGGGTGGCCGGCCGGGTCGAGGTGCACCCGGACGTGCTCCTGCGGCTGGAACGCGGCCGGTGTGGCGCCCAGCGACCGGGCGAACGCGCTGGCCGCGTCCAGGTCGTCGACGGCGATGTCCAGGTGCACCTGCATCCGCGGGTCGCCGGGACCGGCGGGCCAGACCGGCGGCACGTGGTCGGGCTCCAGCTGGAAGGAGAGCGCCGGGCCACCCGGGCGCAGCGTCACCCACTCCGGGTCGTCGGTGTCGATCGGCCAGTCGAGCAGGGTGGCGTAGAACCGGGCCAGCCCGCGCGGGTCCGGGGTGTCGAGCACCGTGGCGGTCAACGTCATCCGCGGGCGGTCAGCCATGTACCGACGCTAGCCAGCCCCACCGACGGAACGACAGCCGACGCCCGTCCAGCGCCTGCCGCGACGTCCACGGGGAGGGCCTTCCGGCGGCGGTATCTCACCGCTAAGGTTTCTCGACATGAGCGGGCGCCGGGTACGCATCGGGATCGACACCGGGGGCACGTTCACCGACGTCGTCGCCGTCGACGAGGCGACCGGTGAGGTCGCCACCACCAAGACGCCGTCCACCCCGGCCGACCCGGCCGAGGGGTTCCTCGCCGGCGTGCAGAAGGTGCTCGGCCAGCTGGGCCTGGACGGCACGGCGGTCACCGCGGTGAGCCACGGGACGACGGTCGCCACCAACCAGCTGCTCGAGGGCAAGCTCGACCGGATCGGGTTCATCACCACCGAGGGCTACGAGTCGGTGCTGGAGATCGCCCGGCAGTCGGTGCCCGACGGCTACGGCAACAGCTACTTCTGGGTCAAGCCGCCGCGGATCGTCCCGGCCGACCTGGTCCGCACGGTGCGCGGCCGGCTCGACGTCACCGGTGCCGAGGTGCGGCCCTTCGACCGGGACGACGCCGTCGCCGCCGCGCGCTTCTTCCGGGACGCCGGCATCACCACCATCGGCGTCTGCTTCCTGCACTCCTACGCGAACGACGCGCACGAGCAGGCGATGCTCGAGGTGCTCCACGTGGAACATCCCGACGCCGTCGTCTCGATCAGCTCGCAGGTGCTGCGGGAGTACCGCGAGTACGAGCGGTCGGTCACCACGCTGGTCGACGCCGCCGTGAAGCCCCGGGTCGGCGCCTACGTCACCAACATCCGCCGCCGGCTCGACGAGATCGCCCCCGGTGTGCCCTTCTACGTGATGAAGAGCAACGGCGGCGTGCTCAGCGCGTCCGAGGTGGTGCACCAGCCGATCACGACGATGCTCTCCGGCCCCGCCGCCGGTGCCCTGGGTGCCGCGCTGATCGCCGGCACCGCCGGCTTCGACCGGGTGCTCACCTGCGACGGCGGCGGCACCTCCACCGACGTCACCGTGGTGATCGACGGGGAGCCCACGCTGACCACCGAGGGCTCGGTGGGCGACTACCCGTCCAAGATCCCGATGATCGACGTCGTGACCGTCGGCGCCGGCGGCGGCTCGATCGCCTGGCTGTCGCCGGAGGGCACGCTCAAGGTGGGGCCGAAGTCGGCCGGCGCCGACCCGGGGCCGATCTGCTACGACAACGGCGGCGAGCAACCGACGGTCACCGACGCCCACGTCGTCCTCGGCCGCATCCCCCCGCACCTGCTGGGTGGTGAGATCCCGCTGTCGGTCGACGCCGCCCGCGCGGGGCTGGAGCGACTCGGCAGGGAGCTGGGCCTGTCGGTCGAGCGCGCCGCCACCGGGATCCTGGAGATCTCGGCGTGGAACCAGGCCAACGCGCTGCGCCAGGTCACCGTCGCCCGCGGCCTCGACGTCCGCGACTTCACCCTCACCACCTTCGGCGGCTCCGGCTCGCTGCTGGCCTGCCGGCTGATGGACGTCCTCGGCCTGCCGCGCACCCTGGTGCCGCCGAACCCGGGCAACGTCAGCGCCTTCGGGCTGCTGACCGTCGACGTCCGCAACGACTACGTGCAGACGATGGTCGCCCGGCACGCCGACGTCGCCCCCGCCACGCTGGCCACCGCCTTCGCCGACCTCGAGGGCCAGGCCGGGGTCGCCCTGGACGGCGAGGGCTTCCCGCGCAGCGAGCAGCGCATGCAGCGCACCGCCGACCTGCGCTACGTCGGCCAGGCGTTCGAGGTGCGGGTGCCGGTCGGTGAGGGTGAGATCGACGCGGCGGCGATCGAGGCGGTGGCCACCGCCTTCCACGCCGCCCACCGCCAGCTGTACGGCTACGACTTCGCCGACGACCCGCGCCAGGCCGTGGAGTGGGTGAACCTGCGGGTCAGTGGCGTCGGCCCGATCCGCCGTCCGGAGATCGTCGAGCCGGCGCCGACCGGCCGGGACTCGCGCCGGGGCACCCGGCGGGTGTTCTTCGACGAGTGGGTCGACGCGCCGCTGCACTGGCGGCCGGACCTCTCCCCCGGCGACGTCGTGGCCGGGCCCGCGGTGATCGAGGAGTTCGGCTCCACCGTCCCGGTGCACCCCGGGTTCCTCGCCACCGTCGACCGCTTCGGGAACCTGCTGCTCACGAAGGAGACCACCCGATGAACCGCCAAAATGGCCATTTTGGCGGCACTGACGCCGCCGACCCGGTGCTGGTCGAGATCGTCGCCGGCACGCTGGCGGCGATCGAGAAGGAGGTCGAGACCTCCATCGGGCGCACCTCCCGCTCGCCCATGATCCGCGACGCACACGACTTCCGGGCCGGCATCCACGACCGCCAGCTGCGCAAGCTCACCGGCCGGTCGTACTCGGCGCTGGTGCACCCGGTGGTCCGCGACCACCCGATCGACACGATGAACCCCGGCGACGTCTTCTTCCACAACGACGTCTACCTCTCCGAGGGCGGGATCGGCCACCTGCCCGACCTGTGCGTCACGGTGCCGGTGTTCGCGGCGGCGGCCGACGGCACCCCCGAGGTGGTCGCGTTCATCCAGGCGTTCGGCCACCACGACGACATCGGCGGCGCGGTGCCGGGCTCGATGCCGTCGGCGGCGACCAGCGTGTTCGAGGAGGGCCTGATGGTCCCCCCGATCAAGCTGTGGGACCGCGGCGTCCGCAACGACGCGGCGCTGACGATCATGACACGCAACTCGCGGATGCCCGACTCGCTCGCCGCCGACCTCGACGCCGAGTGCTCCGCCTGCCTGGTCGGCGCCCGCCGGCTGGGCGAGCTCTTCGACCGGTACGGCGTCGCCGCGGTCGAGGCCTGCTTCGAGGCGATCCTGTCCAGCTCCACCGAGGTCTACCGCCGCGAGATCCTGTCCCAGATCCCCGACGGCTCCTACGTCTGGGAGGACTACGCCGAGCACGACGGCGTCGAGGAGCCGCAGCTGCACCGGCAGCGGATCACGCTGACCATGGACTCCAGCAAGGACGTCCCGCTGGTCATCGACTTCACCGGCACCGGGCCGCAGGCCAAGGGTCCGATCAACCACTGCGGCGACTACGCCGACGGCAACTTCCTGAAGAAGTGGCTCGCCCCGATCCTGCGCAATCTCGCCGAGAGCCCGGAGCGGATGGCCGAGCTCGACGTCAACGAGGGCGTCGTGCCGCTGATCGAGATGCGCTTCCCGGAGAAGGGCACGCTGCTCACCCCGATCTTCCCGGCGCCCACCAACGCCCGGACGTTCGTCATCCTGCGGCTGCTCGGCGTGCTCGCCGGGGTGCTGGCCAAGGCCACCGGCGGCCGGATGCCCGCCGACCAGGAGACGATCCGGTACACCGGCGTGTACGGCACCGACGCCAACGGCGAGCCGTACCTGATGCGCGAGGTGCTCGGCGGCGGCTCGGGCGGGCGGTACTACGCCGACGGCGAGGACACCATCCACGTCGTCCCGGACTCCCGGAACCTGCCCACCGAGTTCACCGAGTCGCGCTTCCCGCTGCGGATCGAGCGGCTGGCCCTGGCGAAGGACTCCGGTGGCCCGGGTCGCTACCGCGGTGGCTGCGGCTACGAGAAGGACATCCGGGTGCTGCGCGACGCGCACTTCATGTCCATCGCCGACCGCTCGATCCTGTCCTGCTGGGGCGTCAACGGCGGCAAGGCCGGGCGGCCGTTCTCCATCACCGTCGACCCGGGCGGTCCCGACGAGCACGAGGTCGACGCGCTCGCCGACGCCGAGCCGCTGAAGGCCGGCACCGTCGTCCGGGTGCGGACGACGGGCGGTGGCGGCTGGGGCGACCCGCTGGACCGCCCGGTCGAGGAGGTGCTGCGCGACATCGCGTGGCGGAAGGTCAGCATCGAGGGCGCCCACCGCGATTACGGGGTGGTCGTCCGGGAGGACGGCACCGCCGACGAGACCGCCACCGGGCAGCTGCGCGCCGCGATGCGGGCGGACCGCCCGGAGACCGAGCCGTTCTTCGACCGTGGACCCGGCTACGCGCTGCTCTCCGGCGGTGCGGCCTTCAACGAGTTCGACCTGCTGTAGGCCGGGGCACCGTCGTGCTCTGCCCACCCGCGGTGGACGGAGCACGACGGTCAGGTCCGCCGTCGCTCAGGCGCCCGGGTCCGTGTCCCCGACCGGGGGCTTGGCGCTCTCGCCGTCCTGGCCGGCGTCGCCGCGGTTGACCGGGGCGTCCGTGCTGCGCGGGTCGTCGCCGGTGTCCGCCACCGACTCGGGCACGAGCGGGGTCTCGTGGAGGACGTTCTCGCGCGCCTGGTCCCGGTCGGTGCCCGGGACGTCGTCCGGTGTCTGGCTCATCATGACCTCCTGTCGGGGCCCCGCCCCTACCCGGCGGCGCTGCGCCGAACCCGCCACCAGCGCCGGCGGACCGTCGTGACCGGCTCGGGCTCGGGAACGGCCGGCTGCTCCGGTCGCGTCGCGCGCCAGCGGGCCAGCTCGACCTCGACGTCGGCCATCCCGACCGGCACCCACACGCCCTCGACCGGGCGGCGGTAGTACTGGTCGACCCGGGCGTTGTGCGCCTCCACGACGGCGCGGGCCGCCGCCTCCGAGGTCTGGCGGGCCACCAGGGCGGGCAGCTGCTCCCGCTCCTTGCGCAGCGTGAACCCGGTCGGCAGCATCCCGGCGACCAGCGTCCCGGCGTCGCCGTCCTCCCGGCGGGCCCAGGCCAGCGCCCAGTCGTAGGCGGTCTCCTCGCGGTCGCGGCGGGGCAGCGGCTTGCCGGCCGGGCCGAGGTCGTCGAAGGCGCCGTCGGCCCGCGCGCGGTCGATCTGCCGCTCCACCCAGGTGTCGAAGGACATCCCCTCGGGCTTCCGCTCGGTCACTCCGCCCCCCCTCCGCTCCCGCTCCACCTCGACGATACGAGGCGTCACGGGCATGAAGCGGCGGGTGGCCGGGCACAGCCGGGACATGGACGAGACCGCTCCTGGCACCGCCGCCCCGAGCCCTGACAGCCCCCGCGTCGCCGAGCTGACCGGCGAGGGGGTACGGGTGACCACCGCCCAGCCGGACGAGTCGACGGCGCAGATCCGGGTCGCCGGCGAGCTCACCGAGGAGAGCCGCCGCCCGCTGGTGCGCGCGATGACCGACCTGATGCTCAACTCGCCGTCGCTGAACCGCGTCGAGCTGGAGCTCTGCGACGTCACCTTCATGAACTCCGCCGGCATGTCGATCCTGGTCCAGCTGGAGCGGCTGGCCGAGCCCCGCGGCATCGAGATGCCCCTGGTGGTCGACTCGGGCACCGTGGCCCGGCCGCTGCAGGTGTCCGGCCTCTGGCGCCGGTTCACGATCATCGACCGCCGCGAGGGTTCCCCGCCGACGGTCCACGAGGGCATGCCGCCCGGCACCGACCACCGCTAGCCAGCGGCCCGTCCAGAGGCTCGCGCCGAGCGTGCGAGGCGTGAGGGGGACGGGGGCCTTCGTCAACTGGCGTCGGGCGTCGCTCCCGGTACGCGTCCCAGCGAGACCAGCCAGCGGCGCAGCAGCCCGGCCAGCTGGTCGATCTCCTCGGCCGTCAGCCCGGCCAGCATGCCCCGCTCGGTCTCCAGGTGGTCGGGCAGGGCGCCGTCCAGCGCCGTCCGGCCGGCCTCGGTGAGCGTGACGACGACGGCCCGCCCGTCGGCCTCGCTGCGCCCGCGGGTGATCAGGCCCTTCTCCTCCAGCCGGTCGAGCCGCTGGGTGATCGCCCCGGAGGTGACCAGCGCGGTGCGCATGAGCGCGGTCGGGGTGAGCTGGTAGGGCGCCCCGGCCCGGCGCAGAGCGGCCAGCACGTCGAAGGACGGCGCGTCCAGGCCGTGCCGGGCGAACGTGGCCCGCTGGGCGAGGAACACCTCCCGCTGCAGCTGGGTCACCCGGCCGATGACGCCCATCGGCGAGCAGTCCAGGTCGGGCCGCTCGCGGGCCCACTGGGCGAGGATCACGTCCATCGCGTCGCCGTCGGGCACGTCGGGCACGCGGACGTCCGGCGTGGTTCGCTCCGGCGCGGTCACGCCGGCTCGTCGTCCGGGAGGACCTCGACCGGCAGGTCGAGGTCGGCGAGGTGCTCGGCGTAGCTGCGCGGCGGGCGACCCAGCAGGTCGGTGAGCACCCGCGGGCTGCCGGTGAACCCGTGCGCCCGGTAGTGGTCGAACATGGTGCGCCGGCAGCGGGCGGCGTAGGCGGTGGGCACCTCCCCGCCGGGGACGACGTCCTCGGCGACGATCTCCCGGCCCACCCGGGCGCTGACCAGTTCGGCGATCCGGGGGGCGGTGAGCGGCTCGGGCCCCGCCGCCTCGAAGGTGCCGCCGTCGAGGCCGTCCTCGGTGAGCAGCACGGCGGCGGCCTCGGCGACGTCGCGCACGTCGACCAGCGACTGCGCCGTCCGCACGCCCCACAGGCTGCGCAGCTCGCCGCGGGCGACCGCCTCCGGCAGCTCGTCGTCGAGGTTGTCGGCGTAGGCGCAGGGCTGCAGCACCCGCCAGGAGGCGAGTCCGCTGGCGTCCAGTGCCTCCTCGGCGAGGTCCTTGGCGGCGTGGTGGGGCATCACTCGCAGCTGGGGGCGGAGAACCGAGTGGTAGACGAGCCGGGGCAGGCCCGCGCGGCGCGCCTCGCGGAACAGCGCGGGCGCCCCCTCGGCCTCGTCCGGATCGAAGTTCGGCCAGATCAGGTACATGGCGTCGGCGCCGGCGAACACCTTCGACCAGGGCAGCGGCTGGGTCAGCTCGGCCCTCACCACCTCGGCGCCCAGGTCGGTCAGCTCCGGGCGGGGCCCCGGGCGGGACACCACGGCGCGCACCGCCTCGCCCCGCTCGCGGAGAGCACGGACCACCGCGGTCCCGGTCCGTCCGCCGGCGGCGGTCACCACGATCACACCGACACCTTAGGTCTGAGAGACCGTCCCGTCCGGTTCACCACGGGCGCGCACCCCACGGAGGGTGGGTTCAGCGGGTGGGCGCGCTCAGCCGCACCGTGAACCCGTGCGGTCCGCCGATCAGGTCGACGTGCTCCCACAGCTTGCGGGCCAGCCACAACCCCATGCCGCCCTGGGAGAGGTCGTCGCCGTGGGCGGGCACGAACCCGGCCAGCGGGTCGGCGTAGCCCGTACCGCGGTCGGCGATGGTGCAGACCACCCAGCCGGGATTGGCCCACACCCGGGCGGACACCGGCGGCGTGCCGTGCCGGAAGGCGTTCGCGGCGATCTCGCTGACCGCCAGGTGCATGTCCTCGCAGCGGTTCCGGTCGGGGACGTACCGGGCCAGCACCTCGGCCAGCTGGTGCCGCAGCCCGGCCAGCGTCGGGGCGCCGTCGACGGCGAAGACCGGGGGCCCGGCCTCCATCGGCTCGCGGGGCAGCGGGAGCTCGGCCAGGTAGCTGGCCGGCGGCCGGTAGTCGGGGTTGGCGGTCGGGACGCCGTCGACCAGCAGGAAGGGGTGGGTGGCCCGGGCGCTGTCGACCGCCGCGGCCGGAAGCACCCGCTCGTCGTAGGGGCACAGCGCCGACATCGGGGTACCGGCCAGCAGCTCGTTGATCGCCGACTCGTAGCGCTGGGCCTCCCGCCAGTCGCGCGGGGCGGAGCCGAACTCGGGGTGACCGAACACGCGCAGCCGGCCGGAGCCGGCGCCCGCGGCGCGGTCGAGCAGGCGTCGGGTGGTGGTGATCGCATCGGGCCCACGCGCGCCGCGCAGGGAGACCCGCGGCTCGCGGACCACGGCCGCACCGGCGCCGCCCAGCTCGTCGACGAGCAGCTGGGCGGTCTCGTCCGGGCAGGTCAGCACGACCAGGTCACCGGCGACGAGCCCGGCCTCCAGCCACGGCAGGGCAGTGGCGAGCAGGTCGTCCTCCGGCCGCAGCACCACAGCCATGTGCCCCACCCGCCCGGAGCGGCCCCTCCTGGGTGCACCGCTGCCCGGACCGCCGCGGTCCACCTGCGCACGCTGCGGGGCGCGCACGGGGTGGCCGCCGATCGTGGTCATCACACCTCTCCGGACGAGCAGGGACTGCGGGCACAGAACTGGTGGCATTCTCAAACACCCACCCCAGTTCTCGGCAACCGCCCCCGGCGACCGGAGCCCCACGATCGGGTGACCCGGCCCTCACCTGCGCTGGAGCGAAACCGGTCACGGCCGGTGCGGCCACCACCCGGCGTGTCGCCCGGGGCCGTCCCGCCGGGGGCTCAGCTCCGGAAGCCGTCGATCGACCGCATCAGCTCCCGAGACATCCGGACCAGGTCCTCCGTGGCCAGCTGCATCCCGCCGACGCCGGCCGAGGTCTCCTGAGCGCCCCGCGCGACGTCGCCGACGGTGGCCGCGATGGACCGGCCGCCCTGGGCGGCGTCCCCGATCGCCCGGGTCATCTCGTTCGTCGTCGCGGTCTGCTCCTCCACCGCGCTGGCGATGGTCGTCTGGTAGTCGTTGATCGCGGCGATGACCTCGCCGATGCGGCCGATCGCGTCCACCGCGCCGGAGGTGTCGCCCTGGATGGCCTCCACCCGCCGCGCGATGTCCTCGGTCGCCCGCGCCGTCTCCTGCGCCAGCTCCTTCACCTCGTTCGCCACCACGGCGAACCCCTTGCCCGCATCCCCGGCCCGGGCCGCCTCGATCGTGGCGTTGAGCGCCAGCAGGTTCGTCTGCTCCGCGATCGAGGTGATGACCTTGACGACGTCGCCGATCTCCTTGGAGCTGTCGCCGAGCTTGGTCACCGTGCCGTTGGCGCTCTCCGCCGCCTGCACCGCCTCGCCGGCCACCCGGGCGGCCTCGGCGGCGTTGTGCGCGATCTCGCGGATCGAGGCGCCCATCTCCTCGGCTCCGGCGGCGACGGCGTCGATCGCCGTGCTGACCTCCCTGGCGGCGACGGTGACGCTCTCGGCCTGGCCGGTCGACCGGGTGGCGGCGCCGGCGATGCCCTCGCCGGTCTCCGACAGCGTGCGGGCGGACTCCTCCAGGCGCGTCGAGGCGTTGCCCACCTCGGTGACGACCGCGGCGACCCGGCCCAGGGTGGTGTTGAGCGCCTCGGAGAGCTGGTCGAGCTCGTTGCGCCCGTCACCGCAGTCGAGCCGCCGCGCCAGGTCGCCGGTGGCCAGCACGTCGGTCATCCGGCGCAGCGGGCTGGTGATGCTGCGCGAGATCAGCAGGGACAGCAGCGCGATGGCCAGCAGGACCGGAGCGGCCCACATGGCCATGTGCAGCAGCTCGCCGCGGAAGGCGCCGTTGAGGTCGGCGACGTAGATGCCCGACCCGACGATCCAGCCCCAGCGCTCGTAGCCGGCCACGTAGGAGATCTTCGGCTGCGGGTTCTCCTCGCCCGGCTTGGGCCACAGGTACTCGACGAACCCGCTGCCGTCCCGCTCGACGACGTCGGCCATCTCGACGAAGAGCTTCTTGCCGGTGGGGTCCTCGGAGGCGGAGAGGTCGGTGCCGTCCAGCTCCGGCTTGATCGGGTGCATGACCATCGCCGGCGTGCCGTCCTGGACCCAGAAGTACTCCTCGCCGGAGTAGCGGAGCCCGCGGACCGTGTCGACGGCCGCCTGCTGGGCGGCGGCGGTGGTCATCGCACCCGAGGCCTCCTGCTCCCCGAAGTGGGCGAGCACGCCGAGCACCGACTCCACGGCGGCCTGCGCCTTGTTGCGCTGCTCGTCCTCGATCGTCGTCCGCACCTGCAGCGCACCGATCACCGCGATGGTGGCCATGCCGACCACCGTCACCACGACCAGCGCCCACAGCCGTGTGCTGACCCGCACCGCACGCAGGCGTGCACCCATGTCCTGCTCCCGTCCTCCGGCGCACCCGTGCGCTCGCTGCGGCCGGCCCGGTGGACCCGCCTCACCGACGGTCTCGACCGGCGCGGGCCGGAAATCAAGCCGAGCTGTGATCTTCGTCTCTACGGCACGCGACCCGGTCGTGTGCTGCAGGACCGCGGGTCAGCGACTCGCCGCAGTTCCGGCACGACAGCGGACCCGGGCTCGGCTTGCGGTGCACCCCGACCCGGCTGGGAGCATGGCCGGGTGAGCGACCAGCGCGAGACGCTGACCTACGAGGACTTCGGCCGGGCGGCGCGCGAGCTCGCCCAGCAGATCGCCGACGACGGCTTCGAGCCCGACATCATCCTGTCGATCGCCCGCGGCGGCCTCTTCCTCGGCGGCGCGCTGGGCTACGCGCTGGACGTGAAGAACCTCTTCGTGATGAACGTGGAGTTCTACACCGGCGTCGACCAGCGGCTCGAGCTCCCGGTGGTGCTCCCGCCGACCCTCGACGTCGTCGACCTGACCGGCGCCCGGGTGCTGATCGCCGACGACGTCGCCGACACCGGCAAGACCCTCGAGCTGGTCCAGGAGTTCTGCGCCGGGCACGTCTCCGCCGTCCGGACGGCGGTCGTGTACGAGAAGCCCCGGTCGCTGGTGGCCTGCGACTACGTCTGGAAGCGCACCGACGCCTGGATCGACTTCCCCTGGTCGACCCTGCCGCCGGTGCAGAAGGACCCCGCTGCCCCCCACCGCTCGCAGACTCGCGGCGGGCCCCTGCAGCGAGGCCCGAGCGGGGCCGGGCACTAGCGGCGGGTGCTGGCCGTGACGGTGAACGTCGGGTCGCGGGTGACCTGACGGGTGGGGCCGACGAGCCGCTGCAGGGCCGGGCGGTACGGCAGGTGCGAGTTGAACACGCACCACAGCTCCCCGCCGGGTCGCAGCACCCGGGCGGCGCCGGCGAACAGCCGCTCGGCGGCGGTCTCGGCGACCGTCGTGCCCAGGTGGAACGGCGGGTTGCACACCACCAGGTCCACGCTCGCGTCGGGCAGGCTCCCCGCGGCGTCGTCCCGGCGCACGTCGATGCGGTCGGCGAGCTCGTTGGCGGCCGCCGTGGCCGTGGCCGACGCGCAGGCGGCGGCCGACTGGTCCGACGCGAGCACCGTCAGCCCCGGCCGGGACCGGGCCAGCTGCGCGGCCAGCACGCCGGTGCCGCAGCCCAGGTCCAGCGCCGACCGCGCCTCCGGGACGGCGTCGGGCAGCACCCGCACGAGGGCGCGGGTGCCGCGGTCGACCTTGGCGCCGGCGAAGGCGGCGCCGTGCGCGCAGACGGTGAGGGCCAGCTCGTCGTCCTCCCGGCACCGCGGGAAGGTCTGCTCGACCGGCTTCGGCCCGCGGGCCACCAGCACCCGGGACTTCTGCCGGGCCAGCGTCGCGGACACCTCGGTGAAGGCCAGGCCCAGGACGTCGTTCATCGCGTGCGTCATGTGCTTGACCCGGGCGCCGACGTAGAGCGTGACGCCCGGGTCGGCGTCCGCCGCGACCACCTCGGCGAGCTCCCGCAGCGCGTGCAGGCTCTTCGGCGCGCGGGCCAGCACCACCCGCGCGCCGCGCACCAGCTCGGGGCCGAACGGCAGCGCCGCGTAGGAGCCGGTCAGCCCGACCCGCTCGGCGTTGCGCGCCAGGGCGAGCTCGCCGATCAGCGCGTCCTGGTGCACCCGCGGGCCGCGCACCTCGTGGAGGGCGACGGCGCCGAGGGTCAGCGCGCCGTACGCGTCGTCGATGATCGCGACGCCCTCGGGCTGCCGGCGGAGATCGGCCGCGGCCTCGTCGAGCAGCAGCCGGTCGGTGGCGTCGACGGCGACCAGGTCGGGGGCGTCCACGTCGGGGTCCCGGCGCAGCTGGGCGAAGAGTTCGGCCGGGTCCATGCCGCCCACTCTGCCGGGCCCGCCCGGTGCCGCCGGCACCGCCCCGTACGTCCGATCGGGTGATCTCGTTCCGGAAAGGGGCCGGAGGTGCCGATGTGCGTTCTGCCGCGCGTGGACCCACGGGCGGCGACCGCACCCCCGGAGATCCTCATGCCCCTGCTCGGTGCCCAGTGGTTCGCCGACCGCCCCGTGCGGATCAAGGTCCTCGCCTCCACGGCCGCCGCCGGCGTCGTGGCCGCCGTGATCGGCGGCCTCGGCCTGACCGCGCTCGCCGACTCAGCGGCGACGAGCGAGGCGATCTACGTCGACAACGTCCTCAGCATCGAGGAGATCGGCCTGATGATCGACGACGTCGAGCAGATCCGGCTGGCGATCGGCGCCGCGACCGCCGTGGACACGCACGCCCCGCCGCTGTCGGAGGTCCACACGCTGGTCGCCGACTACCAGCGGCAGGTGAGCGCCTACGCCGCGAACCACCGGACCGGGCTGAAGCACGACCTGGTGGTCGAGGCGACCGACGACCTCGCGCAGATCGACACCCTGACCAGCACCGTCCTGATGCCCGCCGCCGCGGCGGGCGTGACCACCGCGGTGCCCCCGGGCGCCGAGCAGGTCGAGCCGCTGCTGACCGAGGTGATCGAGGACCTGGCCGAGCTGCGCGCCATCGACACCCGGGAGGCGGCGTCCGCGGCGGCCAACGCCCGGGCGTCCTACGAGCACCACCGCACCATCGCCCTGGTCGTGCTGGGGGTCGGGCTGGCGGTGGCCGTGGCCATCGGCCTGCTGGTGGCCTCGGTGATCACCCGCGGCATCCGGTCGGTGCAGTACGTGGCCGAGGGGCTGGCCCAGGGCGACCTGACCCGCACCACCGGCCTGACCAGCAAGGACGAGCTGGGCCGGATGAGCGCTGCGCTCGACCAGGCGACCGGGTCGATGCGTGCGGCCATGGGCGAGGTGGTCGGCTCCGCCGACGCGGTGGCCGCCGCCGCGGAGGAGCTGTCGGCGTCGACCACGCAGATCGCCGCCGCCGCGGAGGAGGCGAGCACCCAGTCGCAGGTGGTGACCACCACCGCCGACTCGGTCTCCCGGCACGTCAGCACCGTCGCCGCGGGGGCCGAGGAGATGGGCACCTCCATCCGCGAGATCGCCACCAGCGCGACCGACGCGGCGCGGGTGGCCACCGACGCCGTCCGCCGGGCCGAGGCCGCCAACGCGGCGGTGCTCGCGCTGGGCGAGTCCAGCCGGGAGGTCGGGAACGTCGTGAAGATCATCACCGCCATCGCGGAGCAGACGAACCTGCTGGCGCTGAACGCCACCATCGAGGCCGCCCGCGCCGGGGAGTCCGGCAAGGGCTTCGCCGTGGTGGCCAACGAGGTGAAGGAGCTCGCCCAGCAGACCGCGACGGCGACCGAGGAGGTCGCCCGGCGGATCGAGGCGATCCAGACCGACGCATCCGGCGCTGTCGACGCCATCGGCGAGATCGGCAGCGTGGTGGGTCAGATCAGCGACCACCAGACGGTGATCGCCAGCGCGGTGGAGGAGCAGACCGCCACCACCAACGAGATGGCCCGGTCGGTCACCGAGGCAGCCGGCGGGGCCGGGGAGATCGCCGCGAACATCGTCGGCGTCTCCCAGGCGGCGGACTCGACCACGCAGGCGCTGACCCAGACGACGACGGCGGTGGCCGAGCTGTCCCGGATGGCGACCGGCCTGCGCGGGACGGTCGGCCGGTTCACCTACTGAAGAGGGCGGGCTCCCGCGGGCGGGAGCCCGCCCTCTCGGCCCCGTCCAGAGGCTCGCCCCGAGCGTGCGAGGCGTGAGGGGGACGGGGGGCCTCCCTCAGACGCCGGGCAGGCCCACCGGGCAGCTCACGCCGGTGGAGTTCACCGGGCAGTAGCCGTTCGGCACCTTGTACAGGTACTGCTGGTGGTAGGCCTCGGCGTAGAAGAACTCGCCCAGCGGCGCGATCTCGGTGGTGATCTCGCCGTAGCCGGCGGCGGTGAGCCGCTCCTGGAAGACGTCGCGGCTGACCTTGGCGGCCGCCTCCTGCTCCGGGCCCTGGGTGTAGATCGCCGAGCGGTACTGGGTGCCGATGTCGTTGCCCTGCCGCATGCCCTGGGTGGGGTCGTGCTCCTCCCAGAACTCCTTCAGCAGGCGGTCGTAGGAGATGACCGCCGGGTCGAAGACGACCAGGACGACCTCGGTGTGCCCGGTGCGCGCGGAGCAGACCTCGTCGTAGGTCGGGTTCGGGGTGTACCCGCCGGCGTAGCCCGCGGCGGTGGAGTAGACGCCGGGGGTCTCCCAGAACACCTTCTCGACACCCCAGAAGCAGCCCGCACCGAAGACGGCGGTCTGCATGCCCTCGGGGAAGGGCGGCTGGATGCGGTTGCCGTTGACCGCGTGCACCTCGGGGATGCCGGGGAGCGGCTCGGAACGGCCGGTCAGGGCGTCCTCCGCGGTGACCGGCTGGGTCTTGGCGCGGGAGAAGAACATGATCCTATGGTAGGTCCGTCCTGCACCCCGGACCCGCCTCGTGCGACCAAGCGCACAGGCGCACCCTCGGGACATGCCGATCTGAGCACGCCGGGGTCGACCGCGTGGGCCGGCCTCTTCCGGCTCGCCGGCTTCCGGCGGTGGTGGACGGCTCGACCCCGCGGTGCAGGCTCCGGCTGGCGCCCGGCGCCGTCAGAGGTGCAGCCGCACCGACGTCGCCCCCGTGGCCAGCACGGCCGTGGACTCGTCCCCGGCGACCTGCACGCCCCACGCCCCCGGCGCGTGCGCCGCGGTGACGGTCACGACGTCGCCGGTGCGCTCGACCGTGAAGACGGCGTCCGCGCCGCCGACGCCGTCCCCGGGGACGACGACCTGCGAGCGGTGCCCGTCGCGCAGGCGGTACAGGCGCAGCACGACCCCGTCGGCCCAGTCGTAGTCCGGCCGGTCGCTGCGGGCGCCGACCGGGAGCACGGTGTCCGGGCGCACCAGCAGCGGCAGGCTCAGCGCGTCGTGCTGCTCGGTGACCCAGCGGGGGCCGGTGAGCACTGCCCCGGACAGCAGCGACGTCCACTCCCCCTCCGGCACGTAGAACCGGACCCGGCCGTCGGCGGCGAACACCGGCGCCACCAGCAGCGACTCGCCCAGGTGGTACTGCCGGTCGAGGAAGGCCGCCGTCGGGTCTTCGGGGTGCTCCAGGAGCATGGCGCGGGCCATCGGCAACCCGTCCTCGCTCGCCTGCCGGGCCGTCGCGCCCAGGTAGGGCATCAGCGACATCTTCAGCCGGGTGAAGGAACGCAGCACGTCGACCGCCTCCTCGTCGAAGGCCCACGGAACCCGGTAGGAGCTCGACCCGTGCAGGCGGCTGTGCGAGGACAGCAGGCCGAAGGCGACCCAGCGCTTGAAGACCTCGGGGTCGGGAGTGCCCTCGAAGCCGCCGATGTCATGGCTCCAGTACCCGAAGCCGGAGAGCCCGAGGCTCAGCCCACCGCGCAGGGTCTCGGCCATGGCCTCGAAAGTCGAGAAGCAGTCGCCGCCCCAGTGCACCGGGAACTGCTGCCCGCCGGCGGTCGCCGCGCGCGCGAAGACGACCGCCTCACCCTCGCCCCGCTCCTCGCGCAGCAGCTCGAAGACGGCGGCGTTGTAGGCCTGCGCGTAGTAGTTGTGCATCCGCTGCGGGTCCGAGCCGTCGTGCCAGACGACGTCGGTGGGGACGCGCTCGCCGAAGTCGGTCTTGAAGGCGTCCACGCCCATGTCCAGCAGAGCACGGAGCTTGCCCTGGTACCAGGCGACGGCGCCGGGGTTGGTGAAGTCGACCAGCCCCATGCCGGCCTGCCACATGTCCCACTGCCACACGCTGCCGTCGGCACGCCGCACCAGGAAGCCCTGCTCGGCCGCCTCGGCGAACAGCGGGGAGGCCTGGGCGATGTAGGGGTTGATCCACAGGCAGACCCGCAGGCCGCGCGCCTTGAGCCGGGCCAGCATCGCCTCGGGCTCGGGGAAGACCTCCGGGTCCCACTCGAAGTCGCACCAGCGGAACTCGCGCATCCAGAAGCAGTCGAAGTGGAAGACGCTCAGCGGGACGTCCCGCTCCGCCATGCCCTCGATGAACGAGGTCACGGTGGCCTCGTCGTAGTCGGTGGTGAAGGACGTGGACAGCCACAGCCCGAACGACCAGGCCGGCACCTGCGGCGGGCGGCCGGTGAGCGCGGTGTACCGCCGGAGCACGTCCTTGGGCGTCGGGCCGTTGACGACGTGGTACTCGAGCACCTGCCCCGGCACGCTGAACTGCGTGCGGGAGACCACCTCGGAGGCGACCTCGAACGAGACGTGCTCGGGGTGGGCGACGAAGACCCCGTAGCCACGGTCGGAGAGGTAGAAGGGCACGTTCTTGTAGGCCTGCTCGCTGGACGTGCCGCCGTCGGCGTTCCAGACGTCGACCACCTGGCCGTTGCGCACGAACGGGGTGAACCGCTCCCCCAACCCGTACACGTGCTCATCGACCGCCAGCGTGAGCTGCTCGTGCACGTGGTGCTCGCCCGATCCGGTGGTCACGATTCCGATGGACTTGGACCCGCTGGAGGTGAGCACCCGGCCGTCGGCGACGAACTCCGCCAGCCAACCCGGCCCCCGCGGCACCCGCACCGACAGGCCGCCGGACGTCAGCACCCCCGCCTCGTCGTCGACCTCGACCGTCACGTGCCGGGACGGGTCCTCGGCCACCGCGAACTCCGGAAGCCGCGGGACGCCACCGGCCCAGTGCTCGATCCGCACCCGGATGACGTCGGGCGCCGGGGAGCTGTAGGTGACCGTGACGGTGGGCTGGTTGAGCGTGTTGCCTCGCTCGCGGATCACCGCCGTCGGGGCGAGCACGGTCATCCGGCCGTCCGCGGCGGTGATCGAGCGGACGTCACGGGGACGGAGCACGGAGAAGCCCGCACGGTCCTGCCAGTAGCCGTCGGTGAACTTCATGCGCGCACGCCGCCTCGTCGTCGAGTGGTGCCGTCGATACGCTTCGACGGCTGCTGCGGAGGGACGCTAGGGCACCGCCCGATACGGCGGCAACCCGCCCCCGGGCTCGACTTCCCCGGTCCGCCGGGTGGGCTCGTCGGCCACCCTTGCGCCGGCGAGCGTGACGTTGCTAACGTCCGGCACCAGCAGTCGATCCGTATCGATGACGATCGGAGGTGGTGAGGTGGCAGCGTTCACCAGCCGGGACGTCGCCCGTCTCGCGGGCGTCTCGCAGAGCACCGTCTCCTACGTCATGAGCGGTCGCCGGCCCATCTCGGCCGACACGCGCAAGCGGGTCCAGGCGGCGATCGACCAGCTGACTTACCAGCCCAACGCCGGCGCCCGCGCCCTGGCCAGCCAGCGCACCCAGGTCGTCGGCCTGGTAATCCCGTTCGGGCCGGCCGGCGACACGACCGCGCTGCTCCCCTTCATCGAGACCATCGCCAGCTGCGCGCGGGAGAACGACCACGACGTCCTGCTGGTCACCGCCGACGAGGGCACCTCGGCGCTGACCCGGCTGGCCGGGCGGTCGCTGTGCGACGCCATCGTGCTGATGAACATCGCCGCCGCCGACGACCGGGTGCCCGTGGCCGCGGCCACCCGGGTCCCGGTCATCCTCATCGGCATCCCCGACGACCCCCAGGGCCTGCCCTGCGTCGACCTGGACTACCCGGAGGCCGCCCGGCTGTCGGTGGCCGAGGTCGTGGCGGCCGGTCACGACCGGGTCGTCGTCCTGGGCTGGTCCGCCGACGAGGTCGCCCGGGGCGCCAACTACGTCGGGCGCTTCGAGCGGGCAGCGGTCGAGGCGGCAGCCGCCGCCGGGATCGAGCACCTCGCGGTGAGCCCGGTGGAGGTCTCCCGCGAGGGCGCCCGGGCCGCCGTGGCCGAGGCGCTACGCATCGGCGGGCCGCGCCCGGCACTGCTGGTGCCGGCGTCCTCGTCGGTGCCGTGGGTGCTCCAGGCCCTGGCCGAGCGCGGTGTCGTGCCGGGTCGGGACGTCACCGTCGTCGGTCTGTGCACCGACGCGGTCGCCGAGGCCACCATGCCCCCGGTGACCAACGTGTCCACCGAGCCGCGCACCGTCTCCGCCCGCGCCATGAAGACGCTGTTCCGGTCGCTGGCACGCGACCGGGAGGGTCCCACCAGCGGGGTCGAGCTCGTGACCCCGCGGCTGACCCGGCGGGAGACCACGCTCGCCGCACCCTGACCTCCGGTGGCTCCCCGGCTGCCCGACACAGGCCCGTCCGGGCCTGAGCACGACCGGCGTCGATACGCATCGATGCCGTTCCGCACCACCTGTGACGACGCCGTCGCCACAGCCCGCGTGACCGGCGACGCTGCCGGCACTCCCGGAAGGACCGGCAATGGCTCAACGTGGAGCGAAGAACCGCACCGTCGGCGCGGCGGTAGTGGCACTGACGGCACCGCTGGCCCTCGCGGCCTGCGGAGGGGGCGGCTCCGGGGACGCCGGCAGCTCGGGCGGTGAGGTGACCAGCCTGACCGTGCAGGACACCTTCGTCACCGAACCGGGTGCGAGCTACTACGGCGAGCTCCTGGACGCCTGCGGGCAGGAGAACGGCGTGACCATCGAGCGCAACTCGGTGCCCGGTGGCGACATCATCGCCCGGACCCTGCAGCAGGCATCGTCCCAGACGCTGCCGGACGTCCTGAGCATCGACAACCCCGACGTCGGGCAGCTCGCCGCGGCCGGGGCGCTGGCGCCGCTGGGCGAGCTGGGGGTCACCGCCGAGGGCATCAGCCAGGGCGTCGTCGACGCGAACACCTTCGACGGCGAGCTCTACGGCCTGCAGCCCACCACGCAGAGCCTGGCGCTGTTCTACAACGAGGACGTCCTCGACGAGGCCGGCATCGAGCCGCCGACCACGTGGGCGGAGCTGGAGACGGCGGCCGCGGCCCTGACGGAGGGCAGCCGGTACGGCGTCGCCTTCTCCGCCCCGCCGACCTACGAGGGCACCTGGCAGTTCCTGCCGTTCATGTGGTCCAACGGCGGCGACGAGACCGACATCGCCACCCCCGAGACGGCCGAGGCCCTGCATCTCTGGGTCGACCTGGTCTCCAGCGGGTCGGCGTCCGAGTCGGTGCTGAACTGGGGCCAGGAGGACGTCAACGACCAGTTCATCGCCGGCAACGCCGCCATGATGATCAACGGCCCGTGGCAGTTCCCGGTGCTCGCGGAGAACCCCGACCTGAACTACCAGGTCGCGCCGCTGCCGGCCCCCGAGGCCGGCGGCACCGTCGTCGCCCCGCTGGGCGGCGCCACGTGGACGGTCCCCGAGACCGGCGACGACGCCCGCAAGGCCAAGGCCGCCGCGGTGATCGAGTGCGTCAACTCCGACGAGAACATGGTCGACAACGCCCTGACCAACAGCTCGGTGCCGACGAAGGCCGAGCTGGGCGAGCAGGTCGTGGCCGAGGACCCGCGCATGCAGGCCTTCGTCGACGTCGTCCCGGACCTGCGCTCGCGCACCGCGAAGCTCGGGGACGAGTGGCCGACGGCCGCCACCGCGATCTACACCGCGGTCCAGACCGCGCTCACCGGCGGCGCCTCGCCGGAGGAGGCGCTGGAGCAGGCACAGAATGGCTGACACCCAGCAGCGGGGGGGGGGGGGGGCCCCCCCCCCCCCCCCCCCCGCGGCGCCCCCCGCCCCGCGGGCCCCCCCCCCCCCCGCGCCCCCCCCGCCCGGGGGGCGGGGGGTGCGTGTTGTTTTTTTGTTGACCCCGAC
>NZ_JBJHAG010000028.1:0-51505 GCF_054050925.1 Modestobacter sp. SYSU DS0657 | reverse complement strand
GGGGGGTATAGATGTGGTAGTGCAACCCCCCCCCCCCGCCCGCCCCCCCCCCCCCGCCCCCCCCCGCCCCCCCCCCCCCCCCCCCCCCCCCCCCCCCCCCCCCCCCCCCCCCCCCCCCCCCCCGGGACTGCCGATGACGGGAGCGGGCGCCAGGAGGCGCTTCGAGAGCACCGGGGAGATCCGACAGTGAGCATCGCGAGCGTGGAGCAGATGGCCGGCATGGCGCCGGCCGTCCGGACCAAGGCGGCCGTCGCCCGCACGGACCTGCCCGGGATCCGCAAGGCGGCCCTCTTCCTCGCCCAGCTGACCAAGGAGGAGGCCGGCACGATCCTCGCCCAGCTGCGCCCCTCGGAGGTCGAGAAGATCACCGGCGAGCTGATGCGCCTGGACAAGGTGGACGGCTCCGACGTCGACGACGTGCTGAGCGAGTTCCACGGCCTGATGATGGCGCGCCGGTTCGTCGGCACCGGCGGCGTCGACTTCGCCCGTGAGGTGCTCGCCGCCGGCCTCGGCGAGGAGAAGGCCGACGGCATCCTCTCCCGGCTCAACGTCGTCTACACCGAGCTGCCCTTCGCCTCGCTGCGCAACAGCGACGTCCGGCAGCTGGTCACCTTCCTCAAGGACGAGCACCCCCAGGTCATCGCTCTCGTGCTCGCGCACCTGCCCGCCCCGCAGTCGGCGGAGGTCCTCTCCGGCTTCCCGCCGGACCAGCAGGCCGACGTCGCCTACCGGATCGCGCTGATGGACCGCACCGCACCGGAGATGGTCCGGATGGTCGAGGAGGAGCTCGGCCGCCGGATGGGCTCCCTGCTGGCCTACCAGGACATGGCCACCGTCGGCGGCGTGGACACCCTGGTCGAGATCATCAACCGCTCCCCCCGCCCGACCGAGCGCTCCATCCTGGAGTGGCTGGACAACAGCGACCCGGAGCTCGCCGAGCGGATCCGCTCGCAGATGTTCGTCTTCGAGGACATCGTCACCATCGACGACCGCTCGCTGCAGCTGGTGCTGCGCGACGTGGAGGCCAACGACCTGGCCACCGCGCTCAAGGGCGTGAAGCAGGACGTCCGGGACAAGGTGGTCCGCAACCTCTCCGAGCGCGCCGGGGAGAACCTGCTCGAGGAGATGGAGCTGCTCGGCCCGGTCCGCCAGCGCACCGTGGAGGAGTCGCAGGCCAAGGTGGTCGCGGTCATCCGCACGCTGGAGGAGCAGGGCGTGCTGACCATCTCGCGGGGCGGTGAGGACGATTTCGTCGCGTGACGTCAGCGCGCGGGAGTCGCTGCTGCTGCGCGGCTCGTCGGCCGCCGACGCCGTCCCGTACCAGCGCACCGGCGACGGTGCGCCGTGGGGACGACGCACCCGCGACCAGCGGGCCGGCGCTCCCCCCGTCGTGCCCGCCCCGGCGGCGCCGGTCGACCCCCTGCCCGCTGCCGGCGCGCCGGTCGCCACGGCCGCGGTGACGGCGGCCGTCGACGCCGCCGTCGGCCGGTCCCAGCCGGCCGACCCGCCCGCGGCCCCGCCCGTCGGTGCGAGGCTCCCGCTGACCGCCGACCCGGCGCAGGCCCGCCCCTGGGCGCCGGCCCACACCCCGGTGGACACCGTCGCCCAGCAGACCGCTGCGCGCACCGGCCCGCGCCTGGGCGAGGTCTACGCCGAGCAGCTCGCCCGGCTGCGCGAGGAGGCCCGCCGCGAGGGCTGGGCCGCCGGGCACGCCGAGGGCCTCGTCGCCGCCGAGCAGGTGGTCGCCGACGCCGAGCGCGCGGCCGAGGAACGGCTGGCCGACGTGCAGGCGCGCTGGGAGCGGCGGCTGGCCTCGGCCACCGCGGCCATGGGCGCCGCGGTGGAGCGGCTGGACGCCACGGCCGCGCCGGTGGTCGGCGAGCTGCGCGACCACGTGCTGGATGCCGTCGTCACGCTGGTCGGCGACCTCCTCGGCCGTGAGCTGGCCACCGCCGACGCCGCCGGGCTGGACGCCCTGCGCCGCGCGCTGACCCTCTGCCCGGCCGACGTGCCCGTCGTCGTCCGGCTGCACCCCGACGACCTCACCGAGGTGCCCCCGGCCGCGCTGGCCGACCTGCCCCCGTCGGTCCGGGTCGTCGGAGACCCCGACGTGGAACGGGCCGGCGCGCTGGCCGAGGCCGGCACCCTGCGGGTGGACGCCCAGCTCGGCGCCGCCCTCGAGCGGGTGCGGTCGGTGCTGCGCTCGTGAGCGTCCTCACCGATGGCCCGGCCGCCACGCTGGTCGCGCGGGCCCGGGTCGCGGCCCGCCCGGAGCTGTCCGGCGTGGTGACCGGCGCGATGGGGCTGACCCTCGGCGTCGAGGGCGTTCCCGCCGCTGTCGGGGACCTGGTGGAGGTCAGCTCCGGCCGCCGTCCACTGCTGGCCGAGGTGGTGGCGGTGCAGCGGGAACGGCTGACCTGCATGCCGCTGGGTGACCTCTCCGGCGTGCGCGCCGGCGCCCGGGTCCGCCCCACCGGGCGGCCGTTGCAGGTGCCGGTGGGCGAGGCGCTGCTGGGCCGGGTGCTCGACGGGCTGGGGCGGCCGATGGACGGCGGTCCCCCGCTCGGCTCGCTGGTGTCCTGGGTCGACCTGACCAGCGAGACGCCCAACGCGCTCACCCGGGAACGGGTGCGCCGGCCGCTGGCCACCGGGGTGCGGGCGCTGGACACCATGGTGCCCGCCGGCCGCGGTCAGCGGTTGGGCATCTTCGCCGGCTCCGGTGTCGGCAAGTCGACCCTGCTGTCGCAGATCACCCGGGGCACCGACGCCGACATCCGGGTCATCGGGCTGATCGGCGAGCGTGGCCGCGAGGTCCGGGAGTTCATCGAGGAGGACCTCGGCCCCGAGGGCCTGGCGAACAGCGTCGTCGTGGTCGCCACCTCCGACGAGCCGCCGCTGGTGCGGCTGAAGGCGGCCTTCGTCGCCACCCGGATCGCCGAGGCCTTCCGCGACCAGGGCCGCGACGTGCTGCTGATGATGGACTCGATCACCCGCACCGCGATGGCCCAGCGCGAGGTCGGGCTGTCCGCCGGCGAGCCCCCGGCCACCCGTGGGTACCCGCCGAGCGTCTTCGCGATGCTGCCCAAGCTGCTGGAGAAGGCCGGCACCAGCACCACCGGCTCGATCACCGGGCTGTACACCGTGCTGGTCGACGGCGACGACCACAACGAGCCGATCGCCGACACCGCCCGCTCCATCCTCGACGGCCACGTCGTGCTCAGCCGGCGGCTGGCCACCGCCGGCCACTTCCCGGCGATCGACGTGCTCGAGTCGATCTCGCGGGTGGCCACCGCGGTCGTCCCGCCGCCGCAGATGACCGACGCGCGGGAGCTGCGCCGGATGCTCGGGGCGCTGCGCGACGTCCGGGAGCTCATCGAGATCGGCGCGTACCAAGCCGGCACCGACCCGCTGGTCGACCGTGCCCGGCGCCTGCTGCCGGACATCGACGCCTTCCTGCGCCAGGCGACCTCGGACTCCACCCCGCCGCCCGAGGCGTGGGCCCGGCTGCACGGCCTGGTCTCCGCCGCGTGAGGCAGCCCGCCTTCCGGCTGGAGCCGGTGCTGCGCCTGCGCCGCACCGAGGAGCGGACAGCGGCGCTGGCCGCGGCCGCCGCCGCCCGCGAGGCCGCCGAGGCCGCCCGGCGGGTCGAGGACGACGCCGCGGCGCTGTCGGCCCGCCGGCTGCCCGCGGCCGTCCCCGGCGCCGCCTTCGTCGCCGCGATGGTCGCATCGTCGGCCGCGGCTGCCGATGTGTCTGCTGCACGGGCTCTCGCCGTCGCCCACGCGGAACAGGCCGAGCTGGTCCGGGCCCGCTGGACGGCGGCGGCCCAGCGCACCAAGGGCCTGGAGAAGTTGCGCGAGCGCCACCTGGCGGCCGCGCGCACCGCCGCCGAGGCGGCCGAGGAGCGCGCGGTCGACGACCTGGTGACCGGCCGCCACACGACGAGGACGAGGGAGGAGGAGGGCACGTGGAGGGACTGACCGCGGTGCACAGCCGGATCGGCGAGATCCAGGCCCGCTTCCTGCGCACGGCACCGAGCTCGGAGGCCGCCTGGTCCAGCGCCGCGTCGGCGGCCGGCCTGACCGGCACCGCATCGACGGCGTCGACCGGTCTCACCGGCTTCGCCGCCACCGGCACCGGCGCCGAGGTCGTGGGCGCGGCGCAGAAGTACCTCGGGGTCCCGTACCGCTGGGGCGGCACCGACCCGCAGAGCGGCCTGGACTGCTCCGGGTTCACCCAGCGGGTGTACGCCGACCTGGGCATCAGCATCCCCCGCACCTCCTCCCAGCAGGCCACCGCCGGCCGCCCGGTCGCCTCGCTCGCCGAGGCCCAGCCCGGTGACCTGGTGTTCTTCGACAACTCCGGCAGCCGGCCGGGCATCGACCACGTCGGGCTCTACATCGGCGGCGGCAAGATGATCGCCGCCCCGCAGGAGGGCGACGTCGTCAAGGTGCAGGACGTCGGCAACCCCACGGTGATCCGCCGTGTGCTCCCCGACGGCGCCGCCTCCACCGCCTCCGCGACGACCGGCGGCAGCGGTCTCGGCGGCGTCCCGTACGCCGACCTGTTCCGCGCCGCCGGCAGCCGGTACGGCGTCGACCCGGCGGTGCTCGCCGCGATGGCGAAGACCGAGTCGGGCTTCAACACCTCCGCGGTCTCCCCCGCCGGCGCGGAGGGGCTCATGCAGTTCATGCCGGCCACCGCGCGCGGCCTGGGCGTCGACCCGAGCGACCCGGCCTCCGCCATCGACGGCGCCGCGCGCTACCTGGCGAGCCTCACGAAGCAGTTCGGCTCCACCGAGCTCGCGCTGGCGGCCTACAACGCCGGGCCCGGCGCCGTGCAGCGTGCCGGCGGCGTCCCGCCCTACGCCGAGACCCGGTCCTACGTCCAGAAGGTGACCAGCGCCGCGGAGGCCTACCGATGACAGCCCCCATGTCCGCCCTGCCGATGACGCCGGCCACCGGCCGCGCCGGCAGCTCCACCGGCGGTCCGGCCACCGGGTCCGCAGAGAACGCGGCCGGCTTCGCCAGCGCGCTGGACGACGTCCTGCACGGCGCCGGCACCCCCTCCCGCCGCCCCGGGAACGGGGCGGGTGGGGCATCGGGCGGCGCCTCCGGCGAGGGGACCGACGGCGAGACCCCGGCGACGCCGGTCGCCGTCCCGGTCGACGTGCCCCCGGGGTTGTGGGCGCTGCTCGCCGCCGGGGCGTCGCTGGGCACCACGCCCGGCACCCAGCCGGAGGCGGCCGCCGCCGCCGCGCTCATCGGCGCGGTCACCGGCGCCACGGCGACCGGCGGGCAGCCGCTCGGGGTCCAGCAGCCCGGCGTCAGCGCCCCGGTGCTCCCGCTGCCCACCGTCACCGACCCGGCGGCAGCCGGCGCGGAGCCGGCCGCACCCGCGCCCGGCACGCCGGCCGCGCTGCTGTCCGCCCTCGGGCTGGCCGGCACGCAGCCGGCCACCGCCCCGGCCGGGACCACCGGGGCCGACGCCGCCGGCCTCCCGGCCGACCTGCCCGTCGTCGTCCTCCCCGCGACCGCAGGCGACACCGCTGACACCGGAACCGGCCCCGACGCAGGTCCGGGCCACGGCAGCGGCAGCGGCAGCGGCAGCGGCAGCGGCACAACCGAGCCGGACGCGGTCGGTCTCGTCGGCGGAGCGACCGCCTCGCCGACGGCGGTCCGCACCGACCCGCTCGGTGCCGCCGGACCCACGCCGCCGGCTGCGGAGCCGCCGGTCGCCCAGCAGCTGGGCCGCCAGCTCGCGGTGCTCAGCAACGCGCCCGACGGGAGCTCGACGATGACCCTGGTCATCACCCCCGAGGAGCTGGGGCCGGTCTCCATCCAGGTCACGGTGACCGACGGCAGCCTGGACCTGACCCTGCAAGGCGGTTCGGACGCCGGACGACACGCCCTCACCGATGCGCTGCCGGAGCTGCGCCGGGAGCTGGAGGGCGCGGGCCTGACCCTGGGCCGCCTCGCCGTCGACGACACCACCGCCGACCTGGGCAGCACGCTGCGCTCGGCGCAGCAGCAGCTGCTCGACGCCCGCGCCGGCCAGCAGGGGCAGGGCTCCGCCTCCGGGCAGCAGGGCCAGCCCGGAGAGCAGGGGCCCGGCACCCGGACCGCGCGCGACCCCGAGCACCGCGGTGAGGGCAGCCCCGCCCTCGCCACCGAGCAGTCCGCGTCGTCCGGCGTGGACGTCCTCGCCTGAGACGGAGGAACGATGAGCAGCCCGGTCACCGGACCCACTGGTTCCGCCGGCGTCGTCACGACGGACGCCAGCCCCTCGGTCAACCGTGGCGACCAGATGGGGAAGGACGTCTTCCTCAAGCTCCTGGTCGCGCAGATGCGCTACCAGGACCCCAGCAACCCGACCAGCAGCAGCGAGTTCATGGCCCAGACGGCGACCTTCACCCAGGTGGAGAAGCTCGAGGAGATCGCCTCGCAGAACAAGGCCCTGGTCGGGCTGCAGCGGTCGCTCAGCGCAGGTGCGCTGGTCGGCCACCAGGTGACCTACACCGACACCACCGGCGAGACGAAGACCGGGACGGTGAGCGCCGTCCGGATCGCCGGCACCGGCGCGGAGACCGAACCGCAGGCGGTCGTCGACGGCGTCACCGTGCCCCTGGGCCGGGTCACCGCCGTCACCCTGCCGACCCCCGCCACCCAGCCGACCGCCTGACCACCCCCGACCTCAGGAGCTCTCCCGATGCTGCGTTCCATGTTCTCGGCCATCTCCGGCCTCAAGGCGCACCAGACCAAGCTGGACGTCGCCGGCAACAACATCGCCAACGTCAACACCGTCGGCTTCAAGGGCAGCCAGACCGTCTTCGAGGACACCCTGTCCCAGGTCCTCCGCAACGGCTCGGCCCCGCAGGGCCAGACCGCCGGCTCGAACCCGGCCGCGGTCGGCCTGGGCGTCAAGGTCGCCGGGATCACCACCAACTGGACGCAGGGCTCGGCGCAGAGCACCGGCCGGTCCAGCGACTTCATGATCACCGGCGACGGCTTCTTCATCACCCAGTCCGGCAACGAGAACCTCTACACCCGGGCCGGCTCCTTCGACACCGACGGCGTCGGCAACCTGGTCACCCCCGACGGCCTGGTGCTCCAGGGCTGGATGGCGGACAACGGCACCATCGACCCGCAGGGCCCGCTGGTTCCGCTGCGTATCCCGCAGGGCCAGGTGCTGCCCCCGGTCGCCACCACCGGCGCGGCGATCCAGGGCAACCTCTCCGCCGGTGCCGCCGTCGGCGCAGAGGTGACCTCCCAGATCCGGATGTACGACGACCTGGGCAACGCGCACGAGATGTCGGTGGTCATGACCAACACCGGCACGAACACGTGGGACGTCACCTTCAGCGAGGGCGCCCGGACGGTGACCCGCAGCCTCACCTTCTCCGGCACCGCGCCGACCACCGGCGAGCTCACCTCCGGGGGGACGGTGACCTTCGACCCGGACGCCGACTTCACCCCGGCGTTCCCGAGCTGGACCGGCGCGGTCACCATCGACCTGAGCGGGCTCACCCAGTTCGGCGGTGCCAGCACCGCGGCGGGCAAGACCAATGAGAACACCGGCTCGGCGCTGGGTGTCCTGGAGAGCTACTCGCTCAGCAACGACGGCACGATCGTCGGCCTGTACTCCAACGGCCTGCGGCAGCCGCTGGGCCAGCTGGCACTGGCGACGTTCACCAACCCCGGTGGCCTGGAGAAGGCCGGCAACAGCTCGTTCCGCGCCGGCGACAACTCCGGCAACCCGGTGGTCGGCCAGGCCGGCACCGGCGGCCGGGGCCAGCTCTCGGCCGGCGCGCTGGAGATGTCCAACGTGGACCTGGCCGAGGAGTTCACCGGCCTGATCGTCGCCCAGCGCGGCTTCCAGGCGAACAGCCGGGTGATCACCACCTCCGACGAGATCCTCCAGGACCTGGTCCAGCTGAAGCGCTGATGAGGGACCCCCTCCTCCCGCACCACTCGCACGCTCGTGGCGGGCCCCTGGAGGGGGCCGAGGGGCCCGGTCACCCGTCGGGATGACCGGGCCCTCTCGACTCAAGCAGTCCCGCCGGGACGCCGAAGACACCTGTGCCGCGCTCCGCGCGCACCGGTGAGCACCCTCACCGCCGACCCCGGGAGCTCCACCGTGATCCGTCTGACCCGCCTGAACGGCAAGCACTTCGTGCTCAACGCCGAGCTGGTGCAGCGCGTGGAGGGCCACCCGGACACGGTGGTCACCCTCGCCGACGACACCAAGTACGTCGTCGTCGAGACGGTGGACCAGGTCGTCGACGAGATCCGCGACTGGCGCGCCAGCATCCAGGCCACGGCCTTCCGGATGGACCGCGGCGAGCACCGACCGCTCCCCACCCCCGACCACCTGCAGGGCCCCGACGACTCCTCGGTCGTGCCCTTCCCGAGCCGAGACGAGCGCTGACCCATGGATCCCGCCACCCTGATCGGGTTCGTCATCTCCCTGGTCGCCCTGGTCGTCTTCATGATCCTGGAGGGCGCCGACCCGACGACGCTGATCTTCCTGCCGGCCATCATCCTGGTCGTCATCGCCACCTTCGGCGCGGCGCTGGCCAGCCAGACGATGACCGACCTGAAGAAGATCCCCACCTGGTTCAAGATGGCCGTCATGCCGGCCAAGGTGCCGCCGGCCACCGAGCAGATCCAGACCCTGGTCAGCCTGGCCGAGAAGGCCCGCAAGGAGGGTCTGCTCGCCCTGGAGGCGCAGGTCAAGGAGATCGAGGACCCGTTCCTCAAGCGCGGCCTGCAGATGAGCATCGACGGCACCGACCCCGAGGACCTGCGCGCCATCCTGGAGGGCGAGATCTCGGCCAAGAAGACCGAGGACAAGGTCGCGGCCAAGTTCATGAACAACATGGGCGGCTACGCGCCGACCATCGGCATCCTCGGCTGCATCGTCGGCCTGATGAACGTGATGGGCAACCTGCAGAACCCCGAGCTGCTGGGCCCCATGGTCTCGGCGGCGTTCATCGCCACCCTGTGGGGCGTCATGGCGGCCAACTTCTGGTTCCTGCCGATGGGCGCCAAGATCCTCCGGGTCAGCGCGCTGCAGGCCGCCCAGATGGAGCTGCTCGTCGAGGGGATCGCCGAGATCCAGGCGGGCACCAGCCCGCGCACCGTGCGCGCCAAGCTCACCTCCCTCGTTCCGCCCAGTGAGCAGGAGCGCGAGGCGGCATGAGCAAGAGCGGCGGGCACGGCGGGCACGGCGGCCGCCGGGCCAAGAAGCACGAGGAGCACGAGGAGCACGAGAACCACGAACGGTGGCTGGTGTCCGGCTTCGACATGATGACGCTGCTGTTCGTGCTCTTCGTGGTGCTCTACGCGATGAGCTCGATCGACCTGGCCAAGTTCACCGCCTTCGCCAACGGCGCCCGCGAGGGGGCCGGCGCCCCGGTCACCATCCTCAACGACGGGGCGGCCATCGACGCGCCGGTCGAGAACGACAGCCCGCTCAAGCCCGTGCAGGTCGCCCAGGAGGCGGCCATCGACGGCACGGCGCAGACCGAGGCCGAGAAGGCGGCCGCCGAGGCGGTCGCCAGGGAGCAGGCACAGCAGACCGCCGCCGAGGCGCAGGCCGCCTACGACCAGCTGGCCGCCGCCCGCGCGGCGCTGCAGCAGGCGCTCGCCGACGCCGGCATGTCCGGCGCCGCGGAGTTCGTCATCGACGAGCGGGGCCTCGTGGTGCACGTCGTCAGCGACCCGGTGCTGTTCGCCCCGGAGTCCGCCGTGCTCCAGCCGCAGGGCGTCGTCGTGCTCGACGCGATGGCCCCGACGCTCGCCGCGCTGCCCAACCGGATCGAGGTCGAGGGCCACGCCAACTCGTTGCCGGTCACCCCGGGCGGGCCCTGGCCGTCGAACTGGGAGCTGTCGGTCATCCGGGCGACGACGGTGCTCCGGCACCTCACCGAGGTCGACGGGCTGCCCGAGGAACGGGTGTCCGCGTCGGGTTACAGCAGCACCCGCCCCCTGGTCCCGGACAGCGACCCGAGCTACGTGACCGTCAACCGCCGGGTGGACGTGATCCTGCTGTCCACCGGCTCGGCCAAGGCCAACGCGCTGCTGCCCGGGATCGAGGCGGCCGCGCAGGCCGCCGCCCGGGCGCTCGGCAACTGAGCCGCACCACCACGACCACCGGTTCCAGCCACACCGACCACAGCACCACCGAGAGGAGTCACCCATGGCCAAGAAGAAGAAGGCCGACGTCGAGGACGAGGAGTCCTCGGGCGGCGGCAAGGGAAAGCTGATGATCATCGCCCTGGTCGCGGTGCTCGCGATCGGCGGTGGCGCGTACTTCTTCCTGTTCAGCGGCTCCGGCGAGGCCGTGGCCGAGCCGGCGCCCGAGGCGGGCAGCGTGGTGCTCTCCATCGACCCGGTGGCGATCAACCTGGCGGGGGGCAGCTACCTCAAGCTGGGCATCGCGCTGCAGTTCACCCTCGCCTACGACGAGAGCGCCGGGGGCGGGCACGGCGCCAGCGCCACCCCCGACGGTTCCAAGGCCCTCGACATCGCCATCGCCCACTTCTCCGGCGCCGCGCTCGGCGACGTGCAGACCAACCGCGAGGCGATGAAGGCCGCGCTGCAGGAGAAGATCATCGAGGCGTATCACGGCGACGTCTACGAGATCAACTACACGGAGTACGTCACGCAGTAGCAGTAGGACCCCCTCGCCCCCAGCACTCGCACGCTCGTACCGGGGCCCTGCACGGGGCCGTTCCAGCACCCCACGAGGGCGTCCCCAACCGGCGCTCCTCCCCCACGGAGCCCCTGGGGTCACACCCGTGCCAGCCGGTGCTGGAGGTTCCGGCACCGGCTGGTCAGGGTCCGGCGGTCCCCCGCCGATGAGGACATGCGTGAGCCTGTCCGACACCGTGGCCGACGCCCCCAGCGCGGCCCCCCGGAGCCCCGAGGGGCAGGGCCGCACGCGTCGTCGTGAGCCCCGCACCTACGACTTCCGGCGGCCGACGAAGCTCTCGCGCGAGCACGTCCGCATCCTGCAGATCACCCAGGAGTCCTTCGCCCGCCAGGCGACCACCACGCTGACCTCGCTGCTGCGCACCGGCGTCCGGGTGGAGCTGGTCGGCATCGAGCAGTTCTCCTACGACGACTACATCGCCACGCTGCCCACCTCGCACTTCGTGGCGACCTTCACCCTGGAGCCGCTGGCCGGCAAGGGCGTGCTCGCCTGGCCGCTGGACACCGCCATGGCGATGGTCGACCACATGCTCGGTGGGTCCGGCGGGGGCGAGCAGCCCGCCCGGCCGATGACCGGCATGGAGAGCGCGATCACCGGCCACCTGCTGGACCGGCTGCTCGACGAGCTCGGCGAGGCGTTCGCCCCGGTGACGCCGATCACCCCGGCGCTGGACGGCGTCGAGTACAACCCGCAGCTGGCCCAGGCCGCCTCCGGTTCGGAGACGGTCATGGTCGCCACCTACAGCATGCGCGTGGGCAGCCGGGAGCCCGACGTCACGCTGGTGCTGCCGTTCTCCTCCTTCGCCGGCCCGCTGAACAACGCCGCCTCCCCGCAGCTGTCGGAGTCCGCGCGGCACAAGCGCCAGCGGGCGGTCGAGGCGCTGACCGAGCGGCTCTTCGACGTCCCGGTCGACGTGAGCGTCCGGTTCAACCCGATCGAGGTGCCCTCGGGCGACCTGCTGTCCCTGGCGGTGGGCGACGTCCTGCTGCTGCGGCACGCCCAGGACAGCCCGCTGCAGGTCACCACCAACGACGTCACGTTCGCGCACGCCCTGCCCAGCAACCACCGGCGCCGCCTGGCCGCCGAGATCGTCCCCGACACCGCGACCGGCGGAAAGGACCCAGCATGACCACCGCCTTCGGCACCGACCGCTCGTCGGACTCCGAGACCATCGCCGCAGCGGTCGCTGCGGCGGCCCAGGCCGCTGCCGCCGCCCTCCCCGCCGAGCTGGACCTGCGTGCCGGGGACCCGGTCAGCGACCCGGAGTCCGTCCCGCTGCCGGCCGAGCCCGGCGTCGCGGTCACCGCCGCCCTGGGCGGTGAGGTCAGCGGTGACATCGTCCTGGTGCTCTCCGCCGAGATCGTCGCCGCGCTGACCAACTCCCCGGTCGGGGCGATGGACGTGCCCACGGCGCTGCGCCCGGCCCTGGAGGCCGCCGCGGCCGCGCTCGGCCGGGTGCGGGTCGCCGCCGAGCGCACCGAGGACGTCGTCGCGGCGCTGGACGGCCTGCGGGACAAGGGCGTCTTCCTCGCCGTCCCGCTGGCCGCCGGCGGGGAGATCTCGGCCACCCTGGCCCTGCAGGTCACCCTGCCCCAGCCGCGCGAGCGGCGCGGCAGCCTGGACCTGCTGCGCAACGTGGCCATGGAGGTCACCGTCGAGATCGGCCGCACCCGGATGACGGTCTCCGAGCTGCTGTCGCTGCACCCCGGTGAGGTCATCGAGCTCGACCGCGCCGCCGGCGCCCCGGCGGACCTGCTGGTCAACGGCACCCTGATCGCCCGCGGCGAGATCGTCGTGGTCGACGAGGACTTCGGCCTGCGGATCAGCGAGATCGTGACCGACGCCGCCGAGTACGGGCGCCCCCAGTGACGCAGGGCACGACGACCGGGAGCCGGCGATGACGTGGATGGTCATCCGGCTCGTGCTGTCGCTGGCCTTCGTCGCCGGGGTGCTGCTCTTCGCGGCCCGGATCGCCAAGAAGCGCGGTCTGGGTCAGGGCACCGGCGTCATCGAGGTGGTGAGCCGGCAGCGGATGGGTCGGGCCAGCAGCGTCTCGGTGCTGCGCGTCGCCGGCCGGGTGCTGGTCGTCGGGTCGACCGAGGAGCAGGTGACCCTGCTCGCCGAGCTGGAGGACGAGGAGCTGCAGACCGCGCTGGCGGCGCAGGCCCGGCCGCACGCGACCGCCTCCGACGTCGAGACCGCCGCGCTGCCCGCCACCCGGGTGCCGGCGCTGGCCCGCAGCAGCTCCGGCCCGCTGGCCGGCTCGGTGCTGGACCGCGGCACGTGGACGACGGTGGTGCAGGAGCTGCGTGACCGAACGGTGCGCCGCTCGTGAGCGCGCTCGCCACGCCGGTCACCCGCGGCTGGGGCCGCCGGGCCGGCTGGGTCGCGCTGCTGGCCGTGCTGGCGGTGGTCGGGCTGGTGCTCCTGGCCGGCCCCGCGTCGGCCGCACCGACCCCGCCCACCGAGCCGATCGCCCCGGTCGCCCCGGTGGTCGACAACGGCGGGCTGGACATCAACATCGGGGGCGACAACCCCAGCACCGCGGTCACCCTGCTGCTGGCGATCACCGCGCTGTCGATCGCGCCGTCGGCGCTGCTGCTGGTCACCTCGTTCACCAAGATCCTGGTGGTCCTGGCGCTGACCCGGAACGCGCTGGGGCTGCCCACCTCCCCGCCGAACCAGGTGCTCACCGGGATCGCCCTGTTCCTGACGATCTTCGTCATGGGACCGGTGTTCAGCGACATCAACGACGTCGCGGTGCAGCCCTACCTGGACGGCGCGATCACCGCCTCGGCGGCCTACGACTCCGGCGTCGAGCCGCTCAAGGCGTTCCTGCTGGACAACACCCGCGACGACGAGCTCAAGCTGATGATCGGGCTGTCCGGCGAGGAGCGGCCCGCCGACGCCGCGTCGGTCAGCATGATGACCCTGGTCCCGGCGTTCGTGCTCTCGGAGCTGAAGAGCGCCTTCATCATCGGGCTGGTCGTGTTCATCCCGTTCCTGGTGCTGGACATGCTGGTCAGCGCCTCGCTGATGGCGATGGGCATGATGATGGTGCCGCCGACGGTCGTCTCGCTGCCCTTCAAGCTGCTGCTGTTCGTCATCGTGGACGGCTGGGCGCTGATCACCACCGCGCTGGTCGGGTCGTACGGATGACCGCCCGGATGAGCGCCCGGACGACCGGGGGCCGGCATGTCTGACGCCGACGTCACCGAGATCGCCACCCAGACGATGATCATCGCGGCGAAGGTCGCGGCCCCCATCCTGCTGACCGCCCTGCTGGTCGGCTTCATGATCTCGCTGTTCCAGGCGGCGACCCAGATCCAGGAACCGACGCTGTCGTTCGTGCCGAAGATGATCGCGGTGGCCATCGCGCTGCTGGTGACCGGCAACTGGGTGCTCGCGGAGCTGGTCTCCTTCACCGAGCACCTGTTCGAGTCGCTGCCGCGGTTGCTCGGCAGGAGCTGAGGGCACCGGTGGACCTCCAGGTCCCCTCGGCGACGCTGGCCGCGCTCCTGCTGGCCACCGTGCGCGCCGGCGGGTTCATCGTGCTGGCCCCGCCGTTCAACTCGAACGGCATCCCGCTGGCGGTCAAGGGCGCGCTCGCCGTGGCGCTGTCGCTGGTGGTGTTCCCCCAGCTGACGGGCACGATGCCGGAGATCACCGCGGGCTTCCTCGTCGTCTGCACGATCACCGAGGCGGTCATCGGGGCCGCGCTCGGCTTCGTCGTCCAGGTGCTCTTCACCGCCGTGCAGCTGGCCGGTGACCTCATCGACGTCACCGGCGGCTTCTCGCTGCAGCCGGCCTACGACCCGCTGTCGCTCACCACCAACGCGGCGATCGGCAAGCTGCACTACCTGCTGGCGATCACCCTGCTGTTCACCAGCGGCGGCCACCTGCTGCTGGTCCGCGGCTTCGTCACCTCCTACCAGGGGCTCCCGGTGGGCGGCGCGCTGCCCACCGACCAGCTGGGGTCGGCGCTGGTCACCGCCTTCTCCATGATGTTCCTGGCCGCCCTGCAGATCGCCGGGCCGATGGTGGCGGTGCTGCTGCTGGCCGACGTCGCGCTGGCGCTGCTGTCCCGCGCCGCCCCGGCGCTGAACATCTTCGCCATCGGCTTCCCGGTGAAGATCATGACCACGCTGGCCCTGCTCGGGCTCACCTTCCCGCTGCTCCCCCCTGCCCTGGACTCGCTGATGGAGACCGCGGTCCGGGCGATGACCTCGTTGCGGAGCGGCTAGTGGACGTCCCGGGAGGTGAGGACTGATGGCCAAGGACGGGCCGGGCGGTGAGAAGACAGAGAAGCCGACACCGCAGAAGCTCAAACAGTCCCGCAAGGACGGGCAGATCCCCCGGACCCAGGAGCTGGGCACGTGGCTGGGCGCCGCTGCGGCGAGCGTGCTGCTGCCGATGCTGGTGGGCAGTGCGTTCGACTCCGTGCAGGAGCTGTTCGTGCAGGTCGGCGCGGTGGCCAACAACCCGGATCAGGTTGCGCTCTCGGAGCTGATGGGGCGGGGACTCAGCGCGTTCATGACCACCCTGCTGCCGATGGCGCTGGCCATGATGCTGATCGGCGCGCTGGCCTCCGCGTCCCAGGGCGGGGTCACCATCGCCACCAAGGGGATGAAGCCGACGCTGAAGAAGTTCAACCCGCTGCCCGGCTTCAAGCGGATGTTCGGCACGCACGGCCTCTGGGAGGCGACCAAGGCCATCATCAAGACGATCGCGCTCGCCACGGTCATCGCGCTGACCTCGGACGACGCCCAGCACCTGGTCTCCGCCTCCGGCTCGCTGCCGCTGTCGGAGATCACCCGGGTGTTCACCGACTCGGCCGTGCTGATGTTCCGCGTCGTCGGGTTCACCGGCCTGGCGATCGCGCTCGCGGACTACCTCGTCGTCCGCAAGCAGACGATGACGAAGCTCAAGATGAGCAAGTACGAGATCAAGCAGGAGCACAAGCAGTCCGAGGGCGACCCGTACATGAAGGCCCAGCGCCGGGCCACCCAGCTGTCGATGTCCCGCAACCGGATGATGTCGGAGATGGCCGACGCCGACGTGCTGCTGGTCAACCCCACGCACGTGGCGGTCGCGCTGAAGTACGACCCGATGAAGGGCGCCCCCCGGGTGGTCGCCAAGGGCGCCGGCGAGGTCGCCGCACGGCTGCGGGCCCGGGCCGAGGAGTGCCGGGTGCCGATGGTGCAGGACGTGCCGCTGGCCCGCGCCCTGCACGGGTCGTGCGAGCTCGGGCAGGAGGTGCCGCCCCAGCTGTTCACCGCGGTCGCCCGGGTGCTGGCGTTCGTCATGCACCTGTCCGCGCGCGGCGTGCGCGGCGGGATGCACCGGCCGGGCTTCGAGGCACCCGAGGTGGACGGCCTGCCCAAGGCCGGACGGCGCCGCTGAGGAAGGAGCCACCGAAGGCCCCGCCTGCCCCTGGCTGCCTCCCGGGGCCCGATCCGAGCCCGCGAAGGTTCGCGAGGAGGGGGTCGTCCTCCCGCGGCGGGGCCCTGCAGGAGGGCCACGCCTGGGGCGCGCGGCGCGGCTGTGACGCACGGTGTGGCACTCCGCCGTGCGGTACCGGCCGTTCCCGGGACTGCCGAGAACGGCGGTGGAGGGGCGCTGCGGCGCTCCGGTCACCGCCGGCACTGCAGCACAGGAACGAGGTCTCGTGGGCAAGCTGACGAAGGCAGCCGTCCCCATCGGGGTCGTCTCCATCGTCCTGATGCTCGTCGTCCCGCTGCCGGCCGCCGTGCTGGACCTGCTGCTGGGCCTCAACATCACGGCGTCACTGCTGATCCTGCTGGTCGCGATGAACATCAAGCGGCCGCTGGAGTTCGCGATCTTCCCGTCGCTGGTGCTGATCGCGACGCTGATGCGCCTGGCGCTGAACGTCTCCTCCACCCGGCTGGTGCTCAGCGACGGCTACGCCGGCAAGGTCATCGAGGCCTTCGGTCACTTCGTCATCGGCGGCTCGCTGATCGTCGGCCTGGTCATCTTCGTCATCCTGACGATCATCCAGTTCGTCGTGATCACCAACGGTGCCGGCCGCGTCGCCGAGGTGGGCGCCCGCTTCACCCTCGACGCCATGCCGGGCAAGCAGATGGCCATCGACGCCGACCTGAACGCCGGGCTGATCAACGAGTCGCAGGCCCGCAAGCGCCGGCGCGAGGTCACCGCCGAGGCCGACTTCTACGGCTCGATGGACGGTGCCAGCAAGTTCGTCAAGGGCGACGCGATCGCGGCCATCATCGTCACCCTGATCAACCTGATCGGCGGCTTCGCGATCGGGATCATGCAGCGGGGCCTCCCCCCCGCCGAGGCGGTCTCGACCTACTCGCTGCTGTCGGTCGGCGACGGCCTGGTCTCGCAGATCCCGGCGCTGCTGATCTCCACCGCGACCGGCCTGATCGTCACGCGCTCGGCCTCCGAGGGCAACATGGGTCACGACCTGATGACCCAGCTGGGCCGCAACAAGCAGCCGGTGCGCATCGCCGGCGTCGCCGCGCTGGCGCTGTGCCTGATCCCCGGCCTGCCCAAGCTGCCGTTCTTCCTCATCGGTGCGCTGTTCCTCTTCGCCGCCAGCCGGATGACCGACACCCCGGACGAGGACGACGACGAGACCCCCGCCACCGACGTCGCGGCCGCCGAACCGCAGCCGGACTCCCCGGAGGCGATCGCCGACCGGATGCGGGTCGACCCGCTGGAGCTGGAGGTCGCCTTCGACCTGGTCGAGCTGGTCGACACCGCCCGCGGCGGCGACCTGCTGGACCGGGTGAAGGCCCTGCGGCGCAAGGTCGCGATGGAGACCGGGCTGGTCATCCCGCTGGTCCGCACCCGGGACAACCTGGACCTGCCGGCCTCGCAGTACGTCATCTGGCTCAACGGCGTCCCCGCGGCCAAGGGCACCTCGCCCGCCGGCACGGTGCTCGCGATCGGCGACCACCTCGACGGGCTGCCCGGCAAGGCCACCCGCGAGCCGGTGTTCGGGCTGGCCGCCAAGTGGGTGCCCGCCGAGCTGCAGCGGCAGGCCGAGATGGCCGGGGCCACCGTCGTCGACCGCTCCTCGGTGATCACCACGCACCTGGCCGAGGTCGTCCGGCAGAACGCCTCGTCGCTGCTGGGCCGGGAGGACGTCAAGGTGCTGGTGGAGATGGTCCGGCGCACCCACCCCGCGGTCGTCGAGGAGCTCACCCCGACGCTGCTCAGCCTGGGCGAGGTGCAGCGCGTGCTCCAGGCGCTGCTGGACGAGGGCGTCTCGATCCGCGACCTGGTCCGCATCTTCGAGGCCCTGTCGCTGCGCGCCAAGATCTCCACCGACCTGGACGGGCTGGTCGAGGCGGTGCGTGCCGCGCTCGGCGCTGCGATCAGCCACCCCTACGTCACCCCGGACGAGCGGCTGCACGTGATCACCCTGGACCCGACGTTCGAGCAGCGACTGCTGGAGGCGGTCCGGCCGACCGAGGGCGGTCAGGTGCTCGCCCTGGACGGCAACACCGTCGACGCGCTGGTCCGCGGCTGCTCCGACCTCCTCGAGGAGGCCGACCGGATGAACCTCTCCCCTGTCCTCGTGTGCTCGCCGCAGGTGCGCGCCGCGCTGTCCCGCCTGGTCCGCCAGGTCCTGCCCCGGCTGTCGGTCATCTCCTACAACGAGGTGTCCCGCACGGCCCAGATCGAGTCGCTGGGAGTGGTGAGCGGTGCCGTCGCGATCCGTTGAGGCCGCCACGCGGGACGAGGCGATCGCCGCGGCACGCGAGGAGTTCGGGCCGGCCGCGCGCATCGTGGGCGTGCGCCGGATCAGGACCGGTGGGATGTTCGGCTTCTTCGCCTCCGAGCGCTACGTCGCCGAGGTGGAGCTGCCGCGCACGCCCGACCCCGCCCCGCCGACCCCGGAGGCCACCCGCCGGGTCACCGCCAAGGCCGCCGCCAAGGCCGCCCAGCCCTCCCTGGCCGAGCGGATGGAGGAGCTCTCCGACCTGCTCGGCGTGGACTCCGCTGCCGAGCCGGCCGTGGGGCTGTACTCGCGGCCCGGTGCGCCCCGGGCCGAAGCCGCCGCGGCCGCCCCCGCCGCCCGGTCCGCCGCATCGTCGTCCCGCACCGCATCGTCGTCCCGCACCGCATCGTCGTCCCGCACCGCGGAGTGGTCCTCCACCGCGCCGTCCTCCCGCACCTCCGCGACGAGCCGCGTGTCGTCGGCGAAGGGCAGCACGGGCTCCGCACGGCCGGCGGCATCGGCCGCCACGCCGTTCACCCCGGCCCGGCACACCCTCATGCTGTCGCCCGACGAGCTCGCCGAGACCCCGCTGACCGGCGACGAGCCGATGAGCGGGGACACCGGCGCCGCCCCGTCCCCGTTCGCCGCCGCGCTCACCCGGATGGTGTCCAGCGACGCGCAGGTGCAGTCGGCGGTGGCCGACGTCGCGGTGGCCGAGGCCGCCGCCGCCGAGGCCGCGCGGCTGGAGTCCGAGGCGGCCGACGCCGCACGTCGTGAGGCCGCCGCCGCCGAGGCCGCCCGGATCGAGGCGTCCGCTGCCCAGGCCGTCGCGGCCGAGGCCGCCCGCCTGCAGGCCGCCCGGCTGGAGGCCGCGGCTGCCGAGGCCGCCCGCCTGGAAGCCGCCCGGATCACCGCCGAGGCGGAGGCCGCCGCCGCGGCCGAGGCCGCCCGGATCAAGGCCGAGGCGGAGGCGGAGGCCGCCGCCGAGGCCGCCCGCATCCGCGCCGAGGCCGAGGCCGCGGCGGCCGAAGCCGCCGCAGAGGCCGCTCGCATCCGCGCCGAGGCCGAGGCCGCGGCTGCCGCAGAGGCCGCCCGCCTGGAGGCCGCGCGGGTCGAGGCCGCCCAGCTGGAGGCGGCTCGCCTGGAGGCCGCGCGCGCTCAGGCCGAGGCCGAGGCCGCCGAGGCGTCCGCCCGGGCCGCGGCCGAGGCCGCCCGCGCGGCGGCGGAGGCCGAGGCGGCCGCCGAGGCCGGGCGCCGGGCAGCTCCCCTCTCCATGGTCGACTCCGTGCGCAGCGCCGACGACGAGCTGGCCGACCTGCTCGAGCAGGTCCTGGCGGCCAACGGCTCCGGCCGCGGCCGGCACCGCTTCCCCGAGCAGGTCGCCGAGGCAGCCGAGTGGGCCCAGGCAGCCGAGTGGACCCAGGCAGCCGAGTGGACCGAGGCACCGGCCACGACCGAGTTCGCCCTGCCCGGGATCGCCGACGCCCGGCCCGCGGTGCCCCCGGTCCGCGACGTCCCGCAGCCGTGGGCCTACGCACCCGCCGACGTCGACGCGGCTGACGCGATGGGCGCCTACGACACCGGCGCCTACCGGGCCGACGGCCACGGCGACCGGGCTCCGGCCGCCACCGGCCCGCAGCGGGTGGTCGACGCGGTCCTGGTCGAGGAGGCGCCGCGGCGCAGCGACGCCCGGCAGCCCGAGGCCGTCGAGGAGTTCCGGCTGGCCGCACCGGTGGTCTCCTCGGCTCTGGCCCGCACCGCGAGCGACCCGGCTCCGCTGCCGCTGGACGCCACCACCGTGCTCCCGCCGCTGTCCCTGCTGCCCCCGCAGCGGGCCGGTGGTCTCGATGGCGCGCCGCCGCTGCTGCGGTCCCGGCCGGCCGTGCCACCGGTGCGCGGTGGCCGTCCGCCGGTCCCCCCGGCTCGCCCCGCCGGCAGCCGGCTGCCGCTGGTCACCCGGCCGGTGCGCATCGAGCTGCCTGCCGCACCCACCCCGCCGGCCGCACCTGCGCCCGAGCCGGAGCCCGAGGGCCGGCTGGCCACGGTGACCCGCCTGGTGCCGGCCCGGTCGGCCGAGCTCGAGCCCTACGCGGCCAGCCGCGCCGAGGAGTTCGTCATCCGGCTGCTCACCCTCGGGGTGCCGCACACGCTGCTGGGCCCGGACTTCCTCGCCGACGTCGCCGCCCGCGGGGTGTATGCGGCGCTCACCCGGACCTTCACCGACCACCTGCCGCAGGCACCGCGGTTCCCCGTCGAGCCGGGCGAGGTGCTGCTGGTCGTCGGGCCGGGCGCGGAAACCTTCGCGACGGCGCGCGCCCTGGCGCTCACGCTGCGGCTGGACCCCGAGACGGTGCAGTGGGCCAGCTCCGGTGCGCTCGCGCACCTCGCTCCGCAGCACAGCCGGATCAGCTCCCTGGAGACCGCCCTCGAGCGTCGCCGGACCAGCGCGTCGGCCGGCACGGTCACGATCGTCGCCGTCGACGCGCCGCTGCGCACCGCCGGCGGACCGTGGCTGGAGCACATGCTGGCCGTCTGGTCGCCGACCTCGGTGTGGGCCGTGCTCGACTCGACCCGCAAGCCCGAGGACCTGGTGCCGTGGCTGGGCGGGCTGCCCCGGGTCGACGCGGTGGTCGTGCAGGACACCGACTCGACCGCTGACCCGGCCGCCGTGCTCGGTCACCTCCAGGTGCCGGTGGCGCTGATCGACGGCGCCCGGGCGACCGCCCACCGCTGGGCCTCGCTGCTGTGCGAGCGGCTGGAGGAGCTGGAGGCGTGATCGGCCCGTTCCGCAAGGACGTGCTGGTGACCGGCTTCGTGCTGGCCATCCCCGTCCTCGCGCTCGGTCTCCGGGGTGATTTGAGCACCGACGAGGTGCTCACCCGCGTGCTGTGGTGCCTGGGCGCCGGGTGGGTGGCCGTCGGGCTGGTGCTCTGGGCCACCGCTCCCGCCCGGACGCCGGCCACCGCGCCGGTGCCCGAGCCCGCGCCGGAGCAGCCGACCACCCCCTGACCGACCCGCTCACGCACGTCCCACGCTCTTCACCCGCGTTCCACGCGCCGCAGCACGGGGGTCGCGAGCGAAGAGCGTGGGAACCCAGCGTCGAGGGGTCCCGCCGTCCACTTCCCACGGCGTTGTCCACAGATGTCCCGGGGCCGCCGGCCGACGCCCCGGACGACGGCACGGTGGCCGCATGGAACCCATGACCGGCCCACCGGCCCTGGTGCTGCGGCGCCGGGCCCTCGCCTCCGGCCTGGTCGACGACGAGATCCGCCGGCTCCGCCGGCGCGGCGAGTGGACGACGCTGCAGCGCGGCGCCTACCTGGCGCAACCGGGAGACCTCGACCGCCGGCAGCGGCACCTCCTCCGGGTGCGAGCCACCGTGGCCGGCCTGCGCAGCCCAGCGGTGGTGAGTCACGCCTCGGCCGCGGTCGTGCACGGCCTCCCGCTGTGGGCCATCCCGCTCGATCGCGTGCACGTCACCCGGCAGCCGCCCGCACGCGCCGTCCGGGAGAGCCGCCTGCACTCCCACGCCGCGCGTTTCACGGTGGACGACGCAGTGGTGGTCGACGGACTGGCGGTCACCAGCGTTCCCCGCACGGTGGTCGACCTCGCGCGCTCCCTGCCGTTCGAGCCGGCGCTCGCCGTCGCCGACGCCGCCCTGCACCGGGGCCTGACGACGCCCGCCGAGCTCGCCGACGTCGTGACGGCGGCGAGCGGCACCCGGGGCAGCCGGGGGGCCCGGCGGGTGGTGGCCGCCGCTGATCGGCGCAGCGAGAGCATCGGCGAGAGCCGCAGCCGGGCGGTGATGATCGAGGCCGGGCTGCCGGTGCCCGACCTCCAGGTGGAGGTCCGCCGTTCGGACGGCGGGTTCGTCGGCCGCAGCGACTTCGGCTGGCGGCAGCAGCGGCTGCTCGGGGAGTTCGACGGCCGCCTCAAGTACGGCCGACTGCTCCGTCCGGGCCAGTCACCCGGGGATGCTGTGTTCGAGGAGAAGCGGCGGGAGGACGCCCTCCGGGAGGAGCGGTGGGGCGTCGTCCGCTGGGTGTGGGCCGAGCTGGACACCCGGCAGGTCGTCGTCGACCGGATCGACCGGGCCCTCGCCCGCCAGCTCCGATGACGTGCGTCCCACGCTTCTCGCGCTCTTCCCACGCACCGGAGCACGTGGACAGCGACCGAAGAGCGTGGAAAGCGGGGCGCCCGGCCCGGCACCGCGGCGGAGGACGCACCGGCTCCGGGTCGCCGTCCCCGCGCTCCGACGAGGGGACGACGACCCGGCTGCCGGGCGGGCGACCGGCCGTCAGAGCGGGAGGTCCTCCAGCATCTCGGTGACCAGCGCCGCGATCGGCGAGCGCTCCGAGCGGGTCAGGGTCACGTGCGCGAACAGCGGGTGCCCCTTCAGCGCCTCGATCACCGCGGTCACGCCGTCGTGCCGGCCGACCCGCAGGTTGTCCCGCTGCGCCACGTCGTGGGTGAGCACGACGCGGGAGTTGGTGCCCAGCCGGGACAGCACGGTCAGCAGCACCCCGCGCTCCAGCGACTGCGCCTCGTCGACGATCACGAACGAGTCGTGCAGCGAGCGCCCGCGGATGTGCGTCAGCGGCAGGACCTCGATCAGCCCGCGGGCCAGGATCTCCTCGACGACGTCACCGGAGACCAGGGCGCCCAGGGTGTCGAAGACCGCCTGCGCCCAGGGGGCCATCTTCTCGCCCTCGCTGCCGGGCAGGTAGCCCAGGTCCTGCCCGCCGACGGCGTACAGCGGCCGGAAGATGACCACCTTCTTGTGCGCCCGCCGCTCCATCACCGACTCCAGGCCCGCGCAGAGCGCCAGCGCCGACTTGCCGGTGCCGGCGCGCCCGCCCATGGACACGATCCCCACCTCGGGGTCCAGCAGCAGGTCCAGCGCGATCCGCTGCTCCGCCGAGCGCCCGTGCAGGCCGAACGCCTCCCGGTCGCCGCGCACCAGGCGCACGTGCTTGTCCGGGGTGACCCGGCCCAGCGCGGACCCGCGGGAGGAGAGCAGCACGAGGCCGGTGTGGGTCGGCAGCTCGGCGGCGGCCGGCGTGAACAGCGACCCGGTGTCGTACAGCTCGCCGATCTCCTCGTCGTCCAGGGAGAGCTCGGCCATGCCCGTCCAGCCGGCGTCCACGACGCCCAGGCCGCGGTACTCCTCGGCGGCCAGGCCCACGGCGGCCGCCTTCACCCGCAGCGGCACGTCCTTGGTCACCAGGCGCACGTCCCGGCCCTCGGCCCGCAGGTTGAGCGCGACGGTCATGATCCGGCTGTCGTTCGAGTCGTTGCGGAAGCCGGCCGGCAACGCCGAGGGGTCGCTGTGGTTGAGCTCGACGTGCAGCGTGCCACCGTCCTCCCCCACCGGGACCGGGGCGTCGAGCCGGCCGTGCCGGACGCGCAGGTCGTCCAACCGGCGCAGCGTCTGCCGGGCGAACCAGCCCAGCTCCGGGTGGTCCCGCTTGTCCTCCAACTCCCCGATGACCACCAGCGGGAGCACCACCTCGTGCTCCTCGAAGCGCAGCAGCGCGCCTGGGTCGGAGAGCAGGACGGAGGTGTCGAGGACGTACGTGCGACGGCGAGTGCTCACGAGTCGACTCCCGTGGGACGCCACCCTGCGGACAGAGCGCGCCCCGGCTCGAAGGTGACCGGGTCCCGGCGCAGGGGCCGGGACTCGGCCCCTCTGGTCGACGATCGCTGTCGCACCAACCGGGCCTCCCGTGGACGGCGAGGCGGGCTCCCCGTCCACTGCGGACGTTAGGCCCTCATCCCGACGGAAGCGCCGCCATGACACGCCTTGGGGTGAGTCGTGCGACGTTCGCCATCGGTTGTTCGCCTGCCCGAAACACCGCGCCGGGGTCAGCCCTCCCGTCGCGGGCGGACGGCGACCGCGGCCCAGAGCACGGGCACCAGCAGCACCGGCCACTGCAGCGACAGGTCCCCCAGCCACAGCACCCCGGCCACCAGCAGCACGAGCAGCCAACCCGCCGTCCACAGCCCCAGCGCCCGCCGCTCCCCCGCGGTCGGCCCGGTCGGCACGGTCGGCACGGTCGGCACGGTCGGCACGGTCAGGGTGCGAGCTCGGCGGTGACCACCGCCGGCGTCAGGGGCTCGTCCAGCAAGCGGACGAAGCGGTCGGCCACGGGCTCGCCCGCCGGCCGCGCCGCCAGCCACCGCGCCAGCAGGTCGTAGCCCTCGACGTAGGTGGTGATGTAGGCCCGCCACAGCGGATCGGTGAGGAAGCGCAGCTGCTGGACCGCCCGGTCGGAGCTGACCAGCGCCCACCGCTGCAGGTGGTCGATCACCTCGCCGGGGTCCGCGCCCCGGTCGTGCAGCAGGATCGCGGCGTCCTGCCGCACCCGGTTCAGCGGTGCCGCGGCGGCCGCGACCCGCTCGGCCAGCTCACCGTCGAACCGCAGCCCCAGGTCGCCGAGCACCTCGGCGGACCAGGCTCCCCAGCCCTGGCCGACCGCGGCCTCCAGCCCCAGGTCGGCGAGGCCCTCGGCCATCAGGCACTCCGGGGTGTTCACCAGGAAGACCGTGTGCTCCAGGTGCGCGTCGCGCTCGACCAGGCCGCGCTCCTTGCGGCAGTGCTCGGTGTGGTGCCCGGGGTAGGACTCGTGGGCGACCAGGTGCGGCAGCTGGGCCATCCGGTGGGGCAGGTCGGCGTTGATCGCCACCCGCGACCGGTAGTCGCCCTCGTAGTAGTTGAACCCCGACCAGGGCTTGTCGGTGACCACCTCGTACCGGACCGTCTCGGCCTCGGGCAGGCCGTACCGGCCGCGCACCCGGTCCCGCAGCGCCGAGGAGAGCGCGTGGACGGCGGCCTCCAGCCGCTGCGGCGGGCACTCCTCCCGGCGGCGGTGCGCCGCGTACCGCTCGGCGAGCGTGCCGCTGCCGGGCAGCAGCTCGCCCAGCGCCTCGTGCGCAGCGGCGTACTCCGCCGGGTCGCCGAGGGCGACGTCGACCTGGAAGTAGGCGCGCACCTCGGCCAGGTAGCCGACCGGCTCCCCACCCATCTTCCGGGCCGAGCACTCCAGCCCGGTGAGCTGCCCGCGGAGGAACTCGGCGCGGGCGGTGGGCAGCGCCGCGGAGTCCAGCTCGGCCAGCAGGGCCCGGGCCTGGTCGCGCAGGCCGGCCGGGGTGGGTGCCGGCTCGTCGGCGACCTGGGCGCGCAACCGGGGGTCGCCGGTGTAGGCGTCGACGAAACCGGGCTCCAGCCGGTCGAAGCGCAACCCCAGTCGGACGTACTCGAGGGGGACGTCGAGGGCGCCGGCGGTCATGCCCGGCAGTCTCTCAGCCGCCCCGGTCAGCTCCCGAAGCGGCGGTGCCGCGCGGCGTAGGCGCGCAGCGCCCGGAGCAGGTCGACGCGGCGGAACTCCGGCCAGTAGACGTCGGTGAAGTAGAACTCCGAGTGGGCCGTCTGCCACAGCAGGAAGCCCGACATCCGCTGCTCCCCGCTGGTGCGGATCACCAGGTCCGGGTCGGGCTGGCCGCGGGTGTAGAGGTGCTCGGCGATGTGCTCCACGTCCAGCACCTCGACCAGCTCGTCCAGCGTCGTCCCGCGCGCGGCGTGCTCGGCCAGCAGCGACCGGACGGCGTCGGCGATCTCCCGCCGTCCGCCGTAGCCGACCGCCAGGTTGACCGAGGCCCCCGGCCGGTCGCGGGTGTCCTCCTCGGCCTGCTTCAGCACCGCGACGGTCTCCGCCGGCAGGAGCTCCAGCGCGCCGACCGCCCGCAGGTGCCAGCGGCGGTCCGGGCCCGCCAGGTCGCAGGCGACCCCCTCGATGATCCGCAGCAGCGGGGTCAGCTCCGGCTCCGGGCGCTGCAGGTTGTCGGTCGAGAGCAGGAAGAGGGTGACCACCTCGACGCCGGCCTCGTCGCACCAGCGCAGCAGGTCGGCGATCTTGTCCGCGCCGCGCCGGTGCCCCTCGCTGACGTCCTCCAGCCCGATGGCCCGGGCCCACCGGCGGTTGCCGTCGATGATCACCCCGACGTGGCGGGGGGTGTCCGCCCCGACCAGCCCGCGCGCCAGCCGGCGCTCGTACAGGGCGGTGAGCACGTTCCGGACCTTCGCTCGCACCCCCACGGCGCTCACCCTAGGACCCAGACCCGCCGATGGCTGGACGCACGCCGCAGACCGACAGCGAGGTCACAGGCACCTGGGGATGCCGACGGACCTACGGCTTCGTAACCTCGGCCCATGAACGCACCGCTGGACCGTCGCGAACCCGCCCGGGTGCAGACCGACGGCGCCCAGGTGGAGGGCCCGCTCGACGAGGCGCTGGACACCGTCGAACGCGAGGGCCAGGACGTCCAGGCGGTCGAGCAGGACGGCCGCTGGAGCGTCGCCGACTACGGCGACAAGGACTTCGACCACCCCGACACCCGCCCCCGGCTGCGCGGCTGGCTGCACCTGTTCGCCTTCTTCGGGTCCATCATCGCCGGCGCCGTGCTCATCCCGCTGGCGGCCGCCCAGGGCGCTCGCGCCGGCTGGCCGGTCGCGCTGTACTGCGTCACCATCCTCGGGCTGTTCGGGGTGAGCGCGCTCTACCACCGCCGTCGGTGGTCACCGCGCGGCTGGAAGCTGATGAAGCGCGCCGACCACTCGATGATCTTCGTGTTCATCGCCGGCACCTACACGCCCTTCGCCCTGCTCGCCGTCCCCGAGCCCACCGGCTGGTGGCTGCTGGCCACCGTGTGGTCCGGAGCCGCGCTGGGCGTGGCGCTGAAGGTGATCTGGCCGACCGCCCCCCGCTGGCTGGGCGTGCCGATCTACCTCGCGCTGGGCTGGGCGGCCGTGTTCGTGCTGGTCGACATCCTGCGGCTGGCCGGGGTCACCGCGCTGGTGCTGCTGATCGCCGGGGGCCTGCTCTACAGCGCCGGCGCGATCGCCTACGCGAGCAAGCGGCCCAACCCCTGGCCGGGCACCTTCGGCTACCACGAGGTCTTCCACGCGATGACGATCGTGGCCGCCCTCTGCCACTACATCGCCATGTACTTCGTGATCTACAACAGCCCGTACACCTGAGCCGCTCAGGAGAACGGCGGGCGGGAGTCCAGTCCCAGGGAGAGCTTCCCGGCGGCGCGCCAGGCCCGGGCGACGACGTCGCGGTCGGCCTCGGTGACCAGGTTGCCCATCACCCGCAGCGCCACGGTCATCAGCACCCGTGAGCGCATCCCCACCGGCCCGGCCGCCGGGAGCAGCCGGGGCACCGTGAGCAGCCCGGCCAGCCGCCGGGCGATGGAGAACGCCTCCCCGTAGTGCCGCCGCAGCGTCGCCGGCCAGGCCTGCGACCAGTCGGCCTCGCCGAACAGCTCGACCACGCTGCGCCCGGTCTCCAGGCCGTAGTCGATCCCCTCGCCGTTGAGCGGGTTGACGCAGCCGGCGGCGTCCCCGACCAGCGCCCAGTTGCGCCCGGCCACCCCGGAGACGGCACCGCCCATCGGCAGCAGCGCGCTCGCCGGCGCCCGGACGGCGCCCTCGATCTGCCACTCCTCGCGCCGCTGGTCGGTGTAGAGCTCGAGCAGGCTGCGCAGCCGGACGTCGGCCGGGCGCTTCTCGGTGGCCAGCGTGCCGACGCCGACGTTGACCTCACCGGCCTGCGCCCCCAGCGGGAACACCCAGCCGTAGCCGGACAGCAGCTCCCCCTCGGTACCGCGCAGCTCCAGGTGCGAGGAGATCCACTCGTCGTCGCTGCGGCCCGAGCGCACGTACCCCCGGGCGGCCACGCCGTAGGCGGTCTCCCGGTGCCACTCCCGGCCCAGCACCTTGCCCAGCGGGGAGCGCACCCCGTCGGCGACCACCAGCCGTCGGCAGGCGACCGTCGTCGTCGAGTCGTCGGGCCGGCGGAACACCACCGCGGCCACCCGGTCGCCGTCCCGCTCGACGCCCACCGCCCGGGCGCCGTCCACCGGGACCGCGCCGGCGTCGACGGCGACGTCGCGGATCCGGGCGTCCAGCTCGGTGCGGGGCACCGCTCCGCCGTGGTCCGGCAGCGCCCCGCCGGGCCAGGGCAGCAGGAGCTCCTGACCGAACCCGGCGGCGCGCAGGCCGCGGTTGCGACCGCGGGACCGCACCCAGTCGCCGAGCCCGAGGGAGTCCAGCTCGGCCATCGCGCGGGGCGTCAGCCCGTCGCCGCAGGTCTTGTCGCGGGGGAAGACGGCGGCGTCGGCGAGGACGACCTCGGCGCCGGACCGCGCGGCCCAGGCGGCGGCCGCCGAGCCCGCCGGCCCGGCTCCCACCACGAGGACGTCGGTCTCGGCAGGCTCCGCGGTGGTCGGCACGCCGTTCAGTGTCCCTGGTGGCGGCGGGGGCCCGGGACGAGCCCGGGATCAGGTGACCTGATCGTGCCTGCTCCTGGCTCAGCGCGGGACGTGATCCAGGAGCACGCCCGGTGAGCCAGGACGCCGACGCCTGGACTCAGCCCACCCGCGGACCGCGCGCGCGGACCTCCTCCACCGACGTCATCGCCGCCCGCAGCTCCGCCAGCCACTCGTCGGCGTGCTCGCCGACCAGCCGCACGGCCCACACCAGGGCCTCCGAGCGGGAGCGGGCCACGCCGGCGTCGACCAGGGTGTCGAGCACCAGCCGCTCGGGCTGGCGCAGCCGGGTCATCACCGGCACGGAGACGGTGGTGAAGACCTCGCGGACGTCGCCGCAGGTGGCGCCCCAGGCCACCGCGCGGCCGTAGCGGGCCTGGGCGGCGTCGGCGATCGCCATCCGCTGCTGACGGGTCTGCTCGCGGAAGCGGGCGATCCGCCCGGCGCGGGCCGCCGCCGGGTCGCCGTCCCCCGCGTCGGGTTCGGGGACGGCGCCGACCACGGTGATCTCGTCGCGGTCGATGGTCAGCTCCACGGGCCCGGTGAACCAGTCGTCGGGCAGTCGTCCGGCGAACCAGCCGGCCACCTCGGCTCGCTCGACCGGCGGCGGGGCGTCGGCGCCGCGGCCACGGGCCCGGCCACGGCCGGGGAAGCCCTCGGTTGGGAAGCGGTGGTGGTGTGCGTGCACGGTGCCCTCCTCGGGAACGACGACGCACCCGACTGTAATCGTGTAATCAAAGCTCTAGCGGACTCATCGCTGCGCTGAGAGCGGACACCTCGACCACCGGGGCGGAGCAGACGAAGCCCCGGCAGACGTAGGCCGCCGGCCGACCACCCACCACGGGGCGGCCGGACAGCAGCGGCACCCCCGGCGCGTCCGGCTCACCGGCCACCACCACGGCGCCCGGGCTGGTGGCGGCCCGCGCCGCGGCGGCCAGCGCGTCCCGCTCCGGGCCGGCCGGTCCGCTCACCGCCACCTCCAGCGGCCCGGCGAGGAGCGCCTCCCCCACCGCGGCCGCCCAGCCGGCGGCCTGCGGGGCGTGCTCCACCAACCGCGCGAGCGTCGCCACGGCCTCCTCGCCGCGGGCCCGGTGCTCGGGCGACCCGGCCAGCGCGGCGTAGGAGACCAGCGCGCCGGCGGCCGCGGCGATGCCGGCCGGGGTGGGCCCGTCAGCGGGGTCGAACGGGCGGTGCACCAACGGCTCGGCGTCGGCCGCGGTGTCGTGCCACGTACCCTCGTCGTCGACGAACTGGTCGGCGACGACGGCGAGCAGCTCCCCCGCCCAGTCCAGCCACCGCCCCTCCGCGGTGGCCGCGTGCAACGCCAGCAGCCCCTCGGCGAGGTCGCCGTAGTCCTCCAGCACCCCGGCGTGCGCGCCGGCGACGCCGTCCCGGGAGGCGCGCCGCAGTCGCCCGTCCACCCAGTGGGTGCGGTGCAGCAGCTCGGCGGCGCGGCGGGCGGCGGCCACCAGCCGATCGTCACCGGTGAGCGCCCCGTGGTCGGCCAGCGCCGCGATCGCCAGGCCGTTCCAGGCGGTGACCACCTTGTCGTCGCGCGCCGGTTGCGGGCGGGCGGCCCGGGCCGCCGTCAGCGCGGCCCGCACCCGCGCGTACCGGGCCGGGTCGTCGGGGTCGTGCCGCAGCTGCAGCGTGGAGCTGCCGTGCTCGAAGGTGCCCTCGGGGGCCACCGAGAACAGCGCGGCGGCCCACGCGCCGTCCTCCTCGCCGAGCACCTCGGTCAGCTGGGCCGGCGTCCAGACGTAGGTCAGCCCTTCGACGCCGTCGGTGTCGGCGTCCAGCGCCGAGGCGAAGCCCCCCTCGGCGGTGCCCAGGTCGCGCAGCAGGAAGGCCGCGGCCTCGTCCGCGACCCGGCGCGCCCAGTCCAGGCCGGTGGCCCGCCACAGGTGCGAGTACACCCGCAGCAGCAGGGCGTTGTCGTAGAGCATCTTCTCGAAGTGCGGCACCACCCAGCGGTCGTCGACCGAGTAGCGGGCGAACCCGCCGGCCAGCTGGTCGTGGATGCCACCGCGGGCCATCGCCTCCGCCGTGCCGACGGCCATCCGCAGGGTCTGCTCGTCACCCCGCCGGGCGTGCGCCCGCAGCAGGAACTCCAGCAGCATCGACGGCGGGAACTTCGGCGCGCCACCGAAGCCCCCGGAAGCGACGTCGTGCGCGTCGGCGAGGGTGGCGACGGCGTCGTCGAGCAGGTCGACCGACAACGGGCTGGGGTCGCCGAGGTCCAGCCGCCCGGAGATGCCGGCGACGATCTCCCCGCCCGCCCGCTCGAGCTGGTCGCGCCGCGTGGCCCACGCCTCGCTGACCGCCGAGAGCACCTGCCGGAAGGCGGGCAGCTGCGGGTGCGGCCGGGGCGGGAAGTAGGTGCCGCAGTAGAACGGGGCGCCGTCCGGGGTGGTGAAGACGGTCATCGGCCACCCGCCGGACCCGGTGAGCGCCTGCGTGGCGGCCATGTAGACGCTGTCGACGTCCGGCCGCTCCTCGCGGTCGACCTTCACGCAGACGAAACCGGCGTTCATCTGCGCCGCGGTCGCCGGGTCCTCGAACGACTCGTGGGCCATGACGTGGCACCAGTGGCAGGCCGCGTAGCCCACCGAGACGAGCACCGGGACCCCGCGTTCGCGCGCCTCGGCGAACGCCTCGGGCCCCCACTCGCGCCAATCGACGGGGTTGTCGGCGTGCTGGAGCAGGTACGGCGAGGTGGCGGAGGCCAGTCGGTTCGGCACCCCGTGGTCCTACCCGCTCCGCTCCCGCGACGCGCACGGTGCCCGGACATGACGATCCGGTGTCCTGCGGTTGGTGCGCCGCCGGACGGCGCACCCCCCAGGGACCGACGGAGGAGGTCGACGATGACACGCACCCGGGTGCGCGGCGCACTGGTGGCGGCCGCGACGACGCTGACGGTGCTGGGCGCCCCGCTGTCCGCATCCGCGGCTCCGGAGCCCTGGTGCGGGCTGTACTGGGGGTCGCTGCCCGAGGCCACGGCCGACCCGGAGCGCGCCACCGGACAGGTCGCCGACGTCCGGGCGGGCCGGCACCCCTGCTTCGACCGGCTGGTCGTCGACCTGCAGGAGGGCGGCGCGGCCGGCTACGACGTTCGCTACGTCGACCAGGTCGGCGCCCAGGGCTCCGGCGCGCCGGTGCCGGTCGACGGGGGCGCCGTCCTGCAGGTCGTCGTCCGGGCGCCGGCCTACGACGGGTTCCGCGGCGCGACCTACCTCCCGGACGACCCGGCCCGGGTCGTCGACCTCCGGAGTGCACGCACGCTGGAGCAGGTCGCCTGGGCGGGCTCCTTCGAGGGCCAGACGTCACTGGCCGTCGGCACCCGCGCCCGCCTGCCCTTCCGGGTCTTCGTGCTCGACGGCGCCCCGGGGTCACCCGACGGCGTCCGGCTGGTCGTGGACGTCGCGCACCGCTGGTGAGGCGCCGTCCCCGGCGGGGAGCCGCTCGGCCGCGCTCGGGCCGTGGCTCCCTCGTCGGGCTCGCGTTCCTTGCGTCGCAGCAGCCAGGCGGTGCCGCCGAGCAGGACGACGAGCACGCCGTCCGGGTCAGCCCCGGTCGGCGTCCCGGGGTGGCTCGATGGCCCGCGGGGCACGCCGCAGGGTGTCCAGCAGCTCCTCCCCGGGAGCCTGCGCCGGCCGCTCGTCGACGAGCCCGGCGGGGCTGTCGGGCACCTGGTCGGCCGGGTCGAAGCTCGTCGGCAGCCGCTTGAGGTGCCGGGTCATCGACCGGACGAGGAAGATGATCGCGATCAGCAGGACGACGATCAGCAGCAGACCCAGCGGGCCGGACTTGCCGACGTCCTCGGGCAGCTGCGTCGGAGACTGGTCGACGAAGGCGAGGACCTCCACGAGCGCACCGGTCACGCGGCACGCTCCGAGGTGCGCACGCCGGCGAACAGGTCGTCCTCGGGCAGCGGGGAGTCGACCAGCGAGCGGGCCAGCTCGTAGTCCTCGGTGGGCCAGGTGTCGGTCTGCACGTCCAGCGGGACGGAGAACCAGCGCCCGGTCGGGTCGATCTGCGTGGCGTGGGCGATCAGCGCGGCGTCCCGGACCGGGAAGTACTCCGCGCACGGCACCCGGGTGGTGACCCGGTGGGACATGTCCCGGCTCTCGTCCCAGGTCTCCAGCCACTCCGTGTAGGGCGACTCCGCGCCGGTGGCGAGCATCGCCTCGTGCAGCGCCTTGTACCGGGGCAGCGTGAAGCTCATGTGGTAGTAGAGCTTGCTCGGCTGCCACGGCTCGCCCAGCTCGGGGTAGCGGTCCGGGTCGCCGGCGGCCTCGAAGGCGTGCACCGAGATCTCGTGGGTCTTGATGTGGTCGGGGTGCGGGTACCCGCCGCGCTCGTCGTAGGTGGTGATCACCTGCGGCTTGAACCGGCGGATCAGCGCCACCAGCGGGGCGGCGGCCTCCTCGGTCGGCACCAGCGCGAAGCAGCCCTCCGGCAGCGGCGGCAGCGGGTCGCCCTCGGGCAGGCCGGAGTCGACGAAGCCGAGGAACTCCTGCTCGACCCCGAGGATCTCCCGCGCCCGGGCCATCTCCTCCATCCGGAGCTCGGTCATCCGCTCCCACACCTCGGGGCGGTCCATCGCGGGGTTGAGGACCGAGCCGCGCTCCCCCCCGGTGCAGGTGGCCACCATGACGCGGACCCCCTCGGCGACGTACTTGGCCATGGTCGCGGCGCCCTTGCTCGACTCGTCGTCAGGATGGGCGTGCACCGCGAGGAGGCGCAGCTGATCCGGTTCGCTCACGCCGACCATCATCCCCCGTCGGCGCGCGTCGTCACGCGCCCCCCCGGCCTCAGGACCGTGCGTGCGGTCACGTTTCGGTGTTACGTTGCTCGGATTGACCGCACGGTGGCCCCCTGACCGGGGGTCGCATCACGAGCACCGGGAGTCATCCTTGTCCACCCCGACCGACGAGCAGGACCAGGGCGTCTGGCTGACGCAGGAGGCCCACGACCGGCTGCGCGCCGAGCTCGATGAGCTGGTGGCGAACCGTCCGGCCATGGCCAAGGAGATCAACGACCGCCGCGAAGAGGGCGACCTCAAGGAGAACGGCGGTTACCACGCGGCCCGCGAGGAGCAGGGCAAGCAGGAGGGCCGGATCCGCCAGCTCACCGACCTGCTGCGCAAGGCCCGGGTCGGCGAGCCGCCCACGACGGTCACGAAGGCCGCCGTCGGCACCGTGATCACCATCGCCTTCGACGGCGACGAGGACGACACCGAGAAGTTCCTGCTGGGCTCGCGCGAGATCGCCGGCACCACGGAGCTGACCGTCTACTCCCCCGAGTCCGCGCTCGGCTCGGCCATCGTGGGCGCGGAGCCCGGGGCGACGGTCACCTACACCGCGCCGAACGGCAAGGACATCTCCGTGAAGGTCCTGGCCGTCGAGCCCTTCGTGCCCTGACCCAGCGGTGACCAGCACGGTGGACGACGGTCGCGCGCGGTCACGACGGGCGGAGAACACCTCGTTCGTCTGCGTGCACTGCTCGACCCCGGTGCCGGCCAACTCCGACGGGCACTACCGCAACCACTGCCCGTGGTGCCTGTGGTCGCTGCACGTCGACGACAAGCCCGGCGACCGCGCGAGCGAGTGCCGGGCGCCGATGGAGCCGGTCGGCCTGGTGGAGAAGTCCGGGAAGGGCTGGCAGGTGGTGCACCGCTGCACGGCGTGCGGCCACCACCAGCCCAACCGGCTGGTCCGGGACGGTGCGGCCCCCGACGACCTGGACCTGGTGCTCTCGCTCCCCTGGCTCTGACGCCGCGGTCCTGCCGGATCGCACCGCGGCCAGGGGCCGGTGCCGGCCCGGCTTCCCACGCTCTCCGCCTGCATCCCCCGCGCTGCGGCGCGAGGGATGCACCTGACGAGCGTGGGAAGGGCCCGGCCAGAGGAGCCCCGCGGGCGTCGCCCGCGGGGCTCCTCGAGTCCGCTCAGGCCGTGACGAGACCGCGGCGGCGGAGCAGCGGGCCGGTGTCGGCGTCCCGGCCGCGGACGGCGCGGAAGGCGCCCAGCGGGTCGACGGAGCCGCCGCGGGAGAGCAGCCGGTCACGGAAGACGTCGCCGTTCTCCCGGCGCAGTCCGCCGTTCTCCTTGAACCACTCCACGGTGTCGGCGTCGAGCACCTCCGACCAGATGTAGGAGTAGTAGCCGGCCGAGTAGCCGCCGGCGAAGACGTGCTGGAAGTACGTCGTCCGGTAGCGCGGCGGCACCAGGTCGGAAGCCACCCCGGCCTCGGCCAACGCCCGTGCCTCGAACGCCTGCGGGTCGCTGACGTCGGTGTCCGGGGTGATCCGGTGCCAGGCCTGGTCGAGCAGGGTGGCGGCCAGGTACTCCAGCGTCGCGAACCCCTCGCCCCACAGCGCCGCGGCCTCGAGCGCGTCGACGACCTCCTGGCCCAGCGGCTCACCGGTCTCGACGTGCCGGGCGTAGTGCGCCAGCACCTCGGGCCACAGCGCCCACATCTCGTTGACCTGGCTGGGGTACTCCACGAAGTCCCGCGGCACGCTGGTGCCGGAGAACCGGGGGTAGGTGACGTCGGAGAACAGCCCGTGCAGCGCGTGGCCGAACTCGTGGAAGAGGGTGTTCACCTCGTCCAGCGTCAGGAGCGTGGGCTCGCCGGCCGCGGGCTTGGTGACGTTGAGGTTGTTGAACACCACCGGGCTCGCGCCCAGCAGCCGGGACTGGCTGACGAAGGCGCTCATCCAGGCGCCGCCGCGCTTGCCTTCACGGGCGTAGAAGTCGCCCAGGTACAGGCCGACCGGCTGCCCGTCGACGCCGAAGACCTCCCACACCCGGGTGTCGGGGTGGTAGCCGATCAGGTCCGGGCGCGGGGAGAAGGTGTAGCCGTAGACCAGCTCGGCGGCCCGGAAGACCCCGTCGACGAGCACGCGGTCGAGCTCGAACCACGGCCGCAGCGCGGCGCTGTCGACGGCGTAGCGCTCGGCGCGGACCCGCTCGGAGTAGAACGCCCAGTCCCAGGCGGCGAGCTCGATGCCGTCGGCGGCGGCGAGCTCGGCGAGCACCGCGGCCTCGGCGTGCGCGTTGGCCACGGCGGGGGTGACCAGCTCACCGAGCAGGGCGTCGACCGCGGCGGAGGTCCGTGCGGTCTGGTCCGCGGCGACCAGGTCGGCGTGGGTGTCGAAGCCGAGCAGCCGGGCACGCACGGCGCGCACGGTGGCGATCTCGGCGGCGACCGGGCCGTTGTCATGCTCGCCGGCCGACGCCCGGGTGACCGAGGCCTCGTACAGCCGGCGCCGGAGCTCCCGGTTCCGCAGCCGGGCGAGCGCGGGCTGACCGCTGGGGAGGACCAGGGTGAGCAGGTACGCCCCCTCGTGGCCGCGCTCGGCGGCGGCGCCGGCCGCCGCGGCGACCTGTGCCGGGGAGAGCCCGTCGAGCTCGGCCGGGTCGGTGACCAGCACGGCGGCGGCCGCCGTGGCCAGCTGCAGGTTCTGGTCGAAGCGGGTGTTGAGCCCGGCGAGCCGCTGGTTGAGCTCGCGCAGCTGGTCGCGGCCGGCGTCGTCGAGGGCGGCGCCGGAGAGGACGAAGTCGAGGTGGTACCGCTCGACCAGCCGCAGCGCCTCGGCGTCGAGACCCGCCTCGTGACGGCGGGCGTGCACGGCGTCCACCCGGGCGAACAGCGCCGGATCGAGCCGGAGCGCGTCGGCGTGCGCCGCGGCGAGCGGGGCGATCTCCCGCTCCACCTCGCGGACCCGGTCGGAGGAGACGGCCGAGGTCAGGTTGGAGAACACCCGCTCAGCGCGGTCGAGCAGCTGCCCGGACCGCTCCAGCGCCACGACGGTGTTGTCGAAGGTGGGCTCGGCCGGGTCGGCGACGATCGCCGCGACCTCCGCCCGCTGCTCGGCCATCCCGGCCAGCAGCGCCTCCCGCACCTGGTCGACGGTCAGGTCGGCGAACGGCGGCAGCTGGTAGGGCAGCGGGGACGGCGCCGCCAGCGGGTGCGACTCGGGCAGGGGTGCGGGGGCCGGCGAGGTGGCCGGGTCAACGGTGTTCATCACCGACCATCCTCGCCCTGCCCGCCGCACCCCCGCCCGCCGGCCCCGGCCTCCCTGCAGCGGCCCGCCGCGAGCTTGCGAGCGGCGGGAGGCAGGGAGGCCCTTGCTCAGCGGGTGGAGGTGCGCAGGTACTGCCGCACGGCCAGCGGGACGAACACCGCCAGCAGCACGACCATCCAGATGACCGTGTAGAGCACCGGGTTCTCCAGCGACCAGGCCTCGGTGGCCGGGAAGCCCGGGACGGAGTTGCCGAACAGCTCGCGGGAGGCCTGCACCACGGCGGAGACCGGGTTCCACTCGGCGATCGGGCGGAGCACCGAGGGGAAGGCCTCCAGCGGCACGAAGGTGATCGCCACGAACGTCGCCGGGAAGATCACGATGAAGCTGGCGTTGTTGACGACCTCGGGGGTGCGGACCAGCAGCCCGACCAGCGCCATCACCCAACTGACCGCGAAGGCGAACAGCAGGAGCACCAGGAAGCCGGCGATCGCCTCCCCCACCGAGGTGTTGATCCGCCAGCCGACCACGAGGCCGGTCAGCGCCATCACCGCGATCGAGATGGCGTTCAGCCCCAGGTCGGCGACGGTGCGGCCGATGAGCACCGCCGAGCGGGACATCGGCAGCGAGCGGAACCGGTCGATCAGCCCCTTCTGCAGGTCCTCGGCGATGCTCGCGCCGGTGACCGTGGCACCGAACACCACCGTCTGGGCGAAGATCCCGGGCAGCAGGAACTCCGCGTAGCTGATCTCCGAGGGCAGGCTGCCCCCGATCGCGCCGCCGAAGACGTAGCGGAACAGCAGCACGAACATGATCGGCGACAGCGTCGCGAAGACGATCAGGTCGGGCACCCGCTTGACCTTGATCAGGTTGCGCTTGGTGATCGTCCAGCTGTCGGAGGCGGTCGCGGCCAGGGCGCTCATCGGGTTGCTCCTCCGCTGCGGGCCAGCGGGCGCTCGCCGTCGGCCTCGGTCGGGTCGGCGGGCCGCGCGTCGTCCTCGGCGGCGTGCCCGGTCAGGGTCAGGAAGACGTCGTCCAGGTCGGGGCGGCGCAGCCCGACGTCGAGCACCCGGACGGCGGCGGCGTCGAGCCGGCGCAGCGCCTCGGCGAGGGTGCCGGTGCCGCCGGTGACCGGCACGGTGAGCCGGCGGGTCTGCGGGTCGCGGTGCAGCTCGCCGGCGGCCAGCGGGGTGAGGCAGTCGGCGGCGGTGTCCAGCTGCTCGGCCGCGGCGACGGTGAGCTCCAGCCGCTCGCCGCCCACCTGCGCCTTCAGCTCGTCGGCCGTGCCGCGGGCGATCACCTGCCCCCGGTCGATGACCACCATCCGGTCGGCGAGCCGGTCGGCCTCCTCCAGGTACTGCGTGGTGAGCAGGATGGTCGTGCCCTCACCGACCAGGTCGCCGATGAACTCCCACATGCCCAGCCGGCTGCGCGGGTCGAGCCCGGTGGTCGGCTCGTCGAGGAAGAGCACCTTCGGCCGGGCGATCAGCGAGGCCGCGATGTCCAGCCGGCGGCGCATGCCCCCGGAGTAGGTCTTCGCCGGGCGGTTCGCCGCGTCGGTCAGGTCGAACCGCTCCAGCAGCTGGCCGGCGCGCGACCGGGCCTCCCGGCCGCCGAGCCGGTAGAGCCGGCCCACCATCTCCAGGTTCTCCCGCCCGGTGAGGTACTCGTCGACCGCGGCGTACTGACCGGTCAGGCCGATGGTGGCGCGGACCTGGTCGGCCTGGGTCGCGACGTCGAGCCCGGCCACCTCCGCGCGGCCGCCGTCGGGGCGCAGCAGCGTGCTCAACACCCGGACGACGGTGGTCTTGCCGGCCCCGTTGGGCCCGAGCAGCCCGAGGACGGTGCCCTCGGACACGGTGAGGTCGACCCCACCGAGCGCAGTGTGCTCGCCGAACCGCTTGACGAGCCCCTCGACCACGATGGCGTTGCTCATGCCCGCGACCGTAGGGCGGGCGTACGACAGATCCGATCGGTTTTCGCTCCGGGCTCAGCGACGTGCACGGTTGTCCCTCCAGACGACGGCGGTCCGTGACGGACCGCGTCGACGGCCCACCGGGTCGGACCGGGGCCGTCCGCGGAACTCATCGGTGCCCCGACGAGCCCCGGGGCGGTCAGTCGGTGCGCGGGGCGTACCCGGCCGCGGCGAGCGCGCCGAGCACCTCGGTCGCGTGGTCGGGGCCCCGGGTCTCCAGGTGCACCGCGACCTCGACCTCGCCCAGGTCCAGCCGCGCCGTCGTCCGCTCGTGCTCCACCGACAGCACGTTGGCCGCCAGCCCCGCCAGCTCGTGCAGCAAGGCGGCCAGCGACCCCGGCCGGTCGGGCACCTGCACCCGCAGCGAGAGGTACCGGCCGGCGGCGGCCATGCCGTGCTGGACCACCTTCATCATCAGCACCGGGTCGATGTTGCCGCCGGAGACCACCGCGACCACGGGCGCGGCGAACGCACCCGGGTCGGCCAGCAGCGCGGCGACGGCCGCCACCCCCGCCGGCTCGACGACGAGCTTGGCCCGCTCCAGGCAGAACAGCAGCGCCCGGGACAGGTCGCCCTCGGTGACCGTGCGCACCTCGTCGACCAGGCCGGCGACGTGCGCCAGGGTGAGGTCACCGGGTGCACCGACGGCGATGCCGTCGGCCATCGTGCTCATCGAGGTCAGCGGCACCGGCGCCCCGGCCGCCAGCGAGGCGGGGAACGCGGCTGCGCCGGCCGCCTGGACGGCGACCACCCGGACGTCGGGGCGGCGGGCCTTCACCGCCGCGGCGATGCCGGAGACCAGCCCGCCCCCGCCGGTGCAGACCACCACGGTGGCCACGTCCGGGCACTGGTCGAGCAGCTCGAGCCCGACGGTGCCCTGCCCGGCGATCACGTCGGGGTGGTCGAAGGGGTGGATGAAGACCTTGCCGGTCTCCTCTGCGTGGACGAGCGCAGCGGCGATCGCGTCGGTCAGCGTGGCGCCGCCCAGCCGGGCGTCGGCCCCGTAGCCGCGGGTGGCGGCGACCTTGGGCAGCGGCGCGGACACCGGCATGAACACCGTCGCCGTCGCGCCCAGCTCGCGGGCGGCCAGCGCGACGCCCTGGGCATGGTTGCCGGCGCTGGCGGCGACCACCCCGCGGGCGCGCTCCGCCTCGCTGAGCCGGGAGATCCGGGTGTAGGCGCCGCGCATCTTGAACGAGCCGGTGCGCTGCAGGTTCTCGCACTTCAGCCACACGGGACCGCCGACCCGATCGGCCAGCGCGCGGGAGTGCTCCAGCGGCGTGCGCCGGACCACGCCGTCCAGCAGCCGGGCGGCCACCTCGACGTCGGCTCCGCTGACCAGGGGCACTGCACCGGGGACCGTCACGGCGGCGATCCTCGCAGCCGGCACCGGCCGGGACGGGGAACCACCCGGCTGTCGCATCCCCGTCGTACCGTGGTCGAGGTGACGGACGCCGCACCGCTGGGAACCGCTCAGGTCCCGCCTCCCCCCGCTCCCACGACGCTCGGCGAGCTCCGCGCTCGCGGGGCCACCGCCAAGCCGGTCAAGGCCGAGCTCCGCGACAACCTGCTCGCCCGGCTGGGCGCCGGGCAGCCCTCCCTCCCCGGCATCGTCGGGTTCGAGGACACCGTCGTCCCCGAGGTCGAGCGGGCGCTGATCGCCGGGCACGACCTGGTGCTCCTCGGTGAGCGCGGCCAGGGCAAGACCCGGCTGATCCGCACCCTGGTCGGCCTGCTCGACGAGTGGACGCCGGTGCTGGTCGGCAGCGAGCTCAACGAGCACCCGCTGGCCCCGATCAGCGTCTGGGGTCACCGGCAGGTCGCCGAGCACGGCGACGAGACACCGGTCGGCTGGCTGCACCGCAGCGAGCGGTTCGGCGAGAAGCTGGCCACCCCCGACACCAGCGTCGGCGACCTGATCGGCGACGTCGACCCGATCAAGGTGGCCGAGGGCCGCACGCTGGGCGACCCGGAGACGGTGCACTACGGCCTGGTGCCGCGCACCAACCGCGGCATCTTCAGCGTCAACGAGCTGCCCGACCTGGCCGAGCGGATCCAGGTCGCGTTGCTCAACGTGCTGGAGGAGCGGGACATCCAGATCCGCGGCTACCGCGTGCGGCTGCCGCTGGACCTGCTGCTGGTGGCCAGCGCGAACCCGGAGGACTACACCAACCGCGGCCGGATCATCACCCCGCTCAAGGACCGGTTCGGCGCCGAGGTGCGCACCCACTACCCGATCGAGCTCGCCGACGAGGTGCGACTGCTGCACCAGGAGGCGCAGACCGGCTGGCTGGGCGGAGAGGCCCTGGGCGCCCCGGTCGTGCCGGAGCACCTGGTGGAGATCGTCGCCCGGTTCACCCGGCTGGTCCGCGAGTCCAGCCACGTCGACCAGCGCTCCGGGGTGAGCGCCCGGTTCGCCATCGCCGGGCTGGAGACCGTGGCCGCCTCCGCCGTCCGCCGGGCCGCGGTGGCCGGGGAGACCCGCCCGGTGGCCCGGGTGGTCGACCTGCCCAGCATCGTCCCGGCCAGCCGGGGCAAGGTCGAGTTCGCCGACGCCGGCAGCGACCCCGACGACGAGCGCGACCTCGAGGTGCTCGAGCACCTGCTGCGCCAGGCCACCGCGCAGACGTTCCGGGCCCGCTGCGGCGGACTGGACCTCACCGGCCTGCAGGAGCACTTCACCGGCGGGGACACCGTCGAGTCCGGTGACCTGGTGCCGGCGGCGGCCCTGCTGGGCCAGCTGGGCACCGTGCCGAACCTGGCGCAGCTGCTGGGCCGGCTCGGGGTGCCGGAGGGTGAGGAGTCGGCCGAGCAGGCGGCGGCCGCGGTCGAGTTCGCCCTCGAGGGGCTCTACCTGACCCGCCGGCTGGCCAAGGACACCGACGGCGGCCGCACCGTGTACGGGGCCTGACCGTGGCCGGGCGTCGCCCGAGGGGCTACCGGTACGGCCAGTGGCGCGGCGGGCCCGACCCGCTCGCGCCGCCCTACGACGTCGCCTCGGCCGTCGACGAGATCGGCGACCAGGTGCTGGCCGGCAGCGGTGTCCGCGAGGCGCTGCGCGACCTGCTGCGCCGGGGCGCCGACGGGCGCCGCGGGCTGGACGCGCTGCGCCGCAACGTCCGCGACCGGCTGCGCCAGGCGCGCCAGGCCGGGCGGATGGACGGCACGCTGGAGCAGGTCCGCGAGCTGCTGGACTCCGCGGTCGAGGCCGAGCGGCGCGCGCTGTTCCCCGACCCGGACGACGCCGCCCGGCTGGCCGAGGCCGAGCTGGACGCCCTCCCGCCGGACACCGCCGGTGCCGTCCGCGCGCTCAAGGACCACGCCTGGCGCTCGCCGGAGGCCGCGCAGGCCTACCAGCAGATCGAGGACCTGCTCCGCCAGGAGGTGCTGGACAGCTCCTTCGCCGGGATGAAGCAGGCCCTGCAGGCGATGGCCGACGGCGACGGCGCCGCCATGCAGGCGGTCAAGGACATGGTCGCCGACCTCTCCGCGCTCGTCGACGCGCACAACCGGGGCGAGGACACCGACCAGCGGTTCGCCGACTTCATGGACCGGCACGGCCAGTTCTTCCCCGACGACCCGCAGTCGGTGGAGGAGCTGATCGACTCCCTCGCCCGCCGCGCCGCCGCCCAGGAGCGGATGATGGCCGGCCTCTCCCCCGAGCAGCGCGCCGAGCTGCAGGACCTGATGAGCCAGGCGATGGGCGACCTCGGCCTGCAGAGCGAGATGGCCCACCTCAACGACGCGCTGCGCCAGGCCCGGCCCGACCTGCCGTGGGGGCAGCGCGGCCCGGTGCCCGACGGCGAGCAGGGGCTGGGCCTGGGCGACGCGACCACGGCGGTCGCCGAGCTGGCCGACCTGGAGGCGCTCTCCCAGCAGCTGTCCCAGGGCTACGCCGGCGCCTCGCTGGCCGACGTCGACGAGGAACTGCTGGAGCAGGCGCTGGGCCGCTCGGCCGTCGACGACCTGCAGGCGTTGCGGCAGCTGGAACGCGAGCTCGAGCGGCAGGGCTACCTCAACCGCAGCGAGGGGCACCTGGAGCTCTCCCCCAAGGCGGTGCGCCGGCTGGGGGCCACGGCGCTGCGCCGGGTGTTCGCCCAGCTGTCGGCGACCGGCCGCGGGGAGCACGACGTCGCCGACGCGGGGGCCGCCGGCGAGCTGACCGGGAGCTCGCGGGAGTGGCGGTTCGGCGACGAGCAGCCGCTGGACGTCGTCCGCACGGTGCGCAACGCCGTGCTGCGCAGCGCCGGCACGCCCCGGGGCGAGGGCGACCGCCGGGTGCAGATCGCCGTCGAGGACTTCGAGGTGGTGGAGACCGAGCGGCGCACCGGTGCCGCGGTGGCCCTGCTGGTCGACCTCTCCTACTCGATGGCGCTGCGCGGCACCTGGGGCGCGGCCAAGTCGACGGCGATGGCGCTGCACTCCCTGGTGACCACGCAGTTCCCGCAGGACGCCATCGAGATCATCGGCTTCTCCTCCACCGCCCAGGTGCTCCGCCCGGAGACCCTGGCCGAGCTGTCGGTGGACACCCTGCAGGGCACCAACCTGCAACACGGGCTGATGCTGGCCCGCCGGTTCCTGGCCCGGCACCGGGACGCCGAGCCGGTGGTCCTGGTGGTCACCGACGGCGAGCCCACCGCGCACCTGGAGGACGACGGCACGCCGTACTTCTGCTGGCCGCCGATGCCGGAGACGATCGCCCGCACCGTCGCCGAGGTGGAGCGGGTGGCCCGCTCGGGGGCGACGCTGAACGTCTTCGCCCTCGACCCCGAGCCCGGGCTGGTCGAGTTCGTGCACGACATCACCGCCCGGGCGGGCGGACGGGTCTTCTCCCCCGACACCGAGCGGCTCGGCGAGTACGTCGTCGCTGACTACCTGCGCGCCCGGAGGGGGCGACGATCCCGGTGAGCTGAAGGACCCCGCTGCCCCCTCTTCCCGCACCCGTGCCGGTGCGGCAGGACCGTGCCGGGCCAGGTCGCCACGAGCGGCGCGGCGAACCGGACCGCAGACCCGGGCCGCGTGGGGGAAACTGTTGCCGTGACCACCGAGACGACGTCGGGGACGATCACCATCGAGCAGGTGGAGGCGGCCGCCACGTACCCGCTGCGCGCCCAGGAGCTCCGCCAGGGCCGGCCGGTGGAGATCGACGAGGACGACGCCCCGTACACGATCCACCTGGCGGCACGGATCGACGGCGGCGAGATCGTCGGCGTGGTCCGCTTCCACCCCCGGGACTGCCCGTGGCGCGAGGGCGAGGGCTCCTGGCAGCTGCGCGGCATGGCCACCGACCCCCGGGTGCGCGGGCTCGGTGCGGGCCGGGCGCTGGTCGCCGAGGGGCTGGTGCAGGTCGCCGCACACGGCGGCGACCTGGTCTGGTGCGACGCCCGCGCGGCCGCCGTGGGCTTCTACGAGCGCATCGGCTTCACCACGGTCACCGAGGAGTACGACCTGCGGCCGGTCGGCCCGCACCGCGGCATGCTCATCGAGCTGCCGATCCGCTGACCGGCGCGGTCCGCGAGCGGGGTCAGCGGACCGGGTGCGCCCCGCTGGAGCTGATCCCCGGGATCAGCCCGGCCCGGAAGGCGTCGACGAACAACCGGTGGTCCTCCTGGGTGCGTCGCGCGTACCCGTGCGCGAACCCGATCAGATCGGCGACGAACTCCGCCCGCCGCCCGCCGATCAGCGCGGTGATCGCCTCCTCGGTCTGGAACGGCACCAGGGTGTGGTCGCTGTCGGCATCGCCGACGCAGTGCAGCTTCGCCGTCGCCCGGCCCAGCTGGCCGAGCACCGGGGCGATCTCCTCGGGCTCGGTCAGCTCGTCCCACTCCAGGTCGGTCTCGTAGGCCGACAGCTCCTGGACGACGAAGCCCACCCCGCCGATCTCGGTGTGCCCCAGGAACTGTGAGGCGTTGGCCTGCAGCGCCCGCTGGCTGACCGCGGTGCGGTGGCCGTGGTGCTCGAAGTAGCCGCTGACCTCGGGGTCGCGGACCACCCGGCTGGGCGCGGCCACGTTGCCCTGCTTGATCGACAGGACGACGTCGTTCTCCAGCGCCTCGTCGTAGCCCTCGATGAGCACGTTGTAGGCGGGCAGACCGGCGCTCCCGATCCCGAACCCCCCGGTGCCGACGAGGTCCTTCACCTCGTAGGCCACGTCCCGCCGGCGGCGCGGCGGGTGCACCGTCTGCTGCCACCGGTCCAGGGCGCGCAGCACCTCGGCGCGCTCGTCGTCGTCGAGCCGGCGGTTGCGCGGCAGGTCGGCGAAGCGGCGCTCGTACCCCTCGACCGCGGTCAGCCGGTCGAGCAGCTCGATCCGGGTGCGCGTCGTCGTCCGCAGGATCACCTCGCGCACCGCCCCGCGGGTGTTGTGCCGGGTCAGGGCGAAGAGCCGGTCGGAGTCGGAGTGGGTGAACGCCTCGACCTGGTCCAGCCAGCTGCCGAGGTACCCGGCCAGCAGCTCGCCGATGACGTCGTCGGCGAGGGCCTTGCGCCAGGACAGCAGGGCGAAGCTGGCGGCGAACCGACGCAGGTCCCAGCTGACGTGCCCGAGGTAGGCCTCGTCGAAGTCGTTGACGTCGAACACGATTCGGCCGGATCCGTCCATGTACGTGCCGAAGTTCTCTGCGTGCAGGTCACCCTGGATCCACACCCGCGACGTCCGCTCGTCACACCAGCGGTCCTCCAGCGTCGCCATGTCCGCGTAGAACAGGCAGGCCGAGCCGCGGTAGAAGGCGAAGGGGTCGGCCGCCATCTTTCGGAACTTCGTCCGGAAGGCGTCCGCGTCGGCCGCCATGAGCGGGGCGAAGGCGTCGACCAGGACGTCGACGATCTGCTGCTGCCTGGTCTGGTCAGCTGGGGTCAGGTCAGCTCGGGCGGCCACGGATGCACCGTAAGGGGTGGTTAGCCTGCTGATCAGTGCTCCGGTGCACGACGCGACCGCGGAGCGGGACGAGAGGACGGGCCAGGTGACGCGAGCGAGCAGGGCGCGACGGCTGGCGACCGGCGCGGCCTACGGCGGCGGGGGCATCGGGCTCGCCGGCGCCGGCCTGGTCACGCTGCTGCGCCAGGAGGCCCGCTCCGCCCGCAAGAGGGTCGTCGCCCGGACGGCGAAGGCCGACCCGCCCACCGGCAACGGCGTCTACGGCCGCGGCCGCGGCAAGCCGCTGGTGTTCACCGTCCTCGGCGACTCCAGCGCGGTCGGCCTCGGCGTGCACCGCGCCGCGGAGACCCCCGGGGTGCTGATCGCCGCAGCCCTGGCCGAGCTGGCCGAGCGGCCGGTCCGGCTGGCGCGGGTCGCCGTCTCCGGCGCCGTCTCCCGGGACCTCGCCGCGCAGGTCGAGCAGGCGCTCACCGAAAAGCCCGACGTGGCGCTGATCATGATCGGCGCCAACGACGTCACCAGCCGGACCAAGCCCGCCGTCTCGGTGCGGCACCTGGCCGAAGCGGTGCGGGCGCTGGTGGGCGCCGGCTGCCAGGTCGTCGTCGCCACCTGCCCGGACCTGGGCACCATCCGGCCGATCGGGCAGCCGCTGCGCCTGCTCGCCCGGCGCTGGAGCCGGCAGCTGGCCGCAGCGCAGACGATCGCCGTCGTCGCCGAGGGCGGCCGCACCGTCTCCCTCGGTTCGGTCCTCGGCCCGTCGTTCGCCAGCGACCGGACGCTGTTCAGCATCGACGAGTTCCACCCGTCGGCCGCCGGGTACGCCGCCGCGGCCTCGGTGATCCTGCCCTCGGTCGCCGACGCGGTCGGCGTCTGGCCGGCCGCGGCCGACCGGGGCCTGCGACTGCGTCGGGACAGCGTCCGGCCGATCGCCCAGGCCGCTGCCCGAGCCGCTGGACGCCCGGGCACCGAGGTCCAGCCGACCGAGGTGCGCGGCGAGGAGACCGGACCGCGGGGACCGTGGGCGCGGCTGCGCCGCCGGCGCCCGCCGGAGATGCCCACCTCGGCACAGGCCGACGAGGCCCGCGAGGCGGTCGGCTCCTGACCACCGGTCCGGGCTCACCGCGTCCTACTCGGGAGTAGGTTCGGGGGCGACCCGACGTCCGTCGCCGCCTCTGGTGGCGATCCTCAGTGTGGAGGACCCATGCCCGAAGCCGTCATCGTCGCCGCCGCCCGGTCCCCGATCGGCCGCGCCTTCAAGGGGTCGCTGAAGGACCTGCGCCCGGACGACCTGACCGCGACCATCGTCCGCGCCGCCCTGGACCAGGTGCCGCAGCTGGACCCGACCGACATCGACGACCTGATGCTCGGCTGCGGCCTGCCCGGCGGTGAGCAGGGCTTCAACATGGGCCGCATCGTCGCGGTGCTGATGGGCATGGACCACCTGCCCGGGACGACGGTCACCCGGTACTGCTCGTCCTCCCTGCAGACCACCCGGATGGCGCTGCACGCGATCCGGGCCGGGGAGGGTGACGTCTTCGTCTCCGCCGGGGTGGAGATGGTCTCCCGCTTCGTGAAGGGCAGCTCCGACGCCATCCCGGACACCGAGAACCCGGTGTTCGCCGACGCCAAGGCCCGGGTCGCGAAGACCGCCGAGAGCGGCGCGGAGTCCTGGCACGACCCCCGCGAGGACGGCGAGCTGCCCGACGCCTACATCGCGATGGGGCAGACCGCGGAGAACCTGGCGCTGCTCAAGGACGTCTCCCGGCAGGAGATGGACGAGTTCGCCGTCCGCAGCCAGAACCTCGCCGAGCAGGCGATCGTCGACGGCTTCTGGGCCCGGGAGATCACCCCGGTGACGCTGCCCGACGGCACGGTGGTCTCCGCCGACGACGGGCCCCGCGCCGGCACCACCCTGGAGGGCATCAGCTCCCTGAAGCCGGTGTTCCGCCCCGACGGCCGGGTCACCGCCGGCAACGCCTGCCCGCTCAACGACGGCGCCGCCGCCCTGGTGATCATGAGCGACCGCAAGGCGCAGGACCTCGGCATCACCCCGCTGGCCCGGATCGTCTCCACCGGCGTCACCGGGCTCTCGCCGGAGATCATGGGGTACGGCCCGGTGGAGGCCACGCAGCAGGCGCTGGCACGGGCGGGGATGTCGATCTCGGACATGGACCTGGTGGAGATCAACGAGGCGTTCGCCGCGCAGGTCATCCCCAGCTACCGCGACCTGGGCATCGACATCGACCGGCTGAACGTGCACGGCGGGGCGATCGCCGTCGGCCACCCGTTCGGCATGACCGGCGCCCGGATCACCACCACGCTGCTCAACGGGCTGCGTTCCCGCGACGGCCAGTTCGGGCTGGAGACGATGTGCGTCGGCGGCGGCCAGGGCATGGCGATGGTGGTCGAGCGCCTCAGCTGAGGCCCGACGCTCGCTGGGGTCGAGCAACCCCCCAGACGTGACCGTGGCCCGGCCCCCTCACGGGGACCGGGCCACGGTGCGTTCGAGCGGGGGTCAGCCCGCCCGCAGGAGCGTCACTCCCGGAAGTAGCTGAGCAGACGCAGGATCTCCAGGTACAGCCAGATGACCGTGATCAGCAGGCCGAAGGCGATGTACCAGGCGAACTTCGGCTCCACGCCGCGGCGGATCGCCTCGTCGGCCATGTCGAAGTCGAGCAGCAGCGAGAACGCCGCCACACCGATCACGACCAGGCTGAAGATGATGGCGATCGGGCCACCGTCGCGCAGCCCCAGCCCGCCGGGCGTGAAGAAGCTGGCGACCAGGTTGACGATGATCAGCGCCAGGACACCGAAGAGCGCGCCGACGATCCAGCGGGTCAGCTTCGGGGTGACCCGGATGGCGCCGGTCTTGTAGGCGAACAGCATCCCGGCGAAGACACCGAAGGTGCCGACGAGGGCCTGCGTCACGATGCCGCTGTACTGGGCGTTGAAGACCTCGCTGATGGCGCCGAGGGCGACACCGTAGAGCGCACCGTAGGACAGCGTCGCGACCGGGCTGGCGATCTGCTTGAACGCGATGACCAGGCCCAGGACGAGGGCGATGAGGACCGCCGGCAGGGCCAGGCCCATGGCCAGCCCGTCGGGGACCATCGTCCACGTGATGGCCGCGGAGACCACCGTGACCAGGAAGCTGAGGCCGGTCTTGGTGACGACGTCGTCCATCGTCATGTAGGCGCGGCCGGTCGCCGTGTACGGCGACGGCGCGGAGTAGGGGTCGTGCTGGGTGGGTGCCCCGCCGTAGGTCTGCTGCGGGCCTGCACCCCAGCCGGCGTTCGGGCCGGTACCGGCCGCCGGGAATCCCCGGAAGGCCGGGTTGCTGCTGGGCATCGTCATCTCCTCGAGGTGACTGGTCGGGCCGTGAGGTGCAGCTTCGCACCCCACACTGCCTGATCCAACGCCATCGGGCGCCGGCTAGTTCCCACCGTGTCACGGGGTGCCCCCGGTCGGGTTCGAACCGACACTGGAACCCTTTTAAGGGGCCTGCCTCTGCCGATTGGGCTACGGGGGCTCACCTGCTGCGGCTGGGCCGGACCCTAGCCCGCCGGCCGCACCGTCACCCCGCGGCCAGGTCGGTGGCGCGGCCCAGGACTGCGTCGAGCATCGGCTCGGTGAGCTTGCCGGTGAAGGTGTTCTGCTGGCTGACGTGGTAGCTGCCCAGCAGGGTGAGCGGACCGCGCGGGCCGGTGAGCGTGACCTCGACGCCGTGCCCGAAGGCGGGGCGTGGCCGAGGGATCGCGTACCCGGCCTCGGCGAGCACCGGCCACAGCGCGGTCCAGCCGAAGCCGCCGAGCACCACGACCACCCGCAGCCGGGGCAGCAGCGCCAGCTCGCGGGCCAGCCACGGGGAGCAGGTATCCCGCTCCTCCGGCGTCGGGGCGTTGGCCGGCGGCGCGCAACGGACGGCGGCAGCCACCCGCACGTCGGTGAGCTCCAGTCCGTCGTCCCTCGCGACCGACGTCGGCTGGTTGGCGAGCCCGGCCCGCCAGAGCGCGGCGAAGATCCAGTCGCCGCTGCGGTCGCCGGTGAAGACCCGGCCGGTTCGGTTGCCCCCGTGCGCGGCCGGGGCCAGCCCGACGACGGCGATCCGGGCGTCGTCCGGGCCGAGACCGGGGACCGGCCGGCCCCAGTAGTCCTCGTGCCGGAACGACGCCCGCTTGGTGACCGCCACCTCCTCGCGCCAGGCGACCAGCCGGGGGCAGGCCCGGCAGCCGGAGATCCGCTCGTCCAGCACGGCCAGTTCGCGGGTGGCCGCCGCGCCGCGGCGCACCCCCGCGGGGGTGCGGGTCACCGGGTAGCCGTCGAGGTCGCGTGCCACCCGGACAGTCCACCACCGACGCCCGGAGCGGCGGACCACCGGGCCGGGCGGGATGATCCACCCATGGCCAAGAAGCAGAAAGCCCCCCAGCCGCCCAAGCCGCCGCTGCTGTACAAGCTCCTCGGCGCGAGCCTGGCCATCCCCGCGGGGATCCTGTCCCGGAAGTTGATCACCGCGGCCTGGAGCAAGACCCGGGGCGGCCCCCCGCCGAAGAACCCGGCTGCACCGGGCGTCAGCTGGGGTGACGCACTGGGCTGGGCCGCCGTCTCCGGGGTGATGGTCGCCCTCGGTCGGCTGCTGGGCAACCGCGGCGCCACGGCCCTCTATCAGAAGCTGACCGGCGAGCTGCCGCCGGGCATCAACGCCGGCAGCGCCTGAGGAAGGACCCTCCGCACCCGCCCCAGGCCTCCTATGCCTGGGGCGGGCGGGCGAGGCGCAGGGCGATGCCGTCGAGGATGTCGTGCTCGCTGACCACGACCTCGTCGAAGTCGAGCGCGTCCATGATCACCCGCAGCACCACCGAACCCGCGCCGATCACGTCGACCCGGCCGGGGTGCATCACCGGGGAGGCCGCCCGCCGCGCCCGGGTGGCCGACAACAGCCCGGCGGTGACCGAGCGGACGGCGCCGACCGGGATCCGTGACCCGTGGATCGCGTCCGGGTCGTAGCCGGGCAGCTCGAGGGCGAGCGCCGCCACGGTGGTCACCGACCCGGCCAGCCCGACCAGCGTGACCGCCTCCTGCACCGGCACCGCCGCCCGCACCAGGTCCAGCGCCGCCCGGACGTCGGCCTCGGCGCCCTGCACCTCGTCCGGCGGGGGTGGGTCGCTGTGCAGGTGCCGCTCGGTGAGCCGCACGCAGCCCACGTCCACCGACCGGGCCGCCCGCACGCCGCCGGCGTCGCCGAGCACGAACTCGGTCGACCCGCCGCCGATGTCCACGACCAGGAACGGCGGGCGCGGCGCGGCGGAACCGTGCGCGGACGCCGCGGCGGTCAGCGAGGCGGTGGCACCCAGGTAGGAGAGCTCCGCCTCCTCGACCCCGGGGACGACGTCGGGCAGCTGCCCGAGCGTGGTCAGCACCATCTGCTCGAAGTCCGCCCGGTTGGCGGCGTCCCGGGTGGCGCTGGTGGCCACCATCCGCACCCGCTCGGCGCCCAGCTCGCGGGCCTGCGCGGCGTACTCGGCGAGCACCCGGCGGGTGCGCTCGATCGCCTCCGGGGCGAGCCGGCCGGTGGCGTCCACACCCTGGCCGAGGCGGACCACCTCCATCCGCCGGAGCAGGTCGGTGTGCGCACCCTCCGGCGGCACGTCGGCGACCAGCAGCCGGATGGAGTTGGTACCGCAGTCGATGGCGGCCACCCGTGTCATCGCACGTCCTCCGGGTCGGTGGGGCTGGGAGCGGCACAGCGGCCGGCGGCCCACCACTCCCCCATCTCGGCGACCGCGCGGTCGCCGATCGGGTTCACGCCCGGCCCGGCGGCCAGCGCGTGGCCGGCCAGGGCGTGCAGGCACTTGACCCGGTCGGGCATCCCGC
>NZ_JBJHAG010000027.1:0-53013 GCF_054050925.1 Modestobacter sp. SYSU DS0657 | reverse complement strand
CCGCCCGCCCCCCCCCACGACGCCCCCCCCCCCCCCCCCCCCCCCCCCCCCCCCCCCCCCCCCCCCCCCCCCCCCCCCCCCCCCACGGTGAGCCAGGACGGCGCCCCGGCAAACCCGTGGACGGCGTTCCCCGGGCGCCTGGGATGCTTGCGCCGTGCTCCTTCGTATGTCGACGTCCTTCCTGCGCACGCTGCGCGACGACCCGGCCGATGCCGAGGTCCCCAGCCACCGGCTGCTCGCCCGGGGCGGCTACATCCGGCGGGCCGCGCCGGGCGGGTTCACCTGGCTGCCGCTGGGCTGGCGGGTGTTCCGCAACGTCGAGCGCATCGTCCGCGAGGAGATGGACGCGATGGGCGCGCAGGAGGTGCACTTCCCGGCGCTGCTGCCGCGCGAGCCCTACGAGGCGACCGGCCGCTGGACCGAGTACGGGCCCAACCTCTTCCGGCTGCAGGACCGGCGGGGCAACGACTTCCTGCTCGGCCCCACCCACGAGGAGATGTTCACCCTCCTGGTGAAGGACCTCTACGGCTCCTACAAGGACCTGCCGGTCTCGCTCTACCAGATCCAGACCAAGTACCGGGACGAGGCGCGGCCCCGGGCCGGGCTGTTCCGCGGCCGCGAGTTCACCATGAAGGACAGCTACTCCTTCGACGTCGACGACGCCGGCCTGGACCGCTCCTACGCCGCCCACCGCGAGGCCTACATCCGGATCTTCGACCGGCTGGGCCTGGAGTACGTGATCGTCTCGGCCATGTCCGGGGCGATGGGTGGCTCCAAGAGCGAGGAGTTCCTGCACCCGACCTCGATCGGGGAGGACACCTTCGTCCGCTCGCCGGGCGGGTACGCGGCGAACGTGGAGGCGGTGTCGACCGTCGTCCCCGAGTCGATCCCGTTCGACGGGCTGCCCGAGGCGCACGTCGAGGACACCCCCGACACCCCGACCATCGACACCCTGGTCGCGGTGGCCACCGAGAAGTTCCCGGACGCCGGGTACACCGCCGCGCACACGCTGAAGAACGTCGTGGTCACGCTGGCCCACCCCGACGGCACCCGCGAGCCGCTGGTGATCGGTCTGCCCGGTGACCGGGAGGTCGACGCCAAGCGGCTGGAGGCCCAGGTCTCGCCCGCCGAGGTCGAGCCGTTCACCGACTTCGCCGCCCACCCCGACCTGGTCAAGGGCTACATCGGCCCGCAGGTGCTGGGCACCGAGAGCAAGACCGGCATCCGTTACCTGGTCGACCCGCGGGTGGTGCCCGGCAGCCGGTGGATCACCGGCGCCAACGAGCCGGGCAAGCACGTGTTCGACCTGGTCGCCGGGCGAGACTTCACCTGGGACGGCGTGATCGAGGCCGCCGAGGTGCTCGCCGGCGACCCCGCGCCCGACGGCTCCGGCCCGCTGGAGCTGGCCCGCGGCGTGGAGATGGGCCACATCTTCCAGCTGGGTCGCAAGTACGCCGAGGCGCTGGACCTCAAGGTGCTCGACGAGAACGGCAAGCTGGTCACCGTCACCATGGGCTCCTACGGCATCGGCGTCTCCCGGGCGGTGGCTGCCATCGCGGAGTCCACCCACGACGAGCTCGGCCTGCGCTGGCCGCGCTCGGTCGCACCCGCGGACGTCCACCTGGTCGCCACCGGCAAGGACGCCGCCGTCTTCGAGTACGCCGAGACCCTCGCCGGCCAGCTGGTCGACGCCGGGCTCACCGTGCTCTTCGACGACCGCCCGAAGGTGTCACCTGGGGTCAAGTTCAAGGACGCCGAGCTGCTCGGCATGCCGACGATCGTCACCGTGGGCCGCGGGCTGGCCGACGGCGTCATCGAGGTGCGCGACCGGGCCACCGGTGAGCGGTCCGAGGTTGCCGTGGCCGAGGCGGCCGACGCCGTCCTCGCCGCCGTCCGTGGCTGACCGCAGCCTCGCCGAGCAGCTGCGGCTGACCGCCGAGACGGTCGAGGCCAACCTCGGCCACGGCGACCAGGTGCACGCGCCCCGGCCGATCGACCACACCGCCGCCTTCCGGAGCCGGAGGGCGGCGGTGGCGGCCGGGCAGGAGCTCACCGGGGCCGGCTACCGGGTCGACGGGCTGTACCGCCGCTTCCTCACCGTGTGGCTCGAGTTCAGTGCCATGACGGCGGTCGACCACGAGACCGCGGCCGACTTCACCCGTGAGGTGGTCGGCATCGTCGAGCGGCACGGGGGCCGCTACGACGGCTGGGGCGGGTTCCTGGTGGCCGCGGAGTCCGGCGACGAGGGCACCAGTTCCACCTCGTAGCCGTCGCCGTCGGCCAGGTAGGCGGCCCGGTGCTCGGGACCACCGGCGAACGGGTGCCGGTCGGCGAACAACAGCGACCAGCCGTGGGCGGGGGCCTCGGCGACCAGCGCGTCCAGGTCGTGCACCCAGAACGCCAGGTGGTTGAGCCCGGGGGCGCGGCGGTCGTGCCGGTCGCCGGTCAGCGCCGGGGACTGCTCGATGACGAGGTAGCCGCCCTCCGCCCAGCGCCAGGACCGGCCGTGCGGCCACGACTGGAACGGTGCGGCGCCCAGGGCGGTCAGCAGCCACCCCCAGGATCGTTCCGCACGGGCGAGATCGGGCACCCACAGCTCGAGGTGATGCAGGGGTCCGGCAGCGGTCATGAGCTCTTCCCTCGCGTCTGGCATCATGGTCTGTCGAACACGGCGGCGGGTGGCCCTCTCACCATCCCCGCCCGTGTCCATCGCCTCGCCCCGGCGTACCCCCACGCGACCGTCCGGCGGGCAACCACACACGTTCGAGGAGCACACCACACACCGTGGCCACCAAGATCAAGCTCATGCGCCTGGGCAAGATGCGCGCGCCGTACTACCGCATCGTCGTCGCCGACGCCCGCACCAAGCGGGACGGTCGCTCGATCGAGACGATCGGCAAGTACCACCCGAAGGAGGACCCGTCCTTCATCGAGGTCGACAGCGAGCGCGCGCAGTACTGGCTCGGCGTCGGCGCCCAGCCGACCGAGGCCGTCGCCGCCATCCTCCGGGTCACCGGTGACTGGCAGAAGTTCAAGGGCGAGCCGGCTCCGGCCCCGATGAAGGTCGCGGCTCCCAAGCCGGACAAGAAGGCCCTGTACGAGGAGGCCGCCCGCGCCGCCGCCGACGAGCCGACGACCGAGGCGACCACCCCGCGCAAGAAGGCCGCCCCCAAGGCCGACGCCGCTGCCGACGCCCCGGCCGCGGACGCCGCCGAGACGCCTGCTGCCGAGTAAGACGTGCTCGAAGAAGCGCTCGAGCACCTGGTCAAGGGCATCGTCGACAACCCCGACGACGTCGTGGTCGACATGGTCAACGGCCGCCGCGGCAAGACCCTCGAGGTCCGGGTGCACCCCGACGACCTCGGCAAGGTCATCGGCCGCGGCGGGCGCACCGCCAAGGCGCTGCGCCAGGTCATGACCGGTGTCGGCGGCCGCGGCCTTCGGGTCGACGTCGTCGACACCGACGGGCGCTGAGCACTCCCGGCGCCGCAGGCGCCACCCCCGCACACCCCGACACCGTGGTGGTCGGCCGCATCGGCCGGCCCCACGGTGTCCGTGGTCAGGTGACCGTCGAGGTGCGCACCGACGACCCCGACCTGCGGTTCGCCCCCGGGTCGGTGCTGCTCACCGACCCGCCCTCCCGCGGCCCGCTCACCGTCGCCGGGATGCGCTGGCACAGCGGCACGCTGCTGCTCACCCTGTCCCGCCCCGACGGCGCGGTGATCGCCGACCGCGAGGCCGCGGACGCGCTGCGCAACACGCAGCTGCTGGTCCCGGTCGACGCGCTGCCCGAGCTCGACGACCCGGACTCCTTCTACGACCACCAGCTGGTCGGCCTGGCCGCCGAGCTGACCGACGGGACGCCGCTGGGCGAGGTGACCGCCGTCCAGCACGAGGGCGCCGAGCTGCTGGTCGTGCGGCGCACCGACGGCCGCGAGCTGCTCGTGCCGTTCGTCGCGGCCATGGTGCCGACGGTCGACGTCGCCGGTGGCCGGCTCGTCGTCGACCCGCCCGAGGGGCTGCTCGACCTGTGAGCTTCCGCGTCGACGTCGTCTCGATCTTCCCCGAGTACCTCGCGCCGCTGCGCCAGTCGCTGCTGGGCAAGGCCGCCGAGCGCGGGCTGGTCAGCATCGGGGTGCACGACCTGCGGCAGTGGACCGACGACGTCCACCGCACGGTCGACGACGCCCCGTACGGCGGCGGACCCGGCATGGTCATGCGCCCCGAGCCCTGGGCCCGGGCGCTGGAGGCGGTCCGGCCGCCGGGCACCCGGCTGGTCGTGCCGACCCCGGCGGGCCGGCCCTTCACCCAGTCGATCGCCGCCGAGTGGGCCACCGAACCCGGCCTGGTCTTCGCCTGCGGCCGCTACGAGGGCATCGACCAGCGGGTCGCGGACTGGGCGGCCTCGGCGGGCCCGGTCTCGGAGGTCTCCATCGGCGACTACGTCCTCGCCGGCGGGGAGTCCGCGGTGCTGGTCATGGTCGAGGCGGTCACCCGGCTGATCCCCGGCGTCGTCGGCAACGCCGAGTCGGTGGAGTTCGACTCGCACGCCGACGGGCTGCTCGAAGGGCCCTCCTACACCCGCCCGGCCAGCTGGCGCGGCCACGACGTGCCGCCGGTGCTGCTCTCCGGCGACCACGCGGCCATCGCCCGCTGGCGCCGCGCGCAGTCACTCCGGCGTACCGCCGACCGCCGTCCCGACCTGCTCGCCGCGCTGCCGGCCGAAGGGCTGTCGCCGGCCGACCGGGCCGCGCTGGACGCCGACCCCCAGCCGTGAGGCCCCCGCCGTGACGGACCGGCCCTGGGTGCGGCCGACCGCCCGCGTGCTGGTGCTCGACCCGGCGCAGCGGGTGCTGCTGCTCGGCGCGCGGCTCACCGGCCCGGACGCCGTCCCCGGCGAGGTGCTGTTCTGGTACACGCCCGGCGGGGGAGTGGAGGACGGCGAGGACCTGCGCACGGCCGCCGTCCGTGAGCTCGCCGAGGAGACCGGTCTGCGCGCCGACCCCGCGGAACTGGAGGGGCCGGTGTGGCTGCGTCGGCACCTGGGCCGCTGGGGTGGGCAGGAGATCGACTCGCGGGAGACCTTCTTCGTGCTGCGCGACGTCCGGCACGAAGTCGACGTGGCCGGGCGCACCGAGCTGGAGCTGCTCGCCGACGAGCCGCACCGCTGGTGGAGCGTCGCGGAGATCGCCGCGGGTGGGGTGGCGTTCGCCCCGCGCGACCTCGCCGACGCGCTCCCGCAGCTGCTCGCGCGCCCGTGGACGGGGCCCCCGCGCATCGTCACCTGAAGATGTGGCACAGTAGAGAGCTGCTGCACGCCGTCGGCTCCTGTCGACAGTGGCTCCGCACCTGACGACGACGTCCCCCGACCACGTCCTGCACGAGGTCACGGACGACGACGCGGGTGGTGGAGCGCGGCCCCCCGGTACGGACTCACCGGGACCCCGCTGCCCGTTACACGACGAGTTCCCTAGATTCTGAGGACTGCTGCGATGAACACCCTGGACGCCCTCGACGCCGCGTCGTTGCGCAACGACATCCCCGACTTCCGCCCCGGGGACACCGTGAAGGTGCACGTGCGGGTCATCGAGGGCAACCGCTCGCGCGTCCAGGTCTTCCAGGGCGTCATCATCCGGCGCCAGGGCGGCGGGATCCGCGAGACCTTCACCGTCCGCAAGGTCAGCTTCGGCGTCGGCGTGGAGCGCACCTTCCCGGTGCACACCCCGGTCGTCGAGAAGATCGAGGTGCTCACCCGCGGTGACGTCCGCCGGGCGAAGCTGTACTACCTCCGTGAGCTGCGCGGAAAGGCCGCCAAGATCAAGGAGAAGCGCGAGGTCGTCGCGCGCTGACCCCAGCGTCTCCGCGTCGAACGGGCCGGCTGCCTTCGGGCAGCCGGCCCGTTCGCGTTCTCCGGCCGGCCCCGTCGCTGTGCGGTGGCACCCTGCCCGGCGTTCCGCCGGGCGGGGTGGCGCGCGGACCGTACGCTGATCGGCGATGAGCACGCACGGGCCCACCGACTCGTCCGCCGGCCGTCCCTCGCGGGACGGAACCCCGGACTCCCCGTCCTCCCCGGAGGCGGGCGACCGCCGGTCCGGCGAACCCGAGCCGGGCAGCACTCCGGCGGCGGAGCGCGGTGGCCGCGCGCCGGCGAAGAAGGGCTCCCTGCTGCGGGAGCTGCCGGTGCTGCTGGTCATCGCCTTCGTGCTGGCGCTGCTGGTGAAGACGTTCCTCGTGCAGGCGTTCTTCATCCCGTCGGGGTCGATGGAGCAGACGCTGCACGGCTGCCCGGGCTGCACCGGCGACCGCGTGCTGGTCAACAAGGTGCCCTACTGGTTCGGTGGCGAGCCGGAGCCCGGCGACGTCGTCGTCTTCCGCGGTCCGGACACCTGGGCCCCGGAGATCACGGTGGCGGAGCCGAGCAACTGGTTCACCGGGGCGCTGCTGACCCTGGGCCGGACGATCGGCGTGGCCCCGCCCAGCGAGGACGACTACGTCAAGCGGGTGATCGCCACCGGAGGGCAGACGGTCGAGTGCTGCGACCCGGAGGGGCGGGTGGTCGTCGACGGGCAGCCGCTGGACGAGCCCTACGTCTACCAGGACAACCCGCCCGAGTCCCGCGCCTTCTCCCCGGTGACCGTGCCCGAGGGGCGGTTGTGGGTGATGGGCGACCACCGCTCGGCGTCCGCGGACTCCCGATCGCACGTCGGCGACCAGTACTCCGGCACCATCTCCGAGGACGACGTCATCGGGAAGGCGGCCGTGATCGTCTGGCCGCTGGACCGTTTCGGGCTCATCGACGACCCGGACATCCAGCAGGCGGACGCGTCCGCCGCGCCCGTCGGGCTGCCGGTCCAGGGCGCCGCGGCGGTCGCGGTGCCCTACGTCCTGGGGCTGGCCGGCGCCGCACCGCTGACCGCCTGGCGACGGCGGCACGGGCAGCGGCGGGCCCGGGCGGCAGGGCCGTCCCGGCGTCCGCCCCGCACCGGCTGGCGGCGCGTGCGCCGGCCCGCGCAGACCCGGCCGGCGCGGGGCTCCTCGGCCGACTGACGGTCCCGCCGGGAGGGCTCCTGCAGGGCCACTGTCGAGCAGGCGCGCCGTCGTCCGGGTGCGCTCGGCAACCCCTCTGAGGCGCCTTTCGGCATGATCTGCGCGGGTCGCGCAAAGAAGTTCGCGAAAGTTGTTCAAGCAATCCGTTCACCCGGTCGATGTACATCGCAGAGAGTCATCAGACCCGAACGGAGAGTCAGACAGTGTCTGCACCCATGGCGAGCACCACGCGCGGCGTCACCCGCGTCATGATCCTCGCGGACGCCCCGGTTCTGCGCCGCGGCCTGATCGGCATGATCAACGAGACCGCCGGCATGCAGGCGGTGGGCACCCCGGGGGAGCCCCGCCGCGCGCTGACCCTCGCCGACTCCGCCCGCCCCGACGCCGTCGTCGTCGAGCTGGGCGCCGGCCGGGCCGCGACCCTCAACGCCTGCCGCGACCTGCGTCGCCGCTACCCGCAGATCGCGATCGTCGCCATCGCCACCTCCGAGGACCCCGCCGTGGTCAACGAGGCGCTGGCCGCCGGCGTCCGCGGCTACCTGCTGATGAACACCTCGCCCACGCTGCTGGGCTGGGCGGTGCTCGCGGCCCGCGCCGGGCGCACCGTCGTCGACCCGCAGATCCGCCGCACCGAGGGCGGGGCCGAGCCGGTCGCCAAGCCGCTGGCCCCCGAGGTGCCGCTGACCCGCCGTGAGTCCGACGTCCTCGACGAGCTCCTCCAGGGGCAGTCCAACCGGCAGATCGGCCGGAACCTGTTCATCAGCGAGGACACCGTCAAGTCCCACGTCAAGGCGATCCTGCGCAAGCTCGGCGCGCGCGACCGTGCGCACGCCGTGTCGCTGGTGCTCTCCGCCCGCAACCCCGGCTGCACCTGCGGCGCGCACTCCTTCACCGCCACCGGCGTCTGAGCCGGCGGGCCGGGGACGGACCGGGCAACGCGCCCGCCGCCCCCGACCCGACCCGACGGCCGGGACGTCCCCCCACGCCCCGGCAGGCCGGGCTGGTCGGCACGCGCCGACCACGCTCGCCCGCCACGAGCCGGTCCCCGTTCCCCCGCGGACCGGCTCGTGGTGTGTCCGGGTCGTGGTGTGTCCGGGTCGTGGTGTGTCCGGGCCGCGCCGGGTGCGCCGCCGTTCGGTCCGCGGGCCACGACGTCCCCCCGGCGTCGTAGGGTCGGCAGTCGATGCCTGCCCGATCCACCCCGACTGCTCCCCGCTCCCGCGGCGTGTCCGCCGCGGAGGCCTCGGACACCCTCTGGGCGATGGAGCGCTCCCTGCGCCGCCGCGGGTTCGCCGCGATCGCCGGCGCCGACGAGGCCGGGCGCGGAGCCTGCGCCGGCCCCCTCGTCGCGGCCGCCTGCGTGCTGCCGGCCGGTCGCCGTGGCCGCGTGCCCGGGCTCGCCGACTCCAAGCTGCTCACCCCGGCCACCCGGGAGCAGGTCTACGCCGAGATCGTCCAGCGGGCGCTCGCCTGGTCGGTCGTCGTCATCCCCGTGCCCGAGCTCGACGCCCGGGGGATGCACGTGACCAACATCGAGGCGTTACGTCGGGCGGTGCACGCCCTGGACCCCGGACCGGAGTACGTGCTCACCGACGGCTTCCCGGTCAGCGGCCTGGCCCAGCCCTCCCTGGCGGTCTGGAAAGGCGACCGGGTCGCTGCCTGCGTGGCCGCGGCCTCCGTGCTGGCCAAGGTCACCCGGGACCGGATGATGCTCGACCTGCACGAGCGGTTCCCCGCCTACGGCTTCGACGTGCACAAGGGGTACATCACCGACGCCCACAGCGCGGCCCTGGACGAGCACGGCCCCTGCCCCGAGCACCGGATGCGGTTCGTCAACGTGGCCCGGGCGCGGGACGCGCACGCCGCGCGGGCACCGGCGCTGCCGGGGAGGCGGGCCATGCCCGATGATGGACCCGTGCCCGCCCAGTCGAACGACCTCCCGGAGCTCGTCTCCGGATCCATCCCGCGGGCTGCCGACCACCGCGCCGGCCTGCCCACGCCGGCACTCGTGGAGCACACGCGATGAGCACCGAGGACCTCGAGAAGTACGAGACCGAGATGGAGCTGCAGCTCTATCGCGAGTACAAGGACATCGTCCGCCAGTTCTCCTACGTGGTGGAGACCGAGCGGCGGTTCTACCTGGCCAACAGCGTCGACCTGCAGGTCCGGGACGCCGGCGGTGAGGTGTTCTTCGAGCTCACCCTCACCGACGCCTGGGTCTGGGACATGTACCGGCCGGCGCGGTTCGTGAAGAACGTGCGGGTGGTGACGTTCAAGGACGTCAACGTCGAGGAGCTGGACAAGCCCGACCTCGAGTTGCCGGACAACCCGCGCCTGCCCTGACCCTGCTTGCCCTGATCCCGCCTGGCCTGATCCCGCGTGGCCTCATCCCGCGTCGCCCACCCGGCCAGGCTGCCCGGCGGGGGGACGAGCGGCGGTTCGTCGTCCACAGCCGCACCGGCTGTCCACAGACCCGGTGCGGCTCTGGTCCGCTGCCCGCGCCGGACCCAGGGTCGAGGGGTGTCTCCGACCCCGACCCCACGAGCCGCCCTCGGCGCCTACGGCGAGCGGGTGGCCGTCCGGCTGCTCACCGACGCCGGCATGCAGGTGCTCGACCGGAACTGGCGCTGCCGCCACGGTGAGCTCGACGTCGTCGCCCGCGACGGCGACGCGATCGTCTTCTGCGAGGTGAAGACCCGGCGCGGCACCGGGTTCGGTCACGCCGTGGAGGCGGTGACCGCCGACAAGCGGCGCCGGCTGCGCCAGCTGGCCCGCGCCTGGCTCGCCGCGCACGACCACCACGCACCCGATCTGCGCTTCGACGTCGTCGGGGTGCACGTCCCGGTCGACGGGCCGGCCCGCGTGGCGCACCTGCGGAACGCGTTCTGATGGCGCTGGCGAGGACCTGGTCGGTGGGGCTGGTCGGCGTGCGCGGCGCCATGGTGGAGGTCGAGGTCGACCTCGCCGCCGGGGTGCCCACGGTGGTGCTGGTCGGCCTGCCCGACGCCGTCGTGCGCCAGTCGGTCGACCGGGTGCGTGCGGCGGTCGTCAACAGCGGGCACGACTTCCCGCTGCGCCGGGTGACGATCGGGCTGTCGCCGGCCGCGATGCCGAAGCAGGGCAGTGGGTTCGACCTGGCCCTCGCCGTGGCGGTGCTCGCCGGCGCCGGCGTGGTCCCCGCCGAGCGGGTGCGTGAGCTGGTGCTGCTGGGCGAGCTGGGCCTGGACGGGTCGCTGCGGACGGTGCGCGGAGTGCTCCCCGCGGTGCTGGCCGCCGCCCGCGCCGGGCACCGGCAGGTCGTGGTGCCGGCCGACAACGCCGACGAGGCGGCGCTGGTCGAGGGCATCGAGGTGCTGGCCGCCCGGACGCTGCGGCAGGTCGTCGCCCATCTGGCCGGGGGTGCCGCCATCGCGGCCCACGTCCGTGGCCCCGCGGCTCCCGAACCCCCGGAGCCGGACCTGGCCGACGTCGTCGGTCAGACCGCCGGGCGCCGCGCGGTGGAGGTCGCCGCCGCCGGGGGCCACCACCTGTTCCTCACCGGCCCGCCCGGGGCGGGGAAGACGATGCTGGCCGAGCGGCTGCCGGGCCTGCTGCCGCCGCTGGACGAACGGGCCGCGATGGAGGTCACCGCGATCGCGTCCGTCGCCGGCACCCTGCCCCCGGGCGCGCCGCTGGTCCGGCGGCCCACCTTCGAGTCACCGCACCACTCGGCGACGATGGCCGCGCTCGTCGGCGGCGGCTCGGGCCAGATCCGCCCCGGGGCGCTGTGCCGGGCCCACCTGGGCGTGCTCTTCCTGGACGAGGCGCCGGAGTTCCCGCGGGCCGTGCTCGACACGCTGCGCCAGCCGCTGGAACGCGGCGAGGTCACCATCCACCGGGCGAACGGCTCGGCCACCTTCCCCTGCCGGGCGCAGCTGGTGCTCGCCGCCAACCCGTGCCCCTGCGCGAGCGCGGCCGGCGACACGGCCTGCACCTGCAGCCCGCCGGAGCGCCGGCGCTACCAGTCACGCCTCTCCGGCCCCTTGCTCGACCGGATCGACCTGCGGGTCACGCTGCCGGCGGTGAGCCGCGCGGCCTGGCTGGACGGTGTCGCACCGCCGGAGTCGACGCGGGTGGTGGCCCGGCGGGTGGGCGCCGCGCGCGCAGCCGCCGCGGACCGGCTGGCCGGTACCGGGTTCACCCTGAACAGCGCGGTCCCCGGCCGGCTGCTGCGCGAGCGGTGGCCGGTGCCCCGGCGGGCGCTCTCGCTCGCGGAGCGGGCCCTGGAGCGGGGCACGCTGTCGGTCCGCGGGTTCGACCGGGTGCTACGGGTGAGCTGGACGCTGGCCGACCTGGCCGGGCGCACGGTGCCGGGCTCCGACGAGGTCGCCGAGGCCCTCGGTATGCGGCTGCAGCGGGCGGCGGCATGACCGCCGGGAGCCACGACGAGCTGGTGGCCGACCTGCGGAGCGGACCGACCGATGATCACGCAGGTGCCGCGGGGCCGGCGACCCGCCGGGCGCGGGCCTGGCTCAGCCGGGCGGTGGAGCCCGGGTCGGTGGAGGCGTGGCGGTTCGTGGAGCGGGTCGGTCCGATCGAGGCGGTGGCCGCACTCCGGGCCGGGAGCGCCCCACCCCGCGTGCAGGCGGTCGCCGGTGCCCGGGTCGCTGACGACGCCAGCCTGGCCGACCTGAAGCGGGCCGAGCGGTGCGGCGCACGCCTGGTCGTGCCCGAGGACGACGAGTGGCCGGCGCTGGCCCTGCACTGCCTGACCGTGGCGACCGCGCAGATCGCCGACGACCGAGGGCTCGACCGACGGCGGACGCCGGTCCCGCCGCTGGCGCTGTGGGTGCGGGGTGACGGGGCGCTGGCCGACGTGGTCGACCGATCGGTGGCCCTGGTCGGATCGCGGGCGGCGACGGCGTACGGCGAGCACGTGGCCGGTGAATTGGCCCACGGCCTGGGGGAGCGGGGGTGGACCACCGTCTCCGGCGGCGCCTACGGGATCGACGCCGCCGCTCACCGCGGGGCGCTGGCCGCCGGTGCCCCCACCGTCGCCGTGCTCGCCTGCGGCGTCGACCGGGCCTACCCGGCGTCGCACTCGGCGCTGTTCTCCCGGCTGCTGGACGGCGGCCTGCTGGTGAGCGAGTGGCCGCCGGGCTGCGCGCCGCTGCGGCACCGGTTCCTGGTGCGCAACCGGCTGATCGCCGCGCTGACCCGGGGCACGGTGGTGGTCGAGGCGGCCGCGAGGTCCGGCGCGCTGGCCACCGCCCACCGGGCCGACGACCTGGGCCGGGCGCTGATGGTGGTGCCCGGCCCGGTCACCAGCGCGATGTCGGTGGGCTGCCACGAGCTGCTCCGCGACGAGCTGCGCACGGCCCGGCTGGTGACCACCGCGGCGCAGGTGATCGAGCGGGTCGGGTCGCTGGGCGCCGACCTCGCCGCCCCACCGGAGCGGCCGGGCACCGCCCGCGACGAGCTGTCCGACGTGGCCCGGCGGGTGCTGGACGCCTGCCCGGTCCGCACCGGCGTCACCCCCGAACGCCTCGCGTCGGTGGCCGGCTGCGACGTCCTGGACGTGCTGCGGGTGCTGCCGGCGCTGGAGCTCGCCGACCTGGTCCAGTGGACCGGCACCGGCTGGCGGTTGCACCCCCCGCCGAAGCCCGGGACCGGCGCGTCCCGTTGACCGGTCCCGTTGCGGCACGGACGCTGCCCCCATGGCGGGAACGGCGGAGCTGCGGGCGGCCCTGCCTCCTGCCCTCGCCGAGTCGTTGGACGGCTGGGAGGAGCACCTGCGCATGCAGCGGGACCTCTCCACCCACACCGTGCGCGGCTACGTCACTGACGTCGTGTCGTTGCTGGACCACCTGGCCCGCCGGCAGGGGACCACCCCCGCCGACCTCGACCTCGCCACGTTGCGCAGCTGGCTGGCCGCCGGCCGCACCCGGGGCGACAGCCGGTCCACCACCGCCCGCCGGGCGGCCTCGGCGCGCTCGTTCACCGCCCACCTGCGCCGCAGCGGCCAGGTGGCCGAGGACGTCGGCCTCCGGCTGGCCAGCCCCCGGGCGCACCGCACCCTGCCCGGCGTGCTGGGCACCGAGCAGGCGCGCGCCGTGCTCGAGCAGGCCGCCCACCCCGCCGACGAGACCGAGGACACGACGGCGACCGCCCTCCGGCTGCGCAACCTGCTGGTGCTCGAGCTGCTGTACGCCAGCGGCATCCGGGTGGGCGAGCTGGTCGGCCTGGACGTCGACGACGTCGACCGGGGCCGGCGGCTGCTCCGGGTTTTCGGCAAGGGGCGCAAGGAGCGCAGCGTGCCGTTCGGTGCACCGGCGGCCCGGGCGCTGGAGACGTGGTCGGCGGAGGGCCGGCCCGCGCTCGCCACCCCGGCCAGCGGGCCGGCGCTGCTGCTGGGCGCCCGTGGTGGCCGGCTGGACGCGCGGGAGGCGCGACGCATCGTGCACGCCGCGGTCCAGGCCGCTCCCGGGACGCCGGACATCGGCCCGCACGGGCTGCGGCACTCCGCGGCCACGCACGTCCTCGAGGGCGGTGCCGACCTGCGGTCGGTCCAGGAGCTGCTGGGGCACGCTAGCCTCGCGACCACGCAGGTCTACACGCACGTGACGGTCGAGCGGCTGCGTGCTGTCCACGCGCAGGCCCATCCGCGGGCCTGAGACAGTGGGGACGGCAAGGGTGCGCGAAGCGACTGGCGATCAGGGGGATGCAGGTGTCTGAGGCGACGGTCCACCAGCTCGGGGCGAGCGACGACCCGGACGCGGCGGTCGCCGACCTCTGGGCCCGCTACGCCGTCGACCGGGAGACCGGTCTGCGCGACCGGCTGATCCTGCACTACGCGCCGCTGGTCAAGTACGTCGCCGGCCGGGTCGGCAGTGGTCTGCCCGCGCACGTCGAGCAGGCCGACCTGGTCTCCTACGGCACCTTCGGGCTGATCGACGCGATCACCCGCTTCGAGCCGTCGCGGGAGATCAAGTTCGAGAGCTACGCGATGTCACGAATCCGCGGCGCGATCATCGACGAGCTCCGCTCCACCGACTGGATCCCGCGGTCGGTGCGGATGAAGGCGCGTCAGTTCGAGCGCACCATCGCCGCCCTCGAGAGCCGGCTCCAGCGGAGCCCGAGCGAGGAGGAGATCGCGGCGGAGATGGAGATGGACGTCGAGGAGATCCGCAAGTTCCTCGGCCAGCTGTCCCTGGTCAACGTCGTCGCCCTCGACGAGCTGCTCGTCGACGACGACGGCTCCGCCCCGCGCCTGGTCGACACGCTCAAGGACACCAGCGCACTCGACCCGCAGGCGATGGCCGAGCACGGGGAGGCGCGGCAGCTGCTGGCCCGCGCGGTGGAGCAGCTGCCCGACCGGGAGAAGGTCGTGGTGAGCCTGTACTACTTCGAGGGGCTCACCCTGGCCGACATCGGCCGGGTCCTCGGGGTGACCGAGAGCCGCATCTGCCAGCTGCACACCAAGGCCGTGCTCCAGCTGCGCACCAAGCTGGTCGACATCGCCTGAGGTCACCGGCTCTCGTCCGCCGCTGGCGCGGATCCCGACACCGGGACGTCGCCCGCTGACCGGGCACCGCGCCGCGAGCTGACCCTCCACCGGCTGCCCCACCTCGTGCCACGCTGCGCAGGACACCCAGCAGCGAGAGGCGCAGCGCATGAGCACGGACCGAGCGGTGGCGTTCGCGGGAGGGCGCAACATCGCGATGAAGGTGCCGCCGCACCAGTGGGAGCAGACCGTCCGCTTCTACCGGGAGACGGTCGGCCTGCCGGAGATCGAGAACCCCTTCGAGTCGGGGCCACCCTCGGTCGGCTTCCAGTTCGGCGCGAACCGGCTGTGGATCGACCGGGTGCCGGGGGTCAGCCAGGCGGAGATCTGGCTGCAGCTGACGTGTGACGACCCCGCCGCGGCGGCGCAGCACGTGGCCGCGGCGGAGGGCGTGGCCCGCTGCGACGAGATCGAGCCGCTGGGCGAGACCTCGGCCTTCTGGATCAGCAGCCCGGCCTCGATCGTGCACCTGGTCTCCGAGCCCGACGGCGACTGACCCCCGTCCCGGGGCCAGGTCGGCGCGCTCGAGCCCCGACGCCGGCGCGCCCCGGTCAGTCCCCCGGCTGACCGGGGCGCGGCCCCAGCAGCGGCTGCGCGGTCGGCGGGTTGCGGTGCCCCTCCTCCCAGGGCAGCGCGCCCTGGGAGTCCGGCCACACCAGCTGGAGCGCGTCGACCGAGCCGTAGAGCTGTTCGGCCATCGGCAGTCGGCCGGTGTCGGCCACGGCCAGGAAGACCACGGGGGAGTCGGCGTCGGTGAGCGTCGTCGTCGCGGCGTCCGCGCTGAAGCGGGTGCCGGCCCGCACGGCCTCGCCGACCAGGTTCAGGTACTTCTCCCCGGCCTCGAACGGCAACCCGGTCACGATCACCTCGGGGTGGCCGAGCCCGGTCAGGCCCACGGTGTGGGACCACCGCGGCTCGCCCGGGGACCCGCCGCCGTGCAGCACCGCCCACCCGAACCGGTCGATGACCGCCTGCAGGTCGCGCAGCACCTGGCCACCGTCCTGTTCTCCCGGTCCCGACTCCTTCTTCCGTCGCCAGCGCACGCCCGGACGGTAACCCGACCGCGCCGGGGTCACCCCCACGGCAGCAGGCTGATCCGCGGCGGGCGCAGCACGGCGAGCGGGTCCAGGTAGGTCTCGCCCCGGCGTACGCCCCAGTGCAGGCATGCCTCGACCGGGCAGCCGGGGTGCCCTGCGGCCAGCGTGCCCAGGGGTGAACCACGCACCACGGCCTGGCCGGCGGCCACCGCCGGCTGCACCGGCTCGTACGTGGTGCGCAGGCCCCCGGCGTGGTCGACGCTCACCACCGGCCGCCCGGCCACCATCCCGGCGAACGCGACGACCCCGTCCCCGGCGGACAGCACCGGGGCGCCGGTGTCACCGCGCAGGTCCACGCCCCGGTGCCCGGCCGCGTACGGCGTCGGCGGCGGCTCGAACGCCCGGGTCACCTCCGGCGATCCGGGCAACGGCCAGCCCCACACCCCGGCCGGGGTCGTCGTGGGCGCAGCGGCGGGCGGGGGAGGAGCCGGCGACGCCGCCAGCGCCCCGGGCCCGAGCAGCGCGCCGGCGACCAGGAGGAGGAGCAGCAGCAGACGGGCGACGGACACCTTCCCGACCCTGGTGCCACCGGCGCCCGCGGGGCGGCCGGCGAGCCCGGCGGTGGACGGCGGGCACCGCTGGGGACGACCGGTGCGGAGCCCCCCGCGCCACCGCGTATGCTTGCCGGTGCGGCCCGCCTCGGCGGGTCGACTTCGCGTGTCCGCGTCCCGCTGCTCGTGCACCTCGACGAGCCCGGCGGGGAGCTCGCCACCCCGGTCCCGTCCTCGCGGCGGGTCGGTGGCGCGATCCGGACACCAGGGCGGCGCACCACCCGGTGCCCGCGACAACCGGCACAGCGCGGCCCGGCCCCGGCCGTCCGCGCACGAGAAGGAAGGCGGCGCCACGTGGCAGTCGTCAGCATGAAGAACCTGCTCGACAGCGGGGTCCACTTCGGGCACCAGACCCGTCGCTGGAACCCGAAGATGAAGCGGTTCATCTTCACCGAGCGCAACGGCATCTACATCATCGACATCCAGCAGACGCTGGGTTACATCGACCAGGCCTACGAGTTCGTCAAGCAGACCGTGGCCCACGGCGGTTCGATCATGTTCGTCGGGACCAAGCGCCAGGCGCAGGAGGTCATCGCCGAGCAGGCGACCCGCGTCGGCATGCCCTACGTCAACCAGCGCTGGCTGGGCGGCATGCTCACCAACTTCTCCACCGTCTACAAGCGGCTCCAGCGCATGAAGGAGCTGGAGGACATGGAGCAGACCGGCGTCATGGCCTCCCTCTCCAAGAAGGAGCAGCTGGGCCTGACCCGCGAGAAGGCCAAGCTCGAGCGCAGCCTCGGCGGCATCCGCGACATGCAGAAGGTGCCCAGCGCCATCTGGGTCGTGGACACCAAGAAGGAGCACATCGCCGTCGGCGAGGCCCGCAAGCTGGGCATCCCGGTCGTCGCGATCCTCGACACCAACTGCGACCCCGACGAGGTCGACTACAAGATCCCGGGCAACGACGACGCGATCCGCAGCACCGCGCTGCTCACCCGCGTGATCGCCGACGCCGTCGCCGACGGCCTGATGGCCCGCTCGGCCGCGCAGGCCAACGCCGGGCGTTCCGAGGACGGCGCCCCCGCCGGTACCGAGGCCGAGCCGCTGGCCGACTGGGAGCGCGAGCTGCTCACCGGTCAGTCCGGTGACGCCCCGGCCGCCGAGCTGCCCGAGACCCCGGCCGCCCCGCCGACCGTCACCGCCGACGAGGTGGCTCCGGTCGAGGGTGTGCCGGCCACCGGCAGCACCGAGACCGGCACCCAGGGCGCCCAGAACGGCTGATCCGCCGGCGCCGCTCCCCGGACACCACACGGCCGGGGAGCGGCGCCGCTGCACGTCCGCACCCAGCACACCACCCCAGAGGAAGTGACATGCCCGCCTTCACCGCAGCCGACGTCAAGCGTCTCCGCGACGCCACCGGCGCCGGCATGATGGACGCCAAGAAGGCCCTGACCGAGGCCGACGGCGAGTACGACAAGGCCGTCGAGCTGCTGCGGATCAAGGGCGCCAAGGACGTCGGCAAGCGCCTGGAGCGCTCGACGACCAACGGCATCGTGGTCAGCAAGGGCGGCGCGCTGCTCGAGCTCGACTGCGAGACCGACTTCGTCGCCAAGAACGCCGAGTTCGTCGCCCTGGGCGAGAAGCTCCTGGACATCGTGCTGGCCCAGAAGCCGGCCGACGTCGCGGCGCTGCTCGCCACCGAGGTCGACGGTCAGACGGTCGAGAAGCTGATCGAGTCCGAGTCGGCCCGCATCGGCGAGAAGCTCGTCCTCTCCCGCTTCGCGCTCTTCGAGGGCACCACCGCCGTCTACCTGCACAAGCGCGCCACCGACCTGCCCCCGGCCATCGGTGTCGCGGTGCAGTACTCCGGTGGCGACGAGGACGCGGCCCGCGCCCTGGCGATGCACATCGCCGCGGCCCGTCCCCGCTACCTGACCCGCGAGGACGTCCCCGCCGAGACGGTGGAGACCGAGCGCCGGGTCGCCGAGCAGACGGCGAAGGAGGAGGGCAAGCCCGAGCAGGCGATCGCCAAGATCGTCGAGGGGCGGGTCAACTCCTACTTCAAGGACTTCGTCCTCCTCGAGCAGCCCTCGATCACCGAGCCGAAGCGCACCGTCAAGCAGGTCATCGGCGACGCCGGTCTGACCGTCGAGCGGTTCGCCCGGTTCGAGGTCGGCCAGGCCTGAAAGAGGACCACCCTTCCCCCCACGCCTCGCACGCTCGGCGCGGGCCCCCGAAGGGTGGCCAACCACCGGCCCCGCTCCTCCCGGAGCGGGGCCGGTGGCCTGTCCGGCCCGCGCTGCGGAGGCCCCGGCGCGGGGCATGCGGCAGGATCGATCACCGACCACATCGACGCGAAGGACACCTGTGACCGACACGACGCCCGCCAGCAACCCGGAGGGCCTGCTCTTCGCGCCCGCCGCCTCCGCGCCGACCGACGGCAGCGGCTACCGGCGGGTGCTGCTCAAGCTCTCCGGTGAGGCGTTCGGTGGCGGCAGCGTCGGGGTCGACGGCGGCATCGTGCACGGCATCGCCGAGCAGCTCGCGGAGGTCGTGCACGGCGGCACCCAGGTGGCCGTCGTCGTCGGCGGGGGAAACTTCTTCCGCGGCGCCCAGTTGGCGGAGGCGGGCATGGACCGCCGGCACGCCGACTACATGGGCATGCTCGGCACGGTGATGAACGCGCTCGCGCTGCAGGCGTTCTGCGAGCAGATCGGCCTGGAGACGCGGGTGCAGACCGCGATCACCATGGGCCAGGTCGCCGAGCCCTACATCCCGCGCAAGGCCGTCCGGCACATGGAGAAGGGCCGGTTGGTCATCTTCGGCGCCGGTGCCGGAATGCCGTACTTCTCCACCGACACCGTCGCCGCGCAGCGCGCGCTGGAGATCGGCTGCCAGGTGCTGCTGATGGCCAAGAACGGCGTGGACGGCGTGTACGACGCCGACCCCCGGACGAACCCGGGCGCCACCATGTACGAGGAGCTGGACTACGCCACGGTGCTGGCGAAGCAGCTGGGGGTGGCCGACGCCACCGCCATCAGCCTCTGCATGGACAACCGCATGCCGATCGTCGTGTTCAACCTGCTGCGTGAGGGCAACATCGCCCGGGCCGTCGCAGGTGAGAAGATCGGGACCCTGATCAGCCAGCCGGCCTGACCGGTCGGCTCCCGGGCGGGCGACGGTCGCCGCGCCCCGATCCGGGTACCGGTCGGCGGAATGCCGATCGACCAGACGGCCAGCACGGCGGCAGCCGCCGCAGGAGGAGAGAACCGTGATCGACGACACCCTGCTCGATGCCGAGGAGCGGATGGACAAGGCCTTGTCGGTCGCCCGCGAGGACCTCGGTTCCGTGCGCACCGGCCGCGCCGCGCCGTCCATGTTCAACAAGATCGCGGTCGACTACTACGGCGCCTGGACGCCGGTGCCGCAGATGGCCTCGATCACCGTGCCCGAGGCGCGGATGGCGGTCATCAAGCCCTACGACATGAGTCAGCTGCAGGCCATCGAGCGGGCGATCCGCGACTCCGACCTCGGGGTCAACCCCACCAACGACGGCACGCTGATCCGGGTGGTCTTCCCGCAGCTGACCGAGGACCGGCGTCGCGACCTGGTGAAGCAGGCGCGGGCCAAGGGCGAGGACGCGAAGGTCGCGATCCGCAACATCCGCCGCCGCGCCAAGGAGGAGCTGGACCGGATCGCCAAGGACGGTGAGGCCGGCGAGGACGACGTGCGCCGTGCGGAGAAGGAGCTCGACGACCTCACCGCCACGCACGTGGCGGCCATCGACGAGGCGATGAAGAACAAGGAGACCGAGCTTCTCGACGTCTGATCCTGCCCGGACCCGCGCGGTGCCCCGCTTCCTGTCCCGCTCCGGACCCGAGGGTCCGGAGCGCGAGCCTGCCCGTGGCCGGGCCGGCGTCGCCGAACCCGGCTGGTCACCGGAGGCGCCGGTGACCGCTCCCCAGCCGACGGTGGGTGGCCCGCAGACCGGCTCCCTGCCACGCGCCGGTCGGCCACCGGTGCCGCCGGGCCGGGTCCGTCCGTCGCCGGCTGAGGCAGGGCCTGGCCGGCCGGGCGCCGACCCGGGCGGCGACCCGGGCGGCGATCCGGTGCGCGGGGACGCCGATGGCCTGTTCACCGCAGACGGCGAGCTCCGCGCCGAGGGCGCCGCGTGCGGCCCGGCGGCCGTCGCCGAGGGCGGCGATAAGCCTGTGGACCCCGTGGGCCCCGTGGACCTTCCGGAGCACCACGCTCCGCTGACCGCCGTGCCCGGGGCGCCCGGTGCCGAGGTGAGCGGGGAACCGCCGAAGGAGACCCCCACCGGTGCCAGCCGCGCCGGCCGGGACCTGGGCTCGGCGATCGGCGTGGCGCTGGGCCTCGGCGCCGTGGTCATCGCCACGCTGCTCGTCTGGCGGCCGGCGTTCCTGCTGGTGATCACCGTCGCCGTGCTGGTCAGCGTCGTGGAGCTGGGCCGGGCGTTGCAGGCCGGTGGTCACCGCCCGCCGCTGCCCCCGGTGCTCGTCGGCGCCCTCGCGATGATGGCGCTCGCCTGGACCCGCGGCCCCTCCGGGTTGGTCGTCGGCTTCCTGCTCACGGTCTTCGCGGTGGTCCTGTGGCGGCTGGGTGACGGGCCGGTGGGCTACCTGCGGGACGCCTCCGCCGCCGTCCTGGTGGCGCTGTACGTCCCGCTGCTGGCCGGGTTCGCCGTCCTCCTGCTGGTGCCCGACGACGGGGTCGCCCGCGTCCTGGCGTTCATCGTGACGGTCGTGTGCAGCGACACCGGCGGGTACGCGGCCGGCGTGCTGTTCGGCAAGCGCCCGCTCGCGGAGAGCATCAGCCCGAAGAAGTCCTGGGAGGGGCTGGCCGGGTCGGTCACCGCTTGCGTGGTCGTCGGCGTCCTGCTGTTCACGCTCACCTTCCACGGGCCCTGGTGGGGCGGTGTCGTCTTCGGTGTCGCCATCGCGCTCACCGCCACGCTCGGTGACCTCGGTGAGTCGCTGATCAAGCGCGACCTGGCGATCAAGGACATGGGCACCCTGCTGCCCGGCCACGGCGGGCTGATGGACCGGATGGACTCGCTGCTGCCCTCGGCCGCCGTCGCCTGGCTGGTGCTCTCGCTGATCGTCCCGGCCTGATCAGGCGGGCGCGCACGCCGTCGCTCACCGGGCCACTGTGCCCGGCGCGCCGCACGTCGGCCGCATCGGGCGTGGCAGCATGCCCCGGTGGCCGAGCAGCAGGGCCCCGCGGACGGGGACAGCGGACCGGGGCCCACCGAGTGGGGGACGACGGTCGGCGTCGGCCCGTGGCCCGGTCCGTGGCCGGCCGACCCCCGCTACGACCCGGAGCTGCTCGCCGCCGGTGACCGCCGCAACGTCGTCGACCGGTACCGCTACTGGCGGCTGGAGGCGATCGTCGCCGACCTCGACCGCCGGCGGCACCCGTTCCACGTCGCGATCGAGAACTTCGAGCACGACCTGAACATCGGCACGGTGGTGCGGACCGCCAACGCCTTCCTCGCCGCGGAGGTGCACGTCGTCGGCCGCCGTCGCTGGAACCGCCGCGGGGCGATGGTGACCGACCGGTACCAGCACCTGCGCCACCACGCCGACGTCGCGGCGCTGCTCGCGCACGCCGACGCGGCCGGTCTGGTCGTGGTGGGTGTCGACAACGGTCCGGGCGCGGTACCGCTGGAGACGGTCGAGCTGCCCCGCGCCTGCCTGCTGCTGTTCGGTCAGGAGGGGCCTGGCCTCACCGGCGCGGCGTCGGCGGGGGCGGCGCTCACCGTCTCCATCGCGCAGTACGGGTCCACCCGTTCGCTCAACGCCGGGGTGGCCGCCGGCATCGCGATGCACACCTGGATCCGGCAGCACGCCGGACCCACCACTGCCGGGCCCGCGGGTGCTGGCGAGACCTCACCAAAGGTCTGACGCGCGTCGTCAGATGTGACCGCCCCGTCACGCCGGGCCGGTGACCGCCCGCAGGGGAGCATCCAGACGCGGCCGACGGGCCGGTCGCGCTCGGCGGCCGGGGAGACGGTCGCCGATGAGGAGTGGACGTGGGGTCGCGCCGACCAGGGGTCGAGCGCTCGCAGGCGTCGGGCCACGAGCTGCCGCAGCCGCGAGCTGTCGCCGGCGACGTGCCGGACGCCGGTGCGGCCGCCGCGGACGCCGGTGCGGGTACGCCGTCCGAGCAGCTGCCGACGGAACCCCCGGCCGAGCCCGCCGGGGGGCCCGACCCCCGCGACACCTGGGACGAGGCGTGGCTCCCCGCCTGGGCCGCGGTGACCGACGAGAGCCCGGCGCAGGACGACGCCCTCCTGGCTGCCCCCGGCGGAGCGGACGACGGCCCCCCGCCCGAGGCCGACGTGGCGCCGGGTCCCGCCGCCGACGTGTCGCCGCAGCCCGAGGGTGATGTCGAGCCGGGTCTCCCGGCGCGCCCCGCCGGCGTCCGCGCCGACCTGATCCGCGCCGCCGCGGAGCTCGACGAGGAACTCGCCGCCCTGCAGCGGGCCGAGGACGAGCGGGCCGCGGTCCGCGCCGAGGTCGCGCAGACGGCCTCCCGTCTCGCCGACGAGCTGCTCGCGGTGCGTGCCGCCGCTGCACCGCAGGCCGCCCCGGCGACGGAACAGGCGCCGGACCTGATCGCCGCACCCCCGGAGGTGACGCCGGTGCGGTCGGTGGCGGGCCCGCCGGTGGCACCGCGCCACCGCGCCCGGGTGCTCGTGCCCCTGCTGGTCCTGGTGATCGCCGGGGTGTTCGGGCTCCTCGCCGCGCTGGGTGGCGGGGACGACGCGGAGCCGACGGTGGCCGCGGTCGCCCGGGACTCCGTCGGCACCCCCGGCCGCAGCACGCCCAGCTCCTCGCCGAGCCGACCCGGCCGTTCGACGTCGGCTCCGCCGTCGGGTGGGCCGGTGGTTCCTGCGGTGGAGTCGGACGCCCCGGCACCGCGGGAGCTCCGGTCCGACGGGGGGCCGGTGGCGGCCGCCCGGGGGAGTGCGCGGGTTGCCGGCGCTCCGCCGGCCGGGGTCGCTGAGCCGGCTGGGCAGCTGCCCGTCGTCGCGCCGTCGGGGCCGCCTGCAGCGGTTCCGGCGCCGCCGGTGCCCGGTGGTCCGGGGCTCCCGCCGGGGCCGGCCCCCACGCTGCCGCCGACCCCGATCCCCACCACCGCGCCGCCACAGGGGACGCCGACGGGGACGCCACAGGGGGCGCCGACGGGGACGCCGACGGAGACCGGAACGCCGACGCCCTCGGGCACGCCGACGGAGACCGGGACCCCGACGGAGACCGGGACCCCGACGACCACGACCCCGCCGGAGACCGGGACGCCGACCGAGACGGCAGCGCCGACGGAGACGGGAACGCCGACGGAGACGAGCACCCCGACCACCACGACCCCGCCGGAGACCGGGGCGCCCGCCGGCGACACCCCAGCGACGACGACCGCCCAGCCCACGACCGCCCAGCCCACGACCGCCCAGCCCACGACCGCCCAGCCCACGACCGCCCAGCCCACGACCGCCCAGCCCACGAGCACCCAGCCCACGAGCACCCCGCTCGGCACCCCCGATCCGGGCGAGGCCGCGCCGCTCGCGGCGCGCGTGGTGCCCCGCTGACCCCTCTCCGACTCCTCCGGGGGAGCCATCTCACGGTGCACGGGCGCCACGGCCGCCAGGCGAGTGGGACCATGGGAGGCGCCATGACTGCTCTCCCCCTGGTCTTCGACGCCCCGCGCCGCACCAAGCCACCCCGCCACCTGGCCGACCTCACCCGTGAGGAGGCCCGCGCGGCCGTGGCCGAGCTCGGTCAGCCGGCGTTCCGCGCCGACCAGCTCGCGCGGCACTTCTACGCCGGCGTCACCGACCCGCAGCAGATGACCGACCTGCCGGCCGCAGCCCGCGCGGACCTCACCGCGGCGCTGCTGCCCGGTCTGCTGACCCCGGTACGGCACCAGTCGGCCGACGGCGGGCGCACCCGCAAGACGCTGTGGCGGCTGCACGACGGGGCGCTGGTGGAGAGCGTGCTGATGCGCTACCCCGACCGGGCCACGGTGTGCATCTCCAGCCAGGCCGGCTGCGGCATGGCCTGCCCCTTCTGCGCCACCGGCCAGAACGGCCTGACCCGCAACCTCTCCGCCGCGGAAATCATCGGCCAGGCGGTCGCCGCGGCCGCTGCGATGGCCAACGGGGAGATCCCGGGCGGGCCCGGCCGGCTGTCCAACGTCGTCTTCATGGGCATGGGCGAGCCGCTGGCCAACTACCCGCGGGTGCGCAAGACCCTCGACGCGCTGCTCACCCCGGCGCCGCACGGGCTCGGACTGGGCCAGCGCTCGGTGACGGTCTCCACCGTCGGGCTCGTGCCGGCGATCCGCAAGCTCACCGACGAGGGCCTCAACATCACCCTGGCGGTCAGCCTGCACGCGCCCGACGACGAGCTGCGCGACACGCTCGTCCCGATCAACACCCGTTTCAAGGTCGCCGAGGTGCTCGCCGCGGCCGACGACTTCGTCAAGCGCACCGGCCGGCGGTACTCGATCGAGTACGCGCTCATCCGTGACGTCAACGACCAGCCCGAGCGGGCCGACCTGCTCGGCCGGCTGCTGGCCGACCGGCTGGCGCACGTGAACCTCATCCCGCTGAACCCGACCCCCGGCAGCAAGTGGGACGCCAGCCCGCTGCCGGCCCAGCGCGAGTTCGTCGCCCGGCTCCGCGCCGCCGGCGTGCCGACGACGGTGCGCGACACCCGCGGCCAGGACATCGACGGCGCCTGCGGGCAGCTGGCCGCGGCCGACCGGGTCGACGGGGTGCCGAGCGTCGCGGTGGCCACTCCCGGGGTCGAGGAGGGTGTCCCGCTCGGGTCCGAGTCGGACCAGGCGTGAGCGCCCCGGGGGTGCTCCCGGGGTCCGCCCCCGAGCACACCCACGCCGACGTCTCAGGCGGCTGGCTGCGCGCGGCCGTCTTCGGTGCGATGGACGGGCTGGTCACCAACACCGCGCTGGTGGCCGGGGTCGGCGCCGGGGGCGCGGCCGCCCGCACCGTCGTGCTGTCCGGGGTGGCCAGCCTGGTGGCCGGGGCCATCTCCATGGCGCTGGGGGAGTACACCTCCGTGCGCACCCAGAACGAGCAGCTCGACCTCGAGGTCGCCAAGGAGCGCGGCGAGCTGGCACGCAACCCGGCCGGCGAGCGGGCCGAGCTGGTCGCGCTGCTGCGCGACCGCGGCGTCGACGACGACCTGGCCGAGCAGGTGGCCACCCAGCTGTCCCGCGACCCCGAAGCGGCCCTGCAGCTGCACGTGCTGGCCGAGCTGGGCGTGAGCGCGGCCGACCGCCCCTCACCCCGCGTCGCGGCGGTCTCCTCGTTCCTGACCTTCGCGACGGGCGCGCTGATCCCGCTGCTGCCCTACCTGTTGGGCTTCCCGCTGCTGTGGGCCGCGCTGGCCAGCGGTGGGCTGGGCCTGGCCGTGGCCGGCGCCCTCTCCTCCCGCTTCACCCCGCGCCCGTGGTGGTCGGCCGGGCTGCGCCAGCTGCTGTTCGGCGCGCTGGCGGCCGGGGCCACCTACCTCATCGGCCTGGCGATCGGCGTCTCGGTCGCCTGACCCGGCCGGGAACGACGCAGGCCCGCCCCCGGTGGGGACGGGCCTGTCGACCGGCCCCGTCCAGCGGCTTCGCCCCGGGCGTGCGCGGGGTGCTGAGGACGGGGTCCTTGCTCAGCGTGAGCGCCAGGCGTTCTTCCGCCGCCGCGCGTCCCAGACCAGCAGCCCCGCCAGGTACAGCGCGAAGCCGATGATCCACAGGTTCTCGACCTGGCCGTCGTGGTTGCCGATCAGGAAGGCGAGGACCACCAGGACCATGAACCAGCCGCCGATGCGGCCCCACTTGCCGGCCTCACCGTGCCACCCCCAGTCCTCGGGGCTCTCGTGGGTGATCGGGGCCTCGCCCGCGCGGACGATGCCCTCCTCGCGCTCGGACTGCTCGACCACCCGGGCGCTGGTCTGGTGGCCCTGTCCCCGGCCGCTGTGCTCGCTCACGGGGGTCATCTTGCCAGGCGCTGTCGGCGCGCACCCGGCGGACGGCGCGGCGGGTCCTGACAGGATCGGGTCGTGACCGAGTTCCGCAGCACCGAGCCCCGCACCGTGACCGTGCTGGGGTCGACCGGGTCGATCGGCCGGCAGGCGATCGCCGTCGCGCAGCAGTTCCCCGGCCGGCTGCGGATCACCGGTCTGGCGGCCGGGGGCGGCGACGTCGCCCTGCTGGCCGAGCAGGCGCTCGCGCTGGGCGTGCGCACCGTGGCCGTCGCGCGGGCCACCGCCGCCCAGGACCTGCAACTGGCCTTCTACGCCGCGGCCCAGCAGCGTGGCTGGGCGCAGGGGCGGTACGCGCTGCCGGAGATCCTGGCCGGACCGCGGGCCGCCGAGGAGCTCGCGGCCCGCCCCGCCGACGTCGTCCTCAACGGCATCACCGGGTCGATCGGCCTGGGCCCGACGCTCTCGGCGCTCGCGGCCGGGCGCACCGTGGCGCTGGCCAACAAGGAGTCGCTGGTCGCCGGTGGCGCACTGGTGACGGCGGCGGCGGCCCCGGGGCAGCTCGTCCCGGTCGACTCCGAGCACTCCGCGCTGGCCCAGTGCCTGCGCGGTGGCGACCGCGGGGAGGTGGCGCGGCTGGTGCTCACCGCCAGCGGCGGCCCGTTCCGCGGCCGCACCGCCGCCGAGCTGGCCGGCGTCACCCGGGAGGAGGCGCTGGCCCATCCCACCTGGGACATGGGGCCGGTGGTCACCATCAACTCCGCCACCCTGGTGAACAAGGGCCTGGAGCTCATCGAGGCGCACCTGCTGTTCGGCGTCCCCTACGCGGACATCGACGTCGTGGTGCACCCCCAGTCGATCGTGCACTCGATGGTCACCTTCGCCGACGGCGCCACCATCGCCCAGGCCAGCCCGCCGGACATGCGGTTGCCGATCGCGCTGGCGCTGGCCTGGCCCGACCGGCTGCCCGCCGTGCAGCCGGCGCTGGACTGGTCGACGGCGAGCACCTGGGAGTTCGCCCCGCTGGACGAGGAGGTCTTCCCCGCGGTGCGGCTGGCCCGGCAGGCGGGTGAGGAGGGGGGCGTCGTCCCGGCGCTGTACAACGCGGCGAACGAGGAGGCGGTCGCGGCATTCACAGCGAACCGCCTGTCGTTCCCAGCGATCGTGCAGGTCATCGCGCGTACCCTCGACGCCGCGCCGGACCTCGGCGCACCCACCTGCGTCGAGGACGTGCTGGCTGCCGAGAGGTGGGCCCGGGAGCACGCCCGCGCCGCCATCGGCCTCCGCACCTGAGGCCGGGCATCTGACGAGGGAGCTGAGCTGAGCGGGTTCCTGCTGACGGTCCTCGGGATCGTCGCCTTCGCCGTCGGGCTGCTGTTCAGCATCGGCTTCCACGAGTTCGGGCACTACTTCTGGGCCCGGAAGTTCGGCATGCGGGTGCCGCAGTTCTTCGTCGGCTTCGGCCCGACGGTGTGGTCGCGCCGCCGCGGGGAGACCGAGTTCGGCATCAAGGCCGTCCCGCTGGGCGGCTTCATCCGGATCGTCGGCATGATCCCGCCGGCCGAGCCGGACGAGAGCAAGCGCGCCACCCGGATGCGCAGCTTCATCGCCGAGGTCCGCGGCGCGGCGCTCAACGACGTGCTGCCCAGCGACGGGAACCGGGTCTTCTACAAGAAGCCCTGGTGGCAGCGGGTGGTCGTGATGGCCGCCGGGCCGGCGCACAACCTGCTGCTGGCCGTGCTGCTCTTCCTGGTCCTGCTGGTCGGCATCGGCATCCCCATGAGCAGCACGACGATCGAGCGGGTGCCCGCCTGCGTCGTGCCGGCCACGGCCACGACGACCGACTGCGACACCCCGATCGACGCCTCGGGCACCCTGCCCGCCCCCAGCCCCGCGGCCGAGGCCGGGCTGCAGGCGGGGGACCGGATCGTGGCCGTCGACGGGGAGCAGATCCCCCAGGACCCCAACGACGAGGGCTGGGCCACCCTGGTCCGCCGGGTCCAGGCCAGCGCCGGCACCCCGCTCACCCTCACCGTCGAGCGCGACGGGTCCCGCGAGCAGGTCACCGTCACGCCGATCGAGAACCAGGTGCGCGAGGCCGACGGCGACGTCGTCACCGCCGGGTACCTGGGTGTCCAGTCCGCGCCGCTGTACACCCGTCAGCCGGTGAGCGCGCTGCCCGACTACTTCGCCGACGTGGTCAGCGAGTCCGTGCAGCGGCTGCTCGGCATCCCCGAGCGCATCCCGCAGCTGTTCCGGGCGGCCTTCCTGGGCGAGGAGCGCGACCGGGAGGGCCCGATCGGGCTCGTCGGCGTCGGCCGGCTCTCGGGGGAGGCGTTCGCGTTCGAGGGGTTCAGCAACACCGACAAGATCAGCTTCTTCGTCGGGCTGCTGGCCAGCCTCAACCTGATCCTCTTCCTGTTCAACCTGGTGCCCATGTACCCGCTGGACGGCGGCCACGTGGCCGGCGCGCTGTACGAGAAGGCGCGGTCCACCGTCGCCCGGCTGCGTGGACGCCCCGACCCCGGCCCGTTCGACATCGCGCGGCTGATGCCGGTGGCCTACGTCGTCGCCGGTGCCTTCGTGCTGCTGTCCCTGCTGCTGGTCGTCGCCGACGTGGTCAACCCGATCACCCTGCGCTGACGAAGGACCCGTCCTCCGCACCGTGCGCAGGCCCGCGGCTCCGACCACCTCACCGACCACGACGACGGTCACACCGGGCATCCCGGCGGCACGGTGGCGGGCAGGGGGATACTGACCGGCATGGCGACCCCCGTCAGTCTCGGCATGCCCGCAGCTCCTCCGCCGGTCCTCGCGCCCCGGCGCAAGACCCGTCAGCTCGACGTGGGGGGCGTCGGCGTCGGCAGCGACTCCCCGGTGAGCGTCCAGTCGATGTGCACCACCAAGACCGCCGACATCAACGCCACGCTCCAGCAGATCGCCGAGCTCACCGCCTCGGGCTGCCAGATCGTGCGGGTCGCGGTGCCCGACACCGACGACGCCGAGGCGCTGCCGATCATCGCCAAGAAGTCGCAGATCCCGGTGATCGCCGACATCCACTTCCAGCCGCGCTACGTGTTCGCCGCGATCGACGCCGGCTGTGCCGCGGTCCGGGTCAACCCGGGCAACATCAAGAAGTTCGACGACAAGGTCGGCGAGATCGCCCGGGCGGCCAAGGACGCCGGCACCCCGATCCGGATCGGCGTGAACGCCGGCTCCCTGGACAAGCGCCTGCTCGCCAAGTACGGCAAGGCCACCCCGGAGGCGCTGGTCGAGTCCGCGCTGTGGGAGTGCTCGCTGTTCGAGGAGCACGACTTCCGGGACATCAAGATCTCGGTCAAGCACAACGACCCGGTCGTGATGGTGCGCGCCTACGAGCTGCTCGCCGCCCAGTGCGACTACCCGCTCCACCTGGGCGTCACCGAGGCGGGGCCGGCCTTCCAGGGCACGATCAAGTCCGCCGTCGCCTTCGGCGCGCTGCTGAGCCAGGGCATCGGCGACACCATCCGGGTCTCGCTCTCCGCGCCGCCGGCGGAGGAGGTCAAGGTCGGCAACCAGATCCTGGAGTCGCTCAACCTCCGCCAGCGCGGCCTGGAGATCGTCAGCTGCCCCTCGTGCGGCCGCGCGCAGGTCGACGTCTACAAGCTCGCCGACGAGGTCACCGCCGGCCTGGAGGGCATGGAGGTGCCGCTGCGGGTCGCCGTCATGGGCTGCGTCGTCAACGGCCCGGGCGAGGCCCGCGAGGCCGACCTCGGCGTCGCCTCCGGCAACGGCAAGGGCCAGATCTTCGTCAAGGGCGAGGTGGTCAAGACCGTGCCCGAGTCGCTGATCGTGGAGACCCTCATCGAGGAGGCCATGCGCATCGCCGCCGACCAGGTGGCCGACGGCACCCCCTCGGGTCCGCCCGTCGTCAGCGTCTCCTGAGCCACCGGAACGAGAGAGCGAGGGGCCGGGGTGCTGCGCGCGCCGTCGGCACGGGTCCTGGACGCCGGCGACGAGCCCGCCGTCCGGGAGCTGCTGGCCACCGACCCGGTCGCGGCCTGCATGCTGGCCGGCCGGATCGAGGTCCACGGGACGTCGACCTCCGCCCTCGGTGCGCCGCTGTGGGGCCTGTACTCGGGACGGCGGCTGGACGCGGTCTGCCTGGCCGGGGCCAACCTGATCCCCTTCGCCCGACCGGGCGCCGAGCACGCCGCGGCGACCGCGTTCGCCGACCGGGCCCGACGCGCCGGACGACGCTGCTCGACCGTGGTCGGGCCGGCGGCGGCCGTGCTCCCGCTGTGGGAGCTGCTCGAGCCGTCCTGGGGCCCCGCCCGCGAGGTGCGTGCCCAGCAGCCGCTGCTGGCCATCGAGGGGCCGCCGGCCGTGCCCGTCGAACCCCGGGTGCGCCCGGTCCGGCTCGCCGAGCTGGACACCCTGCTGCCCGCGGCGGTCGCCATGTTCACCGAGGAGGTCGGGGTCAGCCCGCTGCGGGTCGACGGCGGCGCCGGCTACCGGGCCCGGGTGACCGAGCTGGTCCGGGCCGGGCAGGCGCTGGCCTGGATCGAGGACGGGCAGGTCCTGTTCAAGGCCGACGTCGGTGCGGTCTCCCGGGCCGCCTGCCAGCTCCAGGGGGTCTGGGTCGCGCCGCACCTGCGGGGACAGGGGATCGGGCGGGGCGGCACCGCGGCCGTCGTCGAGTACGCGCGCACGGCGATCGCCCCCGTGGTGAGCCTCTACGTGAACGACTACAACCGGGCCGCGCGCGCCGCCTACGAGCGGGTCGGCTTCCGGCAGGTCGGCACCTACGCCTCGGTGCTGTTCTGACCCTCTCGGCTGCGCCTGCTGTGAGTTGCGGGGCTGCTGGTGCGGTGGCTTCGGTCCCGGGCTTCACGTCTGCCAGGCTGGGCCGGTGCGGGCACGGGGAACGACGACGGGGCTGACGGCGGGACGGGCGACGGCGGTCGCGGGGACGGCGGTGCTGCTGCTCGGACCGCTGCTGACCGGGTGCTCGGCGGACCCCTCCGACGACGTCCGCGCCGCAGCGGAGGCGTTCCTGGCCGACTGGTCGTCCGGGGACACCGCGGGCGCGGCCGGCCGGACCACCGACCCCGCGGCGGCCACCGCCCTGCTGGAGCAGACCGCCACCGACCTCTCCGGTGCCGGGCTGTCGGCCGACGTCGGCGAGGTGCGCGTGGGCGAGGACGGGGCGGCGACCGTCGACTGGACGGCCACCTGGGACCTGGCGGCCGCGCCCGACTGGGAGTACCCGGCCACCCTCTCGCTGACCGAGACCGACGACCGCTGGGAGGTGGTCGCCGAGCCCACGACGGTGCACCCCGAGCTCGCCGCCGGCCAGCACCTCGAGCTCACCCGCACGCTCCCCGAGCGCGCCCCGATCACCGACGCCACCGGCGCCCCGCTGTTCACCGAGACCGAGGTGGTCAACGTCGGCGTCGACCCGGCCCAGGTCACCGATCTCCCGGCCCTGGCCCAGGGGCTGGCCGCGGCCACCGGGGTCGACGCGGCGGAGATCACCGCCGACGTGCAGGCCGCACCGGCCGGCCAGTTCGTGCCGGTGATCACCCTGCGGCGTCCGGACTTCGAGGCGATCCGGGCACAGGTCTACGACCTCCCCGGCGCCGTCTTCCCCACCGACACACGGCTGCTGGCCCCCTCGTCGCGGTTCGCGGTCGGGTTCCTCGGCCGGGTCGGCCCGGCCACCCAGGAGGTGCTGGACGAGAGCGCGGCCGACGGCGCCCCGCGCTACGCCGCCGGGGACCAGCTCGGCCTCTCCGGGCTCCAGCGGCAGGCGCAGGAGCAGCTGACCGGCACCCCCGGGCTCACCGTCTCGGTGGTCAGTGCCGACGAGGCGACCGCCGACGCCGGCCAGGTCGTCGCCACCGTCGACCCGGTGCCCGGCACCCTGCTGCAGACCCCGCTGGTGCCGGCGGTGCAGAACGCCGCCGACGCGGCGGCCGCGACCCAGCCGCTGGCCACCCACCTGGTCGTGGTCCGGCCGGGCACCGGCGAGCTGCTCGCGGTGAGCTCCAACGAGGCGGCCAACCCCTCGTACGCGCTGTCGGGCCAGTTCCCGCCCGGGTCGAGCATGAAGACGATGACCGCGACGGCGCTGCTCGGCGCCGGGGTGGTCACCCCGCAGACCCCGGTGCCCTGCCCGGGCACGACCGTCGTCGACGGCCGGGAGTTCGAGAACGAGGACCAGTTCGACCTGGGCACCGTCCCCTTCACCCAGGCGTTCGCCGAGTCCTGCAACACCACCTTCATCCAGCAGGCGCTCACCCTGCCCGACGACGCGCTGTCGCAGGCGGCCGCCTCCTACGGCGTCGGGGCGGAGTGGGACCTCCCGGTCGGCATCTTCAGCGGCCAGGTGCCCAGCACGAGCACCGGCACCACCAAGGCCGCCGACGCCATCGGTCAGGGTGAGGTGCTGATGAGCCCGGCCCAGCTCGCGCTGGTCGCCGCCGGCATCGCCAGCGGCACCCCGGCGGCCCCGGTGGAGGTCATCGGCGCGGACCCGGCGGGCCCCGCCCCCGCCGGGCCCGGCGCGGCCGTGCTGGACCAGCTGCGACCGCTGATGCGGGAGGTCGTGCTCAGCGGCACCGCCACGGCGCTGGACGACCGGGGCCAGGTCTTCGGCAAGACCGGCACCGCCGAGTTCGGCACCAACACCCCGCCGGACTCCCACGGCTGGTTCATGGGCTACCAGCTGGGCGGCCCCCAGGGTGACATCGCGTTCGCCGTCCTGGTCGAGGCCGGGCAGTCCAGCAGCGCCGCCGTCGCCGTCACCGACGCCTTCCTCGGCAACCTCGGCTGATCAAGGACCTCGGTCCCCGCACCCCTAGCAGGCTCGGGGCGAGCCTCCGGCCGGGGCCGTAGGGGGAGCGAGCTCCTCCGTCGCCCTATGCAGGGAGGCCGGGCAGGGCGCTGGTGACCGGCGTCCGGCCGGCCGCCGTGCGCCAGCCGACGGCGCGCAGCTCGGCCGCGGTCAGCTCGCGCACGGCCAGCTCGCGGATCGCCTGACCGGCGGCCTGGTCGAGCACCCACGTCCAGGACCGGGACGTCTCCTCCTCCAGGGTGGCCGCGAGGGCCGCGGCGTCCACCGGGGAGAGCACCGGGAAGGGCAGCGTGTAGCCGCCCCGCGCGGGCACCGGGTCCAGACCGCGTTCGGCCAGGAGGGTGAGCAGGGCGTCGCGGACGTCCCGGTGCGCCTCCTCGGCGGCGGCGACCACGGCCCGCTCCCCTTCGGGCCAGGCCGCCCCGACCACGCCGTAGCCCCAGACGGCCGCGCGGGTGGCGGCCAGCGCGTCCTGCAGCGCGGCGGCCTCCCGGCCGGCCGGGGTCGTCGATCCGCTCGCCGGTGTCCCGCCGTCGGTGCCGTCAGCCATCGCCGTGCCGCCCTCCGCCTCGTCGTCCGCCTCGTCGTCCGCCCCGTCGTCCGCCGGTGATCTCCCGACCGGCCCGGCCGGTCACGCCAGCAGCCCGTCCTGGCCGCGCAGGCCGGCGGCGATGCTGCCCAGCAGGGCCGCGCGGGCGCCGCTGAAGGTGGGGGCGGCAGCGGCGTGCGCGTCGGCCGCGGCGACGACCTGCGTGCGCAGCCACGCCCGGGCGCCGGCCGGGTCCGGGCCACCGCCGGTCGGGGGGGCCGAGCTGCCTGTCGCCCGGGGCGATGCCGCCTGCAGCCGGTCGAGCTGGGTGCGGGCCTGCTGGGCCAGCGTCGCCGCGGCAGCGGCCAGCTCCGGGTCGGCGGCGAAGGCCTGGTCGTAGGCCCGGACCAGCGTCTGCTGCACGGTCAGCTGCGCCGCCAGCTGGTCGGCCTGCTGGGGGGTGACCGCGTCGGCCGGGTCGCCGCCGTCGCCGGCCGTGCACGCCATCGCCGTGGCGGCGGTGCCCGCCAGGGCGGCCGCGAGCAGGGTGCGCCGGGAGAAGGCGCCCGCGCGCGGGACAGGGGAGCCGGCAGCGGACATCGGCGTCCATCCTGACAGCCGACCGGCTCCGCCCCGGGGGTGACGCACCGGTGTGCCGCGGGAGTCCGTCGCTGGCCGCGAGCAGGTCCCCGCCCGGGCGGTAGCCTGACGGTTCACCCCGACGCGCCCGCACCGGCGCCGCGCCCCGGCTCCCGGTCCGCGAGGTGACGCCCGCACCGCACGACCACCCGACGCACGCACCACCCCACGCACGCACGGACGACAGGAGGCAGCCGGTGTCCACCCGAGGTGCCCGCACCCCCGACGCGGTGACCACCCATCTCGCCGCCTCGGTCGAACCGGTCGTCACCGCCGCCGGCTACGACCTGGAGGAGCTGGTCGTGCGCCCTGCCGGTCAGCGCTCGGTCGTCCGCGTGGTCATCGACCGGGACGCCGGCGTGAGCCTCGACGACGTCGCCGAGCTCAGCCGGGCCCTGTCCGACGTGCTGGACGGCGAGGACGAGGCCTTCGGGCGGGCGCCCTACGTGCTGGAGGTCACCAGCCCCGGGGTCGACCGGCCGTTGACCGCGCCCCGGCACTGGCGCCGGAACGTCGGCCGGCTGGTCGACGTCACCGTCGGGCCGGACGGGTCGCGGGAGCCGCTGGTCGCCCGGGTGCTGCGGGTCACCGACGAGGGCGTGGTCCTCGAGGTGCAGAAGGGCGGGGCCAAGAAGGGCCAGGTCCGCAGGGCGGCAGGGGAGCGGACGGTCGTCTGGGCCGAGCTCGGGGAGGCCCGGGTGCAGGTCGAGTTCGCCCGCCCCGCGGGGCACCGGGACGCCGGTCTGGTCGACGAGCCGACCGGTGACGGCGAGCACGACGACGAGCACGACGACGAGCACGACGACGACGAGGACGAGAGCGCGGACCTCGACACCGGCGACGACGAGATGGACCACGAGCAGGACCCGGCCGGTTCCCCCGCGGCCGACGCGAGCGGACGGACCGGGCGACCGGGGCCGCGCCGCGCGCCGCGGGACGACCGGCCGCGACGAGGAGGCAGGAAGTGAACATCGACGTGACCGCCCTCAAGGCGGTCGAGCGGGAGAAGGGCATCCCCGCGGACACGGTGCTGGAGGCGATCGAGACCGCCCTGGTCACCGCCTACCGGCACGCCGACGGCGCCGCCAAGCACGTGCGCGTGCACGTGGACCGCAAGAGCGGTGAGGTCGCCGTGCTCGCCCAGGAACTCGGGCCCGACGGCGAGGTCGTCCACGAGTGGGACGACACCCCCCGCGACTTCGGCCGGATCGCGGCGAGCACCGCCAAGCAGGTCATCGTGCAGCGGCTGCGCGACGCCGAGAACGAGCAGACCTTCGGGGAGTACGCGGGCAAGGAAGGCGACATCGTCAGCGGCATCGTCCAGGCCGACCAGCGGCGCAACGCCAGCGGCGTCGTCATGGTCGACATCGGCAAGGTGGAGGCCACCCTGCCGGCCGCCGAGCAGGTGCCGGGGGAGCGCTACGTCCACGGCAGCCGGCTCAAGGGGTACGTGGTCTCGGTGGCCCGCAGCTTCCGTGGCCCGCAGGTGACCGTCTCGCGCACCCACCCGAACCTGGTGCGCAAGCTGTTCGCGCTGGAGGCCCCAGAGGTCGCCGACGGCAGCGTCGAGATCGTCTCGGTGGCCCGCGAGGCCGGGCACCGGACCAAGATCGCCGTCCGCACCTCGGTGCCCGGGCTCAACGCGAAGGGTGCCTGCATCGGCCCGATGGGCCAGCGGGTGCGCAACGTGATGAGCGAGCTCAACGGCGAGAAGATCGACATCGTGGACTGGTCGGACGACGACGCCACCTTCGTCGCCTCCGCGCTGTCGCCCGCCCGGGTCTCCAGCGCCCGGGTCGTCGACCCCAAGGCGCGGGCCGTGCAGGTCGTCGTCCCCGACTACCAGCTGTCGCTGGCGATCGGCAAGGAGGGCCAGAACGCCCGCCTCGCCGCGCGGCTGACCGGGTGCCGGATCGACATCCGCAGCGACGCCCAGCCCCTCGACGACGGCCCGGCCTCACCGGGCGTCGGGCGGGCGCCGCTGCGCCCCGGCCCGGCCGAGCAGCGACCCGGGCTCCGCGGTCCGCAGACGGGGCAGCGCCCTCCGGTGCGGCGGGCGGAACATCCCGGACGAGCAGCGCGCTAGACTCATCGATGGCCGACACGTCGATCCCGGTCCGCACCTGTGTGGGGTGCCGGCGACGCGCTCCGGTCACCGAGCTGTTGCGTGTCGTCGTCCGTGACGGGGGTCTCACCCCCGACCCGCGGCGGCGGCTCCCCGGCCGGGGTGCGTCCCTGCACCCCACCGGTGAGTGCCTGCACGCAGCAGTGCGGCGCCGGGCCTTCCCGCGCGCGCTGCGCAGCAGCGTGCCGCTGGAGACCGGTCCGCTCGAGAGCCACGTCGCCCGGTCCGCCGGGCGTGCGGCGCCGGGCGGGACACCGTCGGACCGGCACCCGGCCGGTCCACCACTCGAACAGGACGACCCCTCGGATGAGCAACCCGTGAAGTCGCCACGATGACCATGCACCACTGACGACGAGGTCGAGCGGGCCAGCCGCCGGCCTCACGAAGAGGAGACCCGTGCCAGGCAAGGCCCGCGTACACGAGCTCGCGAAAGAGCTCGGCGTCGACAGCAAGGCAGTGCTCGCCAAGCTCAAGGAGCAGGGCGAGTTCGTGAAGTCCGCCTCGTCCACCGTCGAGGCCCCGGTGGCCCGACGGCTGCGAGAGGCGTTCCCCGGGGGTGGCTCAGGCTCCGGTGAGAGCCGCAGCAGCTCCGCCCCCCGTCCCGGTCCGCGCCCGGCCCCCCGTCCGGCCGCGCCCAGCGCGCCGGCGGCCGCGCCCCAGGCTCCGGCGACCCCCGCTCCGGCGCCCGCGCCGCAGGCCGAGGCGCCTGCGCCGCAGGCTCCGGCGGCTCCTGCCGCGCCCGCACCGGCAGCGCCTGCCGCGCCAGCACCGGCGGCTGGGCCTCGTCCCGGGCCGCGGCCCGGTCCCCGTCCGGCGGCTCCGGCCCCGACTCCGGCTCCCGCCCCGGCCCCGGCCGCGGCGAGCGCACCGCCCCAGCAGCCCCCGGCCGCTCCGCAGTCCGGGCCCCGTCCCGGTCCCGCGGCGCGTCCCGGTCCCGGTGGCGGCGCCACCCCGGGCGCTCCGCGTCCGGCGGGCGCCGGACCGCGTCCCGGCCCCCGGCCGGCGCCGCGTCCGGGCAACAACCCCTTCAGCAGCGCGCCGCGGCCCGCGGCCCCGGGTCGTCCCGGCCCCGGTGGCGCTCCCGGCCAGGGCGGTCCCCGTCCCGGCCCGGGCGCCGGTGGCCCGCGTCCCGCGGCCGGTCCCGGTGGGCCCCGTCCCTCCGCCGGTCCCGGTGGGCCCCGTCCCTCGGCCGGTCCGGGTGGGCCCCGTCCCAACCCGGGCATGATGCCGCAGCGTCCGAGCCCGGGCATGATGCCGCCGCGCCCCGCCGGCGGCGGTCGCCCCGGTGCCCCCGGCGGCCGCGGTCGCCCGGGTGGTCCCGGCGGTGGTGGCGGTTTCCGTCCCGGTGGTGGCGGCGCGCCCGGTGGCGCTCCGGCCGGCGGTGGCTTCCGCCCGGGCGGCGGTGGCCGCGGTCGTGGTCGCGGTGGCTCCGGTGCGGGCACCGCGGGTGCCTTCGGGCGTCCGGGCGGTCGCGGTCCGGTCCGTGGGCGCAAGAGCAAGAAGCAGCGGCGTCAGGAGTTCGACTCCATGGCGGCGCCCAACATGGGCGGCGTCAGCCTGCCGCGTGGCAACGGGCAGACCGTCCGCCTGCCGCGGGGCGCCTCGCTGACCGACCTGGCCGAGCGGATCAACGCCCAGCCGGCCGCGCTGGTCACCGCCTTGTTCCACCTGGGCGAGATGGTCACCGCGACGCAGTCGGTGAACGACGACACGCTGCAGCTGCTCGGTGCCGAGATCGGCTGGGTCATCCAGGTGGTCAGCCCCGAGGACGAGGACCGCGAGCTCCTCGAGACCTTCGACCTGACCTTCGGTGACGAGGAAGGTGACGAGGAGGACTGGTCCTCCCGCCCGCCGGTGGTCACCGTCATGGGTCACGTCGACCACGGGAAGACCAAGCTCCTCGACGCGCTGCGGAACGCCAACGTGGCCGGCAAGGAGGCCGGTGGCATCACGCAGCACATCGGCGCCTACCAGATCGTCACCGAGCTGGAGGGCAACGAGCGCCCGGTCACCTTCATCGACACCCCGGGTCACGAGTCGTTCACCGCGATGCGTGCCCGTGGTGCGAAGGTCACCGACATCGTCGTGCTGGTCGTGGCCGCCGACGACGGCGTCATGCCGCAGACGGTCGAGGCGCTGAACCACGCCCAGGCCGCCGAGGTGCCGATCGTGGTCGCGGTCAACAAGATCGACAAGGAGGGGGCCAACCCCGCCAAGATCCGCCAGCAGCTCACCGAGTACGGGCTGGTGGCCGAGGAGTACGGCGGCGAGACGATGTTCGTCGACGTCTCCGCGATCTCGGGCCAGGGCCTCAACGACCTGCTCGCGGCGATCCTGCTGACCGCCGACGCCTCCCTGGACCTGCGCGCGAACACCGAGCAGGACCCCCAGGGCGTGGTGATCGAGGGCAAGCTGGACAAGGGCCGGGGCCCGGTGGCCACGGTGCTGGTCCAGCGCGGCACGCTGCGCCAGGGCGACTCGATCGTGGCCGGCGACGCCTACGGGCGTGTCCGGTCGCTGCTCGACGAGCACGGCAACAAGCTCAAGGAGGCGCTGCCGGCCCGCCCGGTGCAGGTCGTCGGCCTCACCTCCGTGCCGCGGGCCGGGGACACCTTCCTCGTCGTCGAGGAGGACCGCGTCGCCCGGCAGATCGCCGACCGCCGCCAGGCCCGGATCCGCAACGCGCAGAACGCGCAGATGCGGAAGCGGATCAGCCTGGAGGACCTGGACGCGGCGCTCAAGGAGACCCGTCAGCTCAACCTGATCATCAAGGGCGACAACTCGGGCACCGTCGAGGCGCTCGAAGAGGCGCTGATGAAGATCGAGGTGAGCGACGACCTGTCGCTGCGGGTCATCCACCGCGGCGTCGGCGGGATCACCAAGAGCGACATCGACCTGGCGCTGGCCGACGACGTCATCGTCCTGGGCTTCAACGTCCGGGCCGAGGGCCAGGCCACCGAGCTGGCCAACCGCGAGGGTGTGGACGTCCGGTACTACACGGTCATCTACCAGGCCATCGAGGAGATCGAGTCCGCCCTCAAGGGCATGCTCAAGCCGGAGTACGAAGAGGTGCAGCTGGGCACCGCGGAGGTCCGCGAGGTCTTCCGTGTCCCGCGCATCGGCAACGTCGCCGGCTCGCTGGTCCGCAGCGGCACGATCGTGCGCAACTCCAAGGCGCGCCTCATCCGCGACGGTGCCGTGGTCGCCGACAACCTGTCGGTCGACTCCCTGCGCCGCTTCAAGGACGACGCGACCGAGGTCCGCGAGGGCTACGAGTGCGGTATCGGCCTGGGGTCGTTCAACGACATCAAGGTCGACGACGTGATCGAGACCTTCGAGCTGCGCGAGAAGCCGCGCGCGTAATCGAAGGACCCCCGTGCCCCCCACCACTCGCAGGCTCGTGGCGGGCCCCTGCACGGGGGCCGCAGGTCGGCGGGAGGTGGTCCGGTGTTCACCGGATCACTGACCGCCGACCTGCTGCTGGGGGACGTCCACTCGCTCAAGGGCAAGCGGGCCGTCGTCCGGCCGATCGTGGCCGAGCTGCGGCGACGCTTCGCCGTGGCGGCCGCCGAGGTGGGTGACCAGGACCTCCACCGCCGGGTGCAGGTCGGGGTGGCCACCGTGGCCGGCGAGGCCGGGCAGGTGACCGACGTGCTCGACGCGTGCGAGCGGTTGCTGGCCGAACGCCCCGAGGTGACGCTGCTGTCGACCCATCGGCAGCTGCACAGCGACACCGATTGACGGAAGGACCCCCTCGCCCCCCGCCGCTCGCAGGCTCGCGACGGGCCCCTGCGAGGGGGCCGCTCCATCCCACGAACCAGGAGATCCGAGATGGCTGACCCGGCCCGGGCACGACGGCTGGCGGTGCGCATCCGCCAGATCGTCTCCGCCACCATCGAGACGCAGATCAAGGACCCACGCCTGGGGATGGTCACCATCACCGACTCGCGGGTGACCAGCGACCTGCGCGAGGCGACGGTGTTCTACACCGTGTACGGCGACGCCCAGGAGATCGAGGACTCCGCCAAGGCGCTGGCCAGCGCGACCGGGGTCCTGCGCTCCACCGTGGGCAAGCAGACCGGCATCAAGTTCGTGCCCTCGCTGACCTTCGTGGCCGACATCGTCCCGGACACCGCGCGGGAGCTCGAGGAGGCCCTCGAGCGCGTCCGGCGAGCCGACGCCGAGCTGGCGCGCGCCCGGGAGGGCGCGCAGTACGCCGGCGAGGCCGACCCGTACCGCCGTCCCGCCGTCGACGAGGACGACCAGGACGGCGACGACCGCGAGGGCCACGACGCCGTCGACGACGACACCGCCGAGCTCACCGACCCGGCCGACGCGCCGGCGACCCCCCGGAGCGCCACGTGACCGAGACCAGCGACCCGATCGACCCCGAGGGCCCCGACGAGCCACGGGTGACCCTGGGCGGGCGGGAGGAGCCGGCCACCGGCGACCCGACCGCGGGCGGCAAGCGCGGGGAGATCGGGGAGGTCCCGAGCATCGCCGCCGACGAGCCCGACGACGGCAGCACCTACCCGGTCGGCGGTGGCGACATCTCCGCCGAGCCGCAGCAGCCCCCGCACGCCGACCCCGGGCCCGACGGAACCCCGTGACCGCCACCGTCTCCGCCCCGCTGGCGGCCGCGGTGCGGGTGCTGGCGGAGGCGGCCGACGGGGGCGCGACGGTCGTGCTCTCCGGGCACGTGCAGCCCGACGCCGACGCGCTGGGCAGCACCCTGGCCCTGGCCGAGGGGCTGCGCCGTCGGGGTGCCCGCGTGGTCGCCACCTTCCCGGCACCGTTCACCCTGCCCGACTCGCTCGCCTGGCTGCCCGGCGCCGACCGGCTGACCGACCCGGCGACCGTGCCGGCCGCGGTCGACGTCTTCGTGAGCCTGGACGCCGCCTCACCCGGCCGGCTGGGCGAGCTCGCCCCGCTGCTGGCGTCCGCCGGGCGCTCCGTGGTCGTCGACCACCACGCCAGCAACCCCGGCTTCGGCCAGGTGCGGCTGGTCGAGCCGCACGCCGCGGCGACCGTCGCGCTGGTCGCCGAGATCCTGGACGGGCTCGACGTCGCGCTGGACCGGGAGCTGGCCACCTGCCTGTACGCCGGGCTGGCCGCCGACACCGGGTCCTTCCGCTTCGGCAACACCGCCCCCGGCACCCACGAGCTGGCCGCGCGGCTGCTGCGCACCGGCATCGACCACGCCGCGATCAGCCGGCGGCTGTTCGACACCGCGCCCTTCGGCTGGCTGGGGCTGCTGTCCCAGGTCACCGGCCGGGCCCAGCTGGAGACCGGGGTCGGCGAGGGCCTGGTGTGGACCTGGGCCACCGCGGCCGAGGCGCGCGGGCACGGGCTGGCCGCCGACCAGCTCGAGGCGCTGGTCGACGTGGTCCGGGCCACCGCCGAGGCCGACGTCGCCGCCGTGGTCAAGGGGCACGACGACGGCAGCTGGGTGGTCTCCATGCGCTCCCGGGGCGCCACCGACGTGTCCCGGGTCGCGATCGCCCTCGGGGGCGGCGGGCACCGCGCGGCCGCCGGGTACACCTCCGCGCTCGACCTGGAGGGCACCGTCGACCAGCTGCGGTCGGAGCTCGGCCGGGCATGACCGAGGCCGGCCCGCCCGCGGCCGAGCGGAGCATCCCGTCGCTGGCGGCGCCCGCGCTGGTCGTGCTCGCCGCCGAGCCGCTGTACCTGCTCGTCGACACCGCCGTGGTCGGCAACCTGGGCACGGTCGCCCTGGGCGGCCTGGCCGTCGGAGGTGGCGTCCTGGCGGTCGTCGCCGGACTGCTGAACTTCCTCGCCTACGGCACCACCGCCCGCGCCGCCCGACGGGCGGGCGCCGGGGACCGGGCCGGCGCCGTCGCCGAGGGGGTCCAGGCCACCTGGCTGGCCGGGTGCCTCGGCCTGGGGGGCGCGATGCTGCTCCAGCTGCTGGCCGGGCCGCTCACCCGGCTGATGGCCGGCGGTGCCGGGCCGGTCGCCGCCGCCGGTGAGCAGTGGCTGCGGGTGGCCAGCGCCGGCCTGCCGCTGCTCCTGGTCGCCCTGGCCGGCAACGGCTGGCTGCGCGGCGTGCAGGAGCTCCGCCGGCCGATGGGCTACGTGCTGGCCGGCAGCCTCGTCAGCCTGGTGCTGTGCCCCCTGCTGGTGCACGCGGCCGGCCTGGGCCTGGTCGGCTCCGCCGTGGCGAACGTGACCGGTCAGGCCGTCGCCGCAGCGCTGTTCGGCTGGTCACTGGCCCGGGAGGTGGCCCGGCACGGGATCGACTGGCGCCCCCGTTCCGCGGCGCTGCGGGGGCAGCTGGTGCTCGGCCGGGACCTGCTCGTGCGGGCGGCGGTCCTGCAGCTGGCGTTCGCGGCGGCGGCGGCGGTCGTGGCCCGCGCGAGCACCGCGCAGCTGGCCGCCCACCAGATCGCCCTGCAGCTGTGGCTGTTCCTCGCCCTGGTGCTGGACGCCTACGCCATCGCCGCGCAGACCCTGGTCGGGCACGCCCTCGGCGCCGCCCGGCCGGCCGATGCCCGCCGCACGGCGGCCCGGGTCCTCCGCTGGGGTCTGGGCACCGGCGTGCTGGTGGCGGCGCTGCTGCTCCTGCTGCGCCCGGCGCTGCCCGGGCTGTTCACCGACGACCCCGCGGTGCTCGCCCAGACCGGGGTGGTCTGGTGGTTCCTGGCCTTGATGCAGCCGCTGGCGGGCGCGGCCTTCGCCCTCGACGGCGTGCTCATGGGCGCCGGCGACGTCGCCTGGCTCCGCACGGTCACCGTCGGGTCGGCGCTGGTGGGCTTCGTGCCGCTGTCACTGCTGTCCGGCTGGCTGGACTGGGGGCTGACCGGGGTGTGGAGCGGGCTGACCCTCTTCATCGTGCTGCGGCTGGTCGCGGTCGGCTGGCGGGTGCGGGGCAGCGCCTGGCTGGGTGAGACGGTGACGACGTGAGTCCCAAGAGACCGGATGCCGACGTCCCGCCGTCCCTGCTGCTGGTCGACAAGCCCGGCGGCATGACCTCCCACGACGTCGTGGCCCGCGCCCGCCGGGTGCTGTCGGTGCGCAAGGTCGGCCACGCCGGCACGCTCGACCCCATGGCCACCGGCCTGCTGGTGCTCGGGGTGGGGGCCGCCACCCGGCTGCTGGGTCACCTGGCCGGCTCCGACAAGGTCTACGCGGCCACCCTCCGGCTCGGGCAGTCGACGGTGACCGACGACCGGGAGGGGGAGGTCACCGACACCACGTCGGCCGCCGGGGTCACCGAGGACGCCGTGCGGGCCGCCCTGGCCGCCCAGGTCGGGCCCCTCCAGCAGGTGCCCTCATCGGTCAGCGCGGTCAAGGTCGACGGACGGCGCTCCTACGACCGGGTGCGGGCCGGTGAGGAGGTCGAGCTGGCCGCCCGGTCGGTCACCGTGCACGCCATCGACGTCCACCGGGTGACCCGGCCGGCCCCGGACCTGGTCGACGTCGAGGTCACCGTCTCCTGCAGCACCGGCACCTACATCCGGGCGATCGCCCGGGACGTCGGTGCGGCCCTCGGCGTCGGCGGGCACCTCACCGCACTGCGGCGCACGTCCTCCGGGCCCTTCGACACCGGCCAGGCCCGGCCGGTCGAGGAGGCCGCCGGGGCGCTGGGCGAACGGGGGAGCGGCCCCGGCGTGCTGCCGCTGGCCGAGGCGGCCCGCGCGGTCTTCCCGGCCCGCGAGCTCACCGCGGAGGAGGCCGTCGCCCTCGGCTACGGCCAGCGGGTGCCGGCCACCGGCGCACCCGGCCTGCACGCCGCGATCGCCCCCGACGGCCGGCTGGTGGCCCTGGTCGAGGACGCCGGCCCGGTGGCGCGGGTCGCCGTCGGCTTCCCGCAGGCCTGATCGCGGCGGCACCTGCGGGGCGTGAGCGGACCCGACCAGCGGGCGGCCGGGTCCGGGTCGAGCCGGGCGAGCCCGAGGTCGGTGGTGCGCGGCTGCTGGCCCGTGGCCGGAGTCTGGCGCACCCGGCGTGTCGGTTCCCGGCCGGGCGGGCAGGATGCGGGGCATGAGCGTCGTGAAGATCAACGTGGTGACCATGCCGGAGGACAAGCGCGAGCGGTTCGAGGAGCGGTTCCGGGGCCGGGCCGGCGCCGTGGAGACCACCGAGGGCTTCGAGTGGTTCGAGCTGCTGCGCCCCGTCGAGGGCACCGATGCCTACCTCGTCTACACCCGGTGGACCAGCGAGGAGGCCTACCAGGCCTGGCAGTCCAGCCAGGACTTCGACCGCGCCCACGCCGGCGGAGGCGACACGCTCGCCCCCGCCGCGGAGCGGTCGAAGAACCACCTGTGGAGCTACGAGGTCGTCCAGTCCTCCGGTCCGCACGGCGAGAAGAGCTGAGCTCCCCCGTCCGCGGGGTGGGCCGCCCCGGTGCCACTGGCCGCACGGGAGCTGCGGACTAGGGTGACGGGGCGGCCCGGCACCCGCCGGGCACCGCGCCAGCACGAGCACCAGCAGGTGGGAGCCATGACCGACACGCTCGCCGACAGCCGTACCTCCGCTCGGGTCTTCACCGACGGCGTGCCGGTGGTCGCGGAGGACGTGCCGCGCCGGCCCACCGTCGAGCGCGCGGCCGTGCTGGCCGACCCGGGCTTCGGGCGGCACTTCACCGACTCGATGTTCGTGGCCCGGTACCGGGCTGGCGAGGGTTGGGTCGACGCCCGGCTCACCGCCTACGCGCCGCTGCAGCTCGACCCGAGCGCCGCCGCGCTGCACTACGCCCAGTCGATCTTCGAGGGGCTCAAGGCCTACGCCCAGCCCGACGGCAGCGTGGCCACCTTCCGCCCGGAGGCCAACGCCGCCCGCTTCGCCCGCAGTGCCCGCCGGCTGGCCATGCCGCCGGTGCCCGAGGACGCCTTCCTCACCGCTGTCGACGCGCTGGTCGACGCCGACCGCGACTGGGTGCCCACCGGCCCCGACCAGACGCTCTACCTGCGCCCCTACCAGCTCGCGGTCGAGCCCTTCCTCGGCGTCCGGCCGGCGCACGAGTACCTCTTCGTGGTCATCGCCAGCCCGGCCGGTGCCTACTTCCCGCGCGGGGTGCACCCGGTGTCGGTCTACCTCTCCGAGGACTACATCCGCGCGGCTCCCGGGGGCACCGGCGACGTCAAGTGCGCCGGCAACTACGCCGCCAGCCTGCTGGCCCAGGAGCAGGCCATCGCAGCCGGCTGCGACCAGGTCGTGTGGCTGGACGCCGTGGAGAAGAAGTACGTCGAGGAGATGGGCGGGATGAACCTGTTCTTCGTCCTCGGCGCCGGCGACGACGCCGAGCTGGTCACCCCCGAGCTCACCGGCACGCTGCTCCCCGGCATCACCCGTGACTCACTGGTCACCGTCGCCCGCGAACTGGGGCACACCGTGACCGAGCGGAAGTTCAGCGTCGAGGAGTGGCGGGCCGGGGTGGCCGACGGCACGATCACCGAGACCTTCGCCTGCGGCACCGCCGCGGTGATCACCCCGGTCGGCTCGGTCAAGGCGCGCACCGGTGACTTCGTCGTCGGCAACGGCGAGCCCGGCCCGCTCACCATGCGGCTGCGCGAGCACCTGCTCGACGTCCAGCACGGCCGGGTGGCCGACACCCACGGCTGGCTGCACCGCGTCCCCGCCGCCTCCTGAGCCGGCCGGTACGGGGGAGCGACGTGCTGCGCTGGCGCGGGCTGGACGCCACGCCCGGTGACCTAGGGCGCACGGTGGTGACCATCGGCATGTACGACGGGGTCCACCGGGGGCACCAGCAGCTGATCGGTGCCGCGGTGGCCCGCGCCCGCGCGATGGGCCGCCCGGCGCTGCTGCTCACCTTCGACCCGCACCCGTCGGAGGTGGTCCGCCCCGGGTCCCACCCGGCGATCCTCACCTCGGCCGATCGCAAGGCCGAGCTGGTGGCCGCCCTCGGCGTGGACGCGATGTGCGTGCTGCCCTTCACCCAGGAGTTCAGCCGGCTCGACCCCGGCGAGTTCACCCACACCGTGCTGGTCGAGCACCTGCACGCCGCGCGGGTCGTCGTCGGCCGCAACTTCACCTATGGGCACAAGGCCGCCGGCACGGTGGCCACCCTGACCGCGGAGGGCCGCCGGTTCGGGTTCAGCGTCGAGGGGGTCGACCTGGCCAGCGTCGCGCAGGCACCCGACCCGGTCGGCGGTGGCGACGTCACGATCTCCTCCACGTACATCCGCGCCTGCGTGGCCGCCGGCGACATGACGTCGGCGGCGCTGGCGCTGGGCCGGCCGCACCGGGTCGACGGCATCGTCGTGCGCGGGGACCGGCGGGGCCGTGAGCTGGGGTACCCGACGGCCAACGTGGAGAGCCCGGCGCACACCGCCGTCCCGGCCGACGGTGTCTACGCCGGGCACCTGGTGCTGCGCGACCACCAGACCGGGGCCAGCGGGGCCCGGCACCCCGCGGCGATCTCGGTGGGCTCCAACCCCACGTTCGCCGGCGCCCGCCGCACGGTCGAGGCGCACCTGCTCGACTTCGACGGCGACCTCTACGGCGAGCACGTCGGGGTCGAGTTCGCCGAGCGGCTCCGCCCGATGACCGCCTTCCCGGGCGTCCCGGAACTGCTCGTGGCGATGGCCGAGGACGTCGCCCGGACCCGTGCGGTGCTGGGTCTGACCTGACCGGCCGTCGGCGTCGGCTGTGACCGGTGTGTAACCTTGGCGCGGACGTCGGGTGACCGACGTGTGTGCATGCTGCCCCCGTGACACAGACCGGGGGCCACACGTGACCTGCCCTGGAGGCACCATGGCGCTGGAGAGCGCGACGAAGAAGCAGATCATGACCGAGTACGCGACGGTCGAGAACGACACCGGTTCCCCCGAGGTGCAGGTCGCGATGCTGACCCGACGGATCAGCGACCTGACCGAGCACCTCAAGATGCACAAGCACGACCACCACAGCCGGCGGGGCCTGCTCCTGCTGGTCGGCCGCCGCCGGCGGCTGCTGAACTACCTGGCGAAGACCGACATCAACCGGTACCGCTCGCTCATCGAGCGGCTCGGCCTGCGCCGCTAGCACCACCGAGGGGACCGCTCCGGCACGCCGGGACGGTCCCCTCACTCGTGCGGCACCCGCCGCACGGGCCCACCGGCGGTCTGCCGTCCCCCACCAGCGGGCCGGTCCTCGGTAGTGGCCCCCGGGCACGTTCGGCCCGCACCCGGTGCGGGCACACGACACCCGGGAGCTTCGATCGAAGACCGGTCGCCCCGGAGGAGAGCCGGCGCAGCCCGCCGCGAAGAGGACGTCGCCGTATGCGACGTAGGAAGAGGACACGATGTCCGCACCCAGCACAGAGACCACCGACTTCGACGCCGAGGACGGCGTCTACACCGCGACCGCGGTGATCGACAACGGGGCCCTCGGCTCCCGCACCGTCACCTTCGAGACCGGCCGTCTCGCCAAGCAGGCCGCCGGCTCCGTCGTCGCCACCATGGGCGACACCACGCTGCTGTCGGCCACCACGGCAGGCCGCCAGCCCAAGGAGCAGTTCGACTTCTTCCCGCTCACGGTGGACGTCGAGGAGCGGATGTACTCGCTCGGGAAGATCCCCGGTTCGTTCTTCCGCCGCGAGGGCCGCCCGTCCGAGGACGCGATCCTCACCTGCCGGCTGATCGACCGCCCGCTGCGCCCGACCTTCGCCAAGGGCCTGCGCAACGAGGTCCAGGTCGTCATCACGGTGCTGTCCCTGGACCCCGACCACCTGTACGACGTGCTCGCCATCAACGGCGCGTCGGCCTCCACCCAGCTCTCCGGCCTGCCGTTCTCCGGCCCGATCGGCGGCACCCGGGTGGCGCTGATCAACGGCCAGTGGGTGGGCTTCCCGACCCACGCCGAACTCGAGGACGCCGTCTTCGACATGGTCGTGGCCGGCCGGGTCCTGCCCGACGGCGATGTCGCGATCATGATGGTCGAGGCCGAGGCCACCGAGAAGACCGTCGAGCTGGTCGCCGGTGGGGCCACCGCCCCGACCGAGGAGGTCGTGGCCCAGGGCCTCGAGGCCGCCAAGCCGTTCATCAAGGCGCTGTGCCAGGCGCAGTCCGAGCTGGCCGGCAAGGCCGCCAAGCCCGAGGCGCACTTCCCCCGCTTCCTGGACTACTCCGACGACGTCTACGCCGCCGTCGAGGCCCAGGCCGCCGAGAAGCTCGCCGTCGCCCAGGCGATCGCCGGCAAGCAGGAGCGCGAGGAGGCCACCGACGCCCTCAAGGACGAGGTCAAGGCCGCGCTGGCCGGCCAGTTCGAGGGCCGCGAGAAGGAGATCTCCGGGGCCTTCCGTGCCGTCACCAAGAAGGTCGTCCGGCAGCGCATCCTGCGCGACAAGATCCGCATCGACGGCCGCGGCCTCACCGACATCCGGCCGCTGTCGGCCGAGGTCGAGGTGCTCCCGCGGGTGCACGGTTCGGCGCTGTTCGAGCGCGGCGAGACCCAGATCCTGGGCGTCACCACGCTGAACATGCTCCGCATGGAGCAGCAGCTGGACACGCTGAACCCGGTCACCCGCAAGCGGTACATGCACAACTACAACTTCCCGCCCTACTCCACCGGTGAGACCGGCCGGGTGGGCTCGCCCAAGCGCCGCGAGATCGGGCACGGCGCGCTTGCCGAGCGTGCGCTGCTGCCGGTGCTGCCCGACCGCGAGGAGTTCCCCTACGCGATCCGTCAGGTCTCCGAGGCCCTCGGCTCCAACGGCTCCACCTCGATGGGCTCGGTCTGCGCCTCGACGCTGGCCCTGCTGAACGCCGGTGTGCCGCTGAAGGCCCCGGTGGCCGGCATCGCCATGGGCCTGGTCTCCGACGAGGTCGACGGCAAGACCGAGTACGTCGCGCTGACCGACATCCTCGGTGCCGAGGACGCCTTCGGTGACATGGACTTCAAGGTCGCCGGCACCAAGGACTTCGTCACGGCCCTCCAGCTGGACACGAAGCTCGACGGCATCCCCTCCGACGTCCTCGCCGGTGCGCTGACCCAGGCCCGCGCGGCCCGGCTGCACATCCTCGACGTCATGCTCGAGGCGATCGACGGCCCCGACGAGATGAGCCCGTACGCCCCGCGGGTGACCACGGTGCGCATCCCGGTCGACAAGATCGGCGCGGTCATCGGCCCGAAGGGCCAGATGATCAACGCGATCCAGGACGAGACCGGCGCCGACATCACCATCGAGGACGACGGCACGATCTACGTCGGCGCCTCCGACGGCCCCTCGGCCCAGGCCGCGGTCGACCGGATCAACGCGATCGCCAACCCGACGCTGCCCAAGGTCGGCGAGCGGTTCCTCGGCACCGTGGTGAAGACGACCGCCTTCGGTGCGTTCGTCTCGCTGCTGCCCGGCCGCGACGGCCTGGTGCACATCAGCAAGCTCGGTGGCGGCAAGCGGATCGCCAAGGTCGAGGACGTCGCGAACGTCGGTGACAAGCTCCAGGTGGAGATCACCGACATCGACGCCCGCGGCAAGATCAGCCTGGTGCCGGTCGCCGAGGGTGACGCGGCCGCCGCCGGCGACGCGGCTCCGGCCGCCGACGCCACGCCCGCGGAGGCGTGACCACCTCGGACGGCCTGACCGGGGCCGGGACGGGCGCTGCGGCGTCCGTCCCGGCCCCGGCCGGTCTCACCGCCGGCACGACGCAGGTGCTGGACGTCGACGAGGTCGGCGGCCGGGTGGAGCGGACGGAGCTGCCCGGGGGGCTCCGGGTGGTCACCGAGTCCATGCCGGGTGTCCTCTCGGCGACCCTGGGCATCTGGGTCGGCGTCGGATCCCGGGACGAGAGCCCGGCGCTGGGGGGCTCCTCGCACTTCCTCGAGCACCTGCTGTTCAAGGGCACGCGCAGCCGCACGGCGCTGGAGATCGCCACGGCGATGGACGCCGTGGGCGGTGAGATGAACGCCTTCACCGCCAAGGAGCACACCTGCTACTACGCGAACGTGCTCGCCAGCGACCTGCCGCTGGCGGTCACGCTCCTCGGTGACCTGGTCACCGAGGCGCTCAACACCGCCCCGGACCTCGAGTCCGAGCGCACGGTGGTGCTCGAGGAGATCGCCATGCGCGACGACGAGCCCGCCGACGCCGTGCACGACCTGTTCTCCGAGACCCTGTTCGGCGACTCCCCGCTGGGCCGGTCGGTGCTCGGCACCATCGAGTCGATCGAGGCGCTGACCCGCGACGACGTCGACGGCTGGTACCGCTCGCGCTACCGGGTCCCCTCGATCGTGGTCTCGGCCGCGGGACGTGTCGACCACCAGCAGGTGGTGGACCTGGTGACCGCGGCGTTCGGCGACCGGCTGACCGGGACCGGGGGACCGGACCCGCTGCGGTCGGGCGACGACCGGCCGGACGGGCCGGCCCGCCCGGCCGGACTGATCCACCGGCGGACCGAGCAGACCCACCTGCTGCTGGGGAGCGTCGGCCTCCCACGGCTCGACGACCGCCGGTACGCCGCGGCGGTGCTCGACGCCGCCGTCGGCGGGGGGATGAGCTCCCGGCTGTTCCAGGAGGTCCGCGAGAAGCGCGGGCTGGTGTACAGCGTCGGTTCGTCGCTCACCCACTACGCGGGCACGGGCACCTTCTCGGTGTACGCCGGCTGCTCGCCCAAGCGGGTTCCGGAGGTGCTCCGACTGGTGCGTGCGGAGCTCGCCGAGGTGGCCGCCCGCGGGCTGCGCAGCGACGAGGTGGCCCGTGGCCGTGGGCAGCTGAAGGGCGGGCTCGTGCTGGGGTTGGAGGACACCGGCTCGCGGATGAGCCGGCTGGGCAAGAGCGAGCTCTCCTACGGGGAGTACCTGCCGGTCCGCACCGTGCTGGAGCGGCTGGACTCGGTCGACGAGGAGCAGGTGCGGTCGGTCGCCGCCGACCTGCTGACCCGCCCCACCTGCCTGGCCGTCGTCGGCCCGTACCGCGAGCGCGACCTCGACGCGCTCCTGGGCTGAGCGGTGTCCTCACCGCTGCGGATGCACGGCGCCCTGTCCCGGGGCGTCCTCGCCGTCACCGTCCTGGTCTCCCTGGCGGTGCTGTTCGCACCGCCAGGCGGCGTGCCGGACAGCCCGCCCGGCGTGGACAAGCTGGTCCACCTGCTGCTCTTCGCCGCGCTGGCGGGCAGCGGACGCTGGGCGGGCATCGGTCGTGCCGTCCTGGCCGGCACGCTCGTGCTCTACGCCGCGGTGAGCGAGCTGCTCCAGGGAACCGACATGGTGGGCCGGAACGCCTCCGTGGGCGACCTGCTCGCCGACGTGGTCGGGCTGGTCCTCGGCCTGGCGGTCTGGACGGCGTTCACCCGCCGACGCCGCACGACCGTGAGCTGATCTGCTGCCGCCGGGTGGGCCGCCTTGCGCCGGGCGGCCGGGTTGGTGAGCATCGCGGGGTGAGCACACCCCCCACCCCGACCGTGTCCGCCGCCGAGGCCCCCGCCGGGGAGGCCCCGCTCATCCCGGTCGGCGTGCTGGGCGCACGGGGCCGGATGGGCACCGAGGTGTGCCGCGCCGTCGACGCGGCCGAGGACATGGAGCTCGTCGCCATGGTCGACGAGCGGGACTGGCTGTTCAACGTCGCCGACGCCGGCGCACAGGTGGTCGTGGACTTCACCCGCCCGGACTCGGTCATGGAGAACATCCGCTTCTGCATCGACCAGAACATCCACTGCGTGGTGGGGACGACGGGCTTCGACGAGGAGCGCCTGGCGACGATCGCCCAGTGGTTGCAGCCCAAGCCCGACCTCGGGGTGCTCATCGCGCCGAACTTCGGCATCGGCGCCGTGCTGCTCATGCGCTTCGCCCAGGAGGCCGCCCGCTTCTTCCCCTCGGTGGAGATCGTGGAACTGCACCACCCGGCCAAGGTCGACGCCCCGTCCGGCACCGCCGCGCGCACCGCCCGCCTGGTCGCTGCGGCCCGGCGGGCGGCCGGTGTCCCGGACGCGCCGGACGCGACCCGCGAATCGGACTCCCTGCCGGGCGCCCGGGGCGCGGACGTCGAGGGGGTCCCCGTGCACGCGGTCCGGTTGACCGGACTGGTCGCGCACCAGGAGGTCCTGATGGGCGCGGCGGGGGAGACGCTGACCCTGCGGCACGACTCCTACGACCGGGCGTCCTTCATGCCCGGCGTCCTCCTGGCCGTGCGCGAGGTCCGCAACCGCCCCGGCCTGACGGTCGGGATCGAGTCCCTCCTGGGCCTCTGAGCACCTCCCCGTGGTGCACGGGGGGCTCCTGCGGCGCTCGAACGGGCTCGCAGCACGTGACCTGGCTCGCATTCCAGCGTCGACTGCACGGCGCTGACCTGCGCGTTCGCCGTGCAACCCGTCCCATGGGAGGCGGAACGTGCACCAGATGGCCACCTGCGGTTTGACGAGCCCCCTCCGGCCACGTAACTTTCTTTCTGCGCCGAGCGAGACCGGGCCGAAAGGGCCGGGAGCCGCGAGGTCAGACCCCCGGGTGTGACAGCGAGCCGTGCACGGCGTAACGTGGAACAAGCCGCCGCGAACGATGGCCGGAGAGATTCGGTCGGGTTTCGTGCGCGTCCGCTCCTTGAGAACTCAACAGCGTGCCGAAAGTCAGTGCCATATAGTTAAACCCCCATTCGGCCTGGTCGTTCTGCGATTGGGTTGGGGATTCCTTTGGTTGATTGACATCGAGAGTGCTAGCTCTCGGTTCTCAGCCGTGGGTTGAATTCATCTACGGAGAGTTTGATCCTGGCTCAGGACGAACGCTGGCGGCGTGCT
>NZ_JBJHAG010000026.1:0-58775 GCF_054050925.1 Modestobacter sp. SYSU DS0657 | reverse complement strand
AGCACGCCGCCAGCGTTCGTCCTGAGCCAGGATCAAACTCTCCGTAGATGAATTCAACCCACGGCTGAGAACCGAGAGCTAGCACTCTCGATGTCAATCAACCAAAGGAATCCCCAACCCAATCGCAAAACGACCAGGCCGAATGGGGGTTTAACTATATGGCACTGACTTTCGGCACGCTGTTGAGTTCTCAAGGAGCGGACGCGCGAAGAACCTGGCCTCTCGGCCGTCGTCTTCGGCTTGGTGTCTTGCTCTCGGCGCTCGTTCCCGGCCTCGCGGCTCGTTCCCGGCGCAGAGAGAAACTTACGCGGCCCTCGCGGCGGGTGTCAAACCGGTGAGGTGGTGACCCGCGCCACCTGATCGGAACGTCGCCGTCACCTCGCGTTCACACGCCTCCGGCGGCTCCCCGCTCGGACCCGGTCAGGCGGCCCCGGGGCAGTGCACACCGGCGATGGAGCGCTTGCCCTTGCGGAGCACCAGCCACCCACCCGGGAGCCAGTCGCCGGCGGCCGGCACCGCGTCGGCATCGCCGACCCGGACGTTGTTGACGTACGCCCCGCCCTCCTTGACGGTGCGGCGCGCATCGGACAGCGACGTTGCCAGCCCCGCCTGCTGCAGCAGGGTGGCGACCGGAACGGCGGGGTCGTCGACCTCGACCGAGCCGGCCTCGGTGAGCGCGGCGGTCAGGGTCTGCGGGTCCAGGTCGGTCAGCTCCGCGCGTCCGAACAGTGCCCGGCCGGCGGCCTCCGCCTGGGCCAGTTCCCGCGGCCCGTGCACCAGTCGCGTGAGCTCCTCGGCCAGGGCGCGTTGCGGCGCGCGGGACGCCGGCCGCTCCTCCGACTCGGCGATCAGGGCGGCGACCTCCTCGGCAGGACGCTCGGAGAAGAGCGGGAGCCAGGCCCGGGCATCGACGTCGTCGGCGTTCAACCAGAACTGGAAGAAGGCGTAGGGCGACGTCAGGGTGGGGTCGAGCCACACGGCTCCCCCCTCGCTCTTGCCGAACTTCTGGCCGTCGGACTTGGTGACCAGCGGGGTGGTCAGCGCGTGCCCGGTCACCCCCTCGACCCGGCGCAGCAGGTCGATCCCGGCGGTCAGGTTCCCCCACTGGTCGGAGCCGCCGCTCTGCAGCGTCACGTCGTGGCGGCGGAACAGCTCGAGGTAGTCGTTGGCCTGCAGCAGCTGGTAGCTGAACTCGGTGAAGCTGATCCCGGCCTCGCTGTTGAGCCGGGCCGACACCGCCTCCTTGGCCAGCATCCGGCCGACCCGGAAGTGCTTGCCGATGTCCCGCAGGAAGTCCAGGGCCGACAGCTGCCCGGTCCACTCGAGGTTGTCCACGTAGACCGGCGCCCGCCGCGACGGGTCTTCGTGCACCGGCTGCTCCAGGAAGGGGGCCACCTGGGCGCGGATCCGGTCCACCCAGCCGGCCACCGTCGCCCGGTCGTTCAGCTGGCGCTCGGCGGTCATGCGCGGGTCACCGATCAGGCCGGTGGCCCCACCCACGAGCACCACCGGCTGGTGTCCGGCCCGTTGCAGCGCGCGCAGCACCATGAACTGGAGCAGGTGACCGACGTGCAGGCTCTCGGCCGTCGGGTCGAAGCCGCAGTAGTAGGTGACCGGGCCCTCCGCGAGGTGGGCGCGCAGGGCGTCCTCGTCGGTGCTCTGGGCGATCAGCCCGCGGCGGTGCAGCTCGTCGATCACGGAAGGCGCGGAGGTCACGGTCGTCCATCCTGCCTGGCGCTCCCCCGCCGCGGCTTCCCACCCGCCCGGAACACGCTCACCGACGGGGCGTCGGTCTCCCAGAACCGCCAGGGCAGCTCGGTCGCCACGCTGATCCCGACCCGCGGCCCGGTGGAGACGGCCGTCGGCGCGTTCCCGTGGTGCAGGCGCACGGCGGACGCCGGGTCGAGCAGGTGGGCACCCCGGTCATCGGGGCCGATGGCCAGGGCCTGGGTCAGCCGTGCCGGCCCCCGGGCCAGGTCGCGCACGACCTTCGCGGCCGGGCGGCGTTCCCGCGCCAGGGACTCCCCCGCCACCACCTCCCCCGCGCGCATGAGCACCGCGGAGCCGCGCCCCTCCGGGCCGACCACGACGTTGGCGCACCAGTGCACGCCGTAGCTGAAGTAGACGTACAGCCGACCCGGGGGGCCGAACATGATCTCCGCCCGCGGGGTGGGCCCCCGGTGTGCGTGCGAGGCCGGGTCCTCCCCCTGCCCGGAGTAGGCCTCGACCTCGGTCAGCCGGAGGGCCACCTGCCCCTCGGGGCGGTCGGTGACCACCCAGCAACCGAGCAGAGCACGCGCGACGTCGTCGACCGGCCCGAGCAGCTCCTCGGCGGTGAGGAGCGGCCCGGGCCGGGCGGCGGGCGGCGACCCGGTCAGAGCGCCGCCGCCACCGGGGAGGCCGTGGCCCAGTCGGCGTGCTGGCGGGCCTGCTCGGCCAGTGAGGCCAGCTGCTCGGCCACCCGCTCCGGTGCGGTGCCCCCACGCGCCTTGCGGGCGGCGAGTGCGCCCGGGACGGAGAGCACCGAGCGCACCTCTGGGGTGAGCCGCTCGTCGATGCCGGCGAGCTGGTCGTCGTCCAGCTGGTCGAGCTCCAGGCCGGCCCCCTCGCAGAAGGCGACCATCGCACCGCTGATCTCGTGCGCGGACCGGAAGGGCACGCCCTGGCGCACCAGCCACTCGGCGACGTCGGTGGCCAGCGCGAACCCCTGCGGCGCGGCCGCCTCGAGCACCTCGGGCCGCAGCGTGAGCGTGGCGATCATGCCGGTCACCGCGGGCAGCAGCAGGAGCAGCTGCTCCATGGAGTCGAAGACCGGCTCCTTGTCCTCCTGCAGGTCCCGGTCGTAGGCCAGCGGCAGGCCCTTGAGCATGGTCAGCAGGCCGGTCAGGTTGCCCACGAACCGCCCGGACTTCCCGCGGGCCAGCTCGGCGATGTCGGGGTTCTTCTTCTGCGGCATGATCGACGACCCGGTGGCCCAGGCGTCGTCGAGGCGGGCCCAGCCGAACTCGGTCGACGTCCAGAGCACCACCTCCTCCCCCAGCCGGGACAGGTGCACGCCGATCAGCGCCGCGGCGAAGGCGAACTCCGCGGCGAAGTCGCGGTCGCTGACCCCGTCGATGGAGTTGTCCGACGCGCGGTCGAAACCGAGCTCGGCGGCCACGGCGTCGGGGTCGAGCGGCAGGGACGAGCCGGCCAGCGCGCCGGAGCCGTAGGGGCTCACCGCGGTGCGCCGGTCCCAGTCGCGCAGGCGGTCGACGTCGCGGGTGATGGCGTGCGCGTGGGCCAGCAACTGGTGGGCGAAGAGCACCGGCTGGGCGTGCTGCAGGTGGGTCATCCCCGGCGCCGGCACGTCGCGGTAGCGGTCGGCCAGCCCCACGAGTGCGTACTCCAGGGAGGACAGCTCGGCGACCAGCGTCCGGACGTGGTGGCGGAGGTACAGCCGCAGGTCGGTGGCGATCTGGTCGTTGCGGCTGCGGCCGGCCCGCAGCTTGCCGCCGAGCGCGCCGAGCTTCTCGGTGAGCCCGCGTTCGAGGGCCTCGTGCACGTCCTCGTCGGCAGCGATGGCGGTGAACGTGCCGTCGGCCACCTCGGTCGACAGCTCGGTGAGCGCGCCGATCATGCGGGGCAGCTCGTCGTCGGTCAGCAGCCCGGCCCGGTGCAGCACGCGGGCGTGCGCCCGGGACCCGGCCAGGTCGAAGGGGGCCAGCTGCCAGTCGAAGTGGGTGGACTTCGACAACGCGGCCATCGCCGCCGACGGGCCGCCGCCGAAGCGGCCGCCCCACAGCCGGGTCTGGTTCGCCGCGGTCGCTGCCGGGTCGGTCACTGCACGCTCTCTTCCACGTCGTCGATGCTGTCGGACGCCGGGTCCGGGTGTGCGGCGGGGGTGCCCCCGGCCAGCGCCCGCAGCCGCTCGGCCAGGGCCGCCCCGCCGTCGGGGCGGCGGGAGACGACCAGCAGGGTGTCGTCGCCGGCGATGGTGCCCAGCACGTCGGGCAGGCCCACCTTGTCCAGGCCGGAGGCGAGGAACTGGGCGGCGCCCGGCGGGGTGCGCAGGACCGCCAGGTTGGCGCTGCCCTCCGCGCTGGTGAGCAGGTCGGCCAGCAGCCGGCTGAGGCGTGCGGGCGCGGCCTGGGCCGGCCGCAGCGGCGCGTTCTCCGGCGGCAGCACGTAGGACGCCGGGGCGCCGTCGGAGCCGCGGAGCTTCACCGCGCCGAGCTCCTCCAGGTCCCGCGACAGCGTGGCCTGGGTGACCTCGACGCCGGACTCGGCCAGCAGCTTGGCCAGGTGGGTCTGCGAGGTGACCGGGCCGGCGTTGATCAGCTCGGCGATGCGGGCGTGCCGCGCCGACCGGTTCAGCGCGCTGGTCATCGGGGCCTCACCCGTTGCGCTCCAGCAGCCAGAGCAACAGGGCCTTCTGCGCGTGCAGCCGGTTCTCCGCCTCGTCCCAGACCGCGCTCTGCGGGCCGTCGATCACCCCCGCGGCGATCTCCTTGCCGCGGTAGGCCGGCAGGCAGTGCAGGACGACGGCGTCGTCGGCGGCGCGGCCCAGCGATGCCTCGTCGACGGCGTAGGGCTCGAAGGGCGCGATCCGGGCGGCGTGCTCGTCCTCCTGCCCCATCGACACCCAGGTGTCGGTGACAAGCACGTCGGCGGCGTCGGCTGCGGCTGCCGGGTCGGCGGTCCACCGCACCGAGCCGCCGGTCTCCGCCGCGATGTCCGCGGCGCGCTTGACCACGGCCGGGTCGGGCTGGAAGCCCTCCGGCGAGCCGATCCGCACGTGCATGCCGGCCAGCGCCCCGCCGAGCAGGTAGGAGTGCGCCATGTTGTTGGCGCCGTCGCCCAGGTAGCTGAAGGTCAGGCCGGCCAGCCGGCCCTTGCGCTCGGCGACGGTCTGCAGGTCGGCCAGGATCTGGCACGGGTGGTACTCGGCGGTGAGGGCGTTGACGACCGGCACCCGGCTGGTGGCGGCCATCGTCTCCAGCCGGTCCTGGCCGAAGGTCCGCCACACGATCGCCGCGACCTGCCGGTCCAGCACCCGGGTGGTGTCCTCCACCGGTTCGCCGCGGCCCAGCTGGCTGGTGCCCGAGTCGATGACCAGCGGGAAGCCGCCGAGCTCGGCGATCCCCACCGAGAAGCTGATCCGCGTCCGGGTGGAGGGCTTGTCGAACAGCACCGCGACCGTCCGCGGCGCGCCGTTGGGCGCGCGCAGCGGCGTGGGCGCCTCCGCGGTCTGCCGGCCGGCCTTGAGCCGGGCGGCGAGCGCGAGGACCTCGGCCTGCTCGGCCGGGGTGAGGTCGTCGTCCTTGGTGAAGTGCCGGGTCACTGGTCGGCGTCCTGGAGCGCGACGTCCAGCGCTGCCGGGAGCGCGCTCACGAAGGCGTCGAGCTGGGCGTCGGTGACCACCAGCGGCGGAGCGAGCCGGACGGCGTCGGCTGCGACGGCGTTGGTGAGGAAGCCCGCGGCCCGCAGCTGGGCCTCCACCGCGGCGGCGACCGGGGCGGTGAGCACGATGCCGAGCAGTGCGCCCCGCCCCCGGACCCCGGCGATGCCCGGGTGGCCGAGCGCCTCGATCGCGCCGGTCACCCGGTGCTCGATCTCCTTGGCGCGCTCCAGCAGCCCCTCGTCGCGGATGGTGTCCAGCACCGCCAGCGCGGCGGCGGCCGCGATCGGGTTGCCACCGAAGGTGGAACCGTGCGACCCGGCGGTCATCAGGTCGGCGGCGCCGCCGAACGCCAGCACCGCGCCCAGCGGGAGCCCGCCGCCCAGCGCCTTGGCCAGGGTGATGACGTCGGGCTGCAGGCCGTCGGCCTGGGAGGCGAACCAGTGACCGGTGCGCCCGGTACCGGTCTGCACCTCGTCGACGGCGAAGAGTGCCCCCGCCTCGGTTGCCGCGGCGGCAGCGGCGGGCAGGTAGCCGGCCGGGGCGGGCAGCACACCGCCCTCCCCCAGCACCGGCTCGAGCAGCACCATCGCCGTCCGGTCGCCCACCGCCGTCCGCAGCGCCTCGACGTCGCCGTAGGGCACGTGCTGGACGCCCCCGGGCAGCGGCGCGAAGGCCGCGGACTTGCCCGGCTGGCCGGTGAGCGCCAGCGCGCCCATGGTCCGGCCGTGGAAGGAGCCCAGCGCGGTGACCACCTCGGACCGGCCGGTCAGCCGGCTGATCTTCAGCGCGGCCTCGTTGGCCTCGGCGCCGGAGTTGCAGAAGAACACCCGCCCGGGCCGGCCGGCCAGCTCCAGCAGCCGCTCGGCCAGCAGGACGCCGGGTTCGTGCATGGCCAGGTTGGAGACGTGCCCGAGCAGCTGCGCCTGCGCGGTGATCGCGTGCACGACGGCGGGGTGCGCGTGGCCCAGGATCGTCGTCGCGATGCCGCCGAGCAGGTCGGTGTACTCGCGGCCGTCGACGTCCCACACGGTGGCGCCGGCGCCACGGGCGAGCGCGACCGGCGGGGTCTTGTAGTTGCCCATCATCACCGTCGACCAGCGGGCCGACAGCTCCTCGGTGTGCGTCACGGTGCTGCCACTCCCTCCGGTGTCGGTTCGGCCGGGACGACCATCGTCCCGGTGCCCTCGGTGGTGAACATCTCCAGCAGCAGGGCGTGCGGCAGCCGGCCGTCGACGACGGTCGCCCGCTTCACCCCGCCCTCGACCGCCCGCAGGCAGGCGGCCATCTTCGGGATCATCCCGGCGTCCAGGGTCGGCAGGATCTCGGCCAGCTCGGTGGCGTCGATCTGCTCGACCAGGGAGTCGCGGTCGGGCCAGTTGGCGTAAAGGCCCTCGACGTCGGTGAGGACGACGAGCTTCACCGCACCGAGCGCGACGGCGAGCGCCGCGGCGGCGGTGTCGGCGTTGACGTTGTGCACCTGGCCGTCGGCGTCGGGGGCGACGGTGGCGACGACCGGGATGTGCCCGGCCTCCAGCAGGGCGGTGACCGGCGCGGGCTCGACCGCGACGACGTCACCGACCAGTCCGACGTCGACCGGCTCGCCGTCGACGATCGCGTGGGTGCGGGCGGCGGTGAACAGGCCGCCGTCCTCGCCGGACAGGCCGACGGCGAGCGGGCCGTGGGAGTTGATCAGCCCGACCACCTCGGGCCCGACCTGGCCGGTGAGCACCATCCGGACGACGTCGATCGTCTCCGGCGTGGTCACCCGCAGGCCACCGCGGAACTCGCTGGCGATGCCCAGCCGGTTGAGCATGGCGCTGATCTGCGGCCCACCGCCGTGGACGACGACCGGGAGGATCCCGCAGGTCCGCAGGAAGACCATGTCCTCGGCGAAGGCCCGCCGGCAGTCCTCGTCGACCATCGCGTGGCCGCCGTACTTGATCACCACGACCTTGCCGTGGAACTCCTGCAGCCAGGGCAGCGCACCGGTGAGGACGGCGACCTTGCGGGCGTCGCCCTCGGGATCGTGGGTGCGCATCACCCGGCGGGTGCCGATGGCGCGGCGACCGGCGGCCGACAGCTCGTCGGGGCGCACGTCGGGTGGCGTGGGGTCCTGCGGACCGGCCACCCCGGCCGGGGAGACCTGGTCGGGGGCGAGGTCGGGCGGGGTGGGGTCCTGCGCGGGGCTCAGGGCGTCGCTCATGTGGAGTAGGCCGAGTTCTCGTGCACGTAGGCGATGGACAGGTCGTTGGTCCAGATCGTGGCCTGTTCGGTGCCGGCCCTCAGGTCGACGTCGATGGTGATCTGGCGTCCGGTGAGGTCGACGCCCTCGCGCGGGTCGCCGATCGAGCCACCCCGGCACACGGTGACGCCGTTGATGGTGACGTCGACGGCATCGGCCTCGAAGGCGGCGTCGGTGGTGCCGATCGCCGCCAGCACCCGACCCCAGTTGGGGTCGTTGCCGAACAGGGCGGTCTTGAGCAGGTTGTTGCGCGCGCAGGCACGGCCGGCGGTCAGCGCGTCCCGCACCGTCGCGGCGTTGCGGACGGTGATCGCGATGTCCTTGGTGGATCCCTCGGCATCGGCGAGCAGCTGCATCGCGAGGTCGGTGGCCGCGGCGGTGAGCGCCGCGGTGAGCTCCTCCTCGGACGGCGTCACGCCGCTGGCGCCGTTGGCCATCGCGATCACCGTGTCGTTGGTGGACAGGCAGCCGTCGGAGTCGACCCGCTCCACGCTCACGCTGGTGGCCGCCGCGAGCGCCCGCTGCAGCACGTCGGACGGGACGAGGGCGTCGGTGGTGAGGACGACGAGCATGGTGGCCAGCGACGGGGCGAGCATGCCCGCGCCCTTGGCCATCCCGCCGACGGTCCAGGTGCCACCCTCGCTGCGGCCCTCCTGGACGGTCGTCTTGGGCACCGTGTCGGTGGTCATGATCGCCTGCGCGGCGGCGGTGCCGCCGTCGGCGGACAACGTCGCGACCGCGTCGCTGACGCCGGGCAGCAGCTTCTCCATCGGCAGCCGGACGCCGATGAGGCCGGTGGAGGCGACCGCGACGTCGATCGCGCCCACCTGCAGACCGGCCCGGCCGAGCTCGGCGGCCAGGTGCTCCGCGGTCGCGTGGGTGTCGCCGAAGCCCTCGGGGCCGGTGCACGCGTTGGCCCCGCCGGAGTTGAGCACGACGGCCTTGAGCCGGCCGGTGGCCAGCACCTGGCGGCTCCACTGCACCGGGGCGGCCGGGAAGCGGTTGGTGGTGAAGACGGCCGCCGCGGCGTCGTCCGGGCCGTCGTTGACCACGACGGCGACGTCCGGGTTGCCCGACGACTTGAGCCCGGCGGCGACGCCGGAGGCCCGGAAGCCCTGAGGGGCGGTGACTGTCACGGTGCGACTCCGACGAGCGGGAGACCGGTGGTCTCGGGGAGGCCGAGGGCGAGGTTGGCGCACTGGAGCGCGGCGCCGGCGGTGCCCTTGGTGAGGTTGTCGACGGCGGCGACCACGACCAGCCGGCCGGCATCGGGGTCGACGGCGAGCTGCAGCTGCACGGTGTTGGCGCCGAGGACGGCGGCGGTGGTCGGCCACTGCCCCTCGGGCAGCAGCTGCACGAACGGCTCGTCGGCGTAGGCCTTCGTGTAGGCGGCGCGGGCGGCGTCCGCGTCGACCCCCGGGGCCAGCGGCGCCGAGCAGGTGGCCAGGATGCCGCGGCTCATCGGCACGAGGGTCGGGGTGAAGCTCACGCCGACGGTCCTACCGGCTGCCTGGGACAGGTTCTGGACCATCTCCGGGGTGTGCCGGTGGACGCCGCCGACGCCGTACGCGCTGGCCGAGCCCATCACCTCGCTGCCCAGCAGGTGCGGCTTGGCGGACTTGCCGGCGCCGGAGGTACCGGAGGCGGCGACGACCACGACGTCGGGCTCCACCAGGCCGGCCGCGAGCGCCGGGGCCATCGCCAGGGTGACCGAGGTCGGGTAGCAGCCGGGGACGGCGATGCGGCGGGCTCCGACCAGCTGCTCCCGCTGGCCGGGCAGCTCGGGCAGCCCGTACGGCCACGAGCCGGAGTGCTCGCCGCCGTACCACCGGGCCCAGGCGGCCGGGTCGTTGAGCCGGTGGTCGGCGCCGCAGTCGATGACGAGCACGTCCTCAGGGAGCTGGGCGGCGATCGCTGCGGACTCTCCGTGCGGCAGCGCCAGGACGACGACGTCGTACCCGGCGAGGGTGGCGGCGTCGCTGGGCTGCACCACCAGGTCGGCGTACGGGAGGAGGTGTGGCTGGAGCTCCCCCAGGCGCCGGCCGGCGCTCGAGTTGGCGTGCACCCCGGTCAGCCGGAGCTGCGGGTGCCCGGCCAGGAGCCGGCACACCTCACCTCCGGCGTACCCGGTGGCGCCGGTGACCCCGACCGTCCACGTCTGCCCATCGCTCACAATGCATGACCATACACATTCATGCATGAACGTGTAAGCGGGTGGTGCCGTGACCGGAGATCCAGGCCACACCGGAGCTCGTCGACGCGTTCTGTCAGACCCCGGGTGCACAGTGCCCAGCACCCGGCGATCGCGGCCGGTCAGGGAGGACGGGAACGATGACCCAGACGCAGGACCGGCAGTGCGCACCGGCCGGTGGGATCGACCTGGTCGAGGAAGGTGGGGTCCCGGTCCTCCGGCTGCACGGCGAGGTCGACTCGCTCGTCGTCGAGGCCTGGGACGCGGGGGCTGCGCCCGGCTCTCGGCCGGCGCAGGCGGTCGACGCCTCCAGGGCGACCTTCCTGGACTGCCGGGGGCTGCGGATGCTCGTGCGGGAGACCGCGGCGGCCCGCCGGGCCGGGCTGCTGCCCGAGCTGCGCCACCCCTCCGCCGGCGTGCGCCGGCTCGTCGAGGCGACCGGGGCCGCTCCGTTGTTCGTCCAGGTCGGGTGAGCCACGGTCCGCGGCGGCGCCGATGAGTTCCGCGGGCGGCACCGGTCTCCCCGGCATGACCCAGACCCAGGCTCCGACCACCACCCTCACCTCGATCGCCGTCGCGATGTTCACCGTGGCCGACCAGGCTGCCGCCCTGGCCTTCTACATCGACGTCCTCCGCTTCGAGGTGCGCGGCGACCAGCGGTTCGGCGAGCACGGCGAGCACCGCTGGCTGGAGGTGGCCCCGCCCGGCTCGGCGACGCGCCTGGCCCTCAACCCACCGATGGAGGGCACGCCCGGCGGCGGGGTTATCGGCGTGGCGAGCACCGACGTGCTCGCCGAGCACGCCCGCCTGGCGGCCCGGGGTGACGTGGCGGTCGGTCCGACGCCGCTCCCCGTTCCCGGCGCGCCGCTGCTCTTCAGCGTGCGCGACCCCGACGGCAACACCGTGTGGGTCGTCGAGGCGGGGACCGCCGGCTGAGCCGACCGGCGCCGGTCGGGCCGGGGCGGCCGCCGAGCACGCCGGCCTCAGCCGGTGGGGTCGTCGTCCCCGTACCGGCGCAGCCGCAGCATCCGGGCGTCGCCCTCGGGCTGCACCGAGCGCAGGGTGTCCAGGTCGTCGGCCCCGGCCCGGACGAATCGGCCCGACCACTGGTCCAGCTCCCCGGCGGCGATCGCGGCCACCAGGTCGACGACGGTCTGCGGGTCGGTCCACTCGGTGCGGCCCTCGTGGATCGACATCGACGTCGACATCGCCGTCTCGACCACGCCGGGCGAGAGGTCGAAGGCGCGCACCCCAGTACCGGCCAGGCCGGCGTGCAGCACCTCGGTCAGCCGCATCAGCCCGGTCTTGCCGACCGAGTAGGCGCTGTAGAGGTCCCGGCCGCGGGTGCTCAGCCCACTGCCCAGGTCGATCACCCGGCCCCGGCCGCGCTCGACCATCCCCGGCACCACGGCGTGCACCAGCAGCAGCGGCCCGCGCACGTGGCTCTCCACCACGCGCCACCAGTCGTCGGGGTCGGCCTGCCAGACGGGCACCTCCGCGGTGTCCATCAGCCCGGCGTTGTTGACCAGCAGGTCGACCGCGCCCAGCTCGGCGGTGACCCGGCCGACGGCGGCCTCCACCGCCGCGCGGTCGGTGACGTCGGCCGGGACGGCCAGGGTCCGGGCGCCGGTGGCCTCGGCCACCTCGTCCATCGCCGTCCGCAGCCGGTCGGGCGACCGCGCCATCCCGGCCACCGCGGCGCCCCGGGCGGCCAGCCCCTGCGCCAGGTGCCGGCCGATGCCCGCCGACGCCCCGGTGACCAGGGCGACGGTGCCGGCCAGGTCCGGTGCCTCAGCCACGGAGCACCGCCCCGACCGCCTCGCCGGCCAGCGACACGGCCCGGTCGAAGGCCACCTTGGCCTCCTCGCCGGTCAGCGTCCGGTCCGGCGCGCGGAAGGTGAACGCGTAGGCCAGCGACCGGTGGCCCTCCGGCACCTGCGAGCCCGCGTAGACGTCGAACAGGCGCAGCTCCTCCAGCAGGTCACCGGCGCCCTCGGACAGCGCCCGGCGGACGTCGGCCTCCGGGTGTTGCTCGGGAACGACCAGCGCGGCGTCCATGTGCACCGGCGGGAAGCTGGAGACGTGCGGGCCGACCGGGACCGCGGCGGCCGGGAAGGCGTCGACGTCGATCTCCATCACCGACGTGCGGGCCGGCAGCTCCAGCGCCGCGCAGACGCGCGGGTGCAGCTCGCCGGCGTACCCGACGACCCGGCCCTCGACCAGCAGCTCCGCGCAGCGGCCGGGGTGCCAGGGCGCCCGCTCCCCCGCGCGCACGGTGAGCTCGACCCCGGCGGCCTCGGCGACGGTGCGGGCGGCCTGCACCGCGTCGGCCCACTCCGCCGGGCGGCCCGGGCCCCACCAGCCGCGCGGCTCGCGCTGCCCGGTCAGCGCCACCCCGACGTGCCAGGGCTGCGCCGGTACCGCACCCAGCAGCGCGGCCAGGGTCGCGTCGTCCGGACGGGCGTCGACGCCGGGCACCGGCGCGGCGCCGGTGAGCCCGCCGGGGAAGACGGCACCGTGCTCGAAGACCGACAGGTCGCGCTGGCCGCGGCCCAGGTTCCGGGCCAGCGTGGCCAGCAGGCCCGGCAGCAGCGTGGTGCGCAGCGCGGGCGCCTCCTCCGACAGCGGGTTGCGGAGCGTGATGAGCGTGCGCCGCTCGTCGTCGTCCGGCAGGCCGAGCGCGTCCAGCTGCGTCGACCCGATGAACGGGTAGGCCGGCGCCTCCACGTAGCCGGCGTCGGCCAGCGCCCGGCCGATGCTGCGCCGGCGGCGCTGCCGCTCGGTCAGGCCGCGCCCGGGCGGGGCGGTGGGCAGCACGGAGGGGATCTCGTCGAACCCCACGCTCCGCACCACCTCCTCGACCAGGTCGGCCGGATCGGTGAGGTCACCGCGCCAGGACGGCGGGGTCACCTGCAGGTTCTGGCCGTCGCCGTCGACCGTCGCGCCGATGGCCTGCAGCACCTCGACCACCTGCGACGGCGGGTAGTCCACACCGGCGATCCGGCCGGGCAGGCCGGCGTCCAGCGCGATCACCGGCCGCGGGGCCCGGGTGTCGAGGTCGACCGGCGCACCGACGACGGTGGCGCCGCCGTGCTGGGCGAGCAGGCCGGCGGCGCGGGCGAGTGCGACCACGGTGACGTCGGGGTCGGTGCCCCGCTCGAACCGCTTGGCCGCCTCGCTGGGCAGCTTGTGCCGGCGCACCCCGCGGGAGATCCCGGTCTGCTCCCAGTGCGCGGCCTCCAGCAGCACGGCGGTGGTGCCCGCCCCGATCTCGGTGGAGGCGCCGCCCATCACCCCGGCCAGCCCGATCGGGCCGGAGTCATCGGCGATGAGCAGGTCGTCGTCGGTGAGCGCCCGGTCCACGCCGTCCAAGGTGGTGAGCCGCTCCCCCGCCCGGGCCCGGCGCACGGTGACCGGGCCGGACACGGTGTCCCGGTCGAAGGCGTGCATCGGCTGGCCCAGCTCGAGCATCACGTAGTTGGTGACGTCGACGGCCAGCGAGATGCTGCGGATCCCGCACTGGGCCAACCGGCGGCGCAGCGCCCAGGGGCTCGGCGCCGCCGGGTCCAGGCCCTCCAGCGCCAGCATGGAGAACCGGTCGCAGCGGTCGGCGTCGGCGACGGTGACCTGCCAGGCCGGGTCGCCGGACCAGGCGGGCGGGGTGAGCGCGGCCGGGTCGCGCCACTCGACGCCGAGGGCCGCGGCGAGGTCGCGGGCGATGCCGCGCAGGCTCATCGCGTAGCCCCGGTCCGGGGTGACCTCCAGGTCGAAGACCACGTCGTCCAGGCCGAGCACGCCGTGCGCGGGGGTGCCCGGTTCGATGCCGTCACGCCCGAGCACCAGGATGCCGGCGTGGTCCTCGCCGATGCCCAGCTCGCGGACCGAGCAGATCATCCCGTCGGAGACGTGGTCGTAGGTCTTCCGGGCGGCGATGGCGAAGTCGCCGGGCAACACTGCACCGGGCAGGGCCGCAACCACCAGGTCGCCGACGGCGAAGTTGCGGGCGCCGCAGACGATGCCCCGGGGAGCCTCCTCGCCGACGTCGACCTGGCAGTACCGGATCGGCTTCTTGAAGCCGGTGAGCTCCTCGATCCCCAGCACCCGGCCGACCACCAGCGGCCCGGTGGTCACCGGTGGACGGTGGACGTCCTCCACCTCGAAGCCGAGCCGCACGAACGCCTCGTCGAGCTCCTCGACCGTCGTTCCGGCCGGGATGTCGACGTGCTCGGTCAGCCAGCTGACGGGGACCCTCATGCCTGCACTCCGAACGCACTCGTGAACCGGACGTCGCCCTCGACGATGTCGTGCATGTCGCCGACGCCGGAGCGGAACTGCAGGGCCCGCTCGATGCCCATGCCGAAGGCGAAGCCGGTGTACTCGTCGGGGTCGATGCCGCAGGCGCGCAGCACCCGCGGGTTGACCATCCCGCAGCCACCCCACTCGACCCAGCGCGGGCCGTCGCGGTGCTCGGGGAACCAGACGTCGAACTCCGCCGAGGGCTCGGTGAACGGGAAGAAGTGCGGCCGCCAGCGGGTCTGCGCGTCCGGCCCGAAGAGCACCCGGGCCAGGTGGTCCAGCGTGCCGCGCAGGTGCGCCATGGTCAGCCCGCGGTCGACGGCCAGGCCCTCGACCTGGTGGAAGACCGGGGTGTGCGTCGCGTCCAGCTCGTCGGTGCGGTACACCCGTCCGGGGGCGACGACGTAGATCGGCGGCGTGCGCTCGAGCATGGTGCGGGCCTGCACCGGGCTGGTGTGGGTGCGCAGCACCAGGCCGGAGTCCTCCGGGGCGACGAAGAAGGTGTCGGCCAGCGACCGGGCGGGGTGGTCGGGCCCGGTGTTGAGCGCGTCGAAGTTCAGCCACTCCGCCTCGAGCTCGGGCCCCTCGGCCACCTCGTAGCCCATGCCGACGAAGACGTCGGCGATCCGCTCGGTGAGCGTGGTCAGCGGGTGCCGGGCGCCCCGGGGGGCGCGGTCCCAGGGCAGCGTGACGTCGACCCGCTCCTCGGCGAGCACCCGCTCGTCCCGCTCGGCCTCCAGCACCGCCAGGCGCTCCTCGTAGGCGGCGGTCACCGCGGTGCGCGCGGCGTTCACCCGCTTGCCCGCGTCGGCCCGGGCAGCCGGGGGCAGCGCGCCGAGCTCACGGCGGGCCAGCAGCACCGGTGCGCGGTCGCCCAGGTGGGCCGGCCGGACGGCGGCCAGCGCCGCCAGGTCACCGGCTCCGGCGAACGCCTCGGCGGCCGCCTGCACGGCGGCGTCGAGGGCCTCCGCGCTCAGCGCGGCGACCTGCTTGGGGTCGTAGGGGTCGTTGGCGCCAGACACGGGACGCCATTCTGCCCGGCCCGGGCCGCCCTCCGCGCCCGGGTTCCGCTCAGCCCTGGGCGAGCTGGGTGGTGTAGAGGCAGATCGAGGCGGCGACGGAGAGGTTGAGGCTCTCCGCGCGACCGCGCATCGGCACCCGCACGCGCGCGTCGGCCAGTGCACCCAGCTCCGGGTCCAGTCCGCGGGCCTCGTTGCCGAACAGCCACAGCACCGGTCCGGCGAGCAGCCCCTCGCCGGCGGCGGCGTCCAGGGGCACCTCCCCCCCGCCGTCGGCGGCGAGCACGGTGACCCCGGCGGCCTGCACGTCGGGGACCAGCCGGTCCAGCGGCGCGCTGCGCACGACGTCGACGTGAAAGAGGCTGCCGGCGCTGCTGCGCACCACCTTGCCGTTGTAGGGGTCGGTGGACCCGGCGCCGAAGACCACGGCGCCGGCGCCGCACGCGTCGGCGGTGCGCAGCACGGTGCCGGCGTTGCCCGGGTCGTTGAGCTCGGCCAGCGCCACCGCCAGCTGCGGCGGGTCGACCAGCAACGCCTCGGCGGGGATGTCGCGCAGCCGGCAGACGGCGACGAGTCCCTGCGGCGTGACGGTCTCCGACAGCGACGCCGCGGCCTTCTCGGTGACCAGCCGGACCGGCACCCGGGTGGCGGCGAGCAGTTCCCGGTGCGCGGCGGCGGCGGTCTCGGTGGCGAACACCTCGCGGACGGCGTCCGGGTTGCCCGCGGCCTCGGCGAGCGCCTCGCCGACCGCCTGCCGCCCCTCGGCCAGGAACGCGCCGGCGGCGTCCCGGCCGCTGCGGCGGGTGAGCTTGCGGGCAGCCGCCACCCGCGCGGAACGCTCGGTCAGCATGTCGGCACGAGGGTCCTCTCATCCGTGGGCGGACAGACGACGACGCCGTCGTGCGCGGGTCTCGAGGACCCGCCCACGACGGCGTCGTGCAGTGCGGTGCTGCGGCGTCAGGCCGCGGTGGCGGCGCCGGTCGCCTCGGGGTTCGCGGCGAGCGCGGCCCGGGCGGACTCCACCAGCGTGGCGAAGGCGGCCGGCTCGGAGACGGCGAGCTCGGCCAGGACGCGGCGGTCCAGGTCGATGCCGGCGAGCTTGAGGCCCTGCATGAACCGGTTGTAGGTCATGTCGTTCTGGCGCGCCGCGGCGTTGATCCGGGTGATCCACAGCTTGCGGAAGTCACCCTTGCGGACCTTGCGGTCGCGGTAGTTGTAGGTGGCCGAGTGGAGGATCTGCTCCTTGGCCTTGCGGTAGAGCCGCGAGCGCTGGCCGCGGTACCCGCTGGCCGCCTCGAGGGTCGTACGACGCTTCTTCTGGGCGTTGACCGCCCGCTTCACGCGTGCCACGTGAGAGCTCCTGTCTTCTGGTTACGGAGGGGGCGGTCAGCGACCGAGCAGCTTCTTCATCCGGCTGGTGTCGGCCGGGGACAGCACACCGGTGCCGCTGATGCGGCGCTTCCGGGAGCTCGACTTGTGCTCGAACTTGTGCTGGTTGTTCTGGTGCTCGGCCACCAGCTTCCCGGTGCCCGTGACGCGGATCCGCTTGGCGGCGCCCTTGTGGGTCTTGTTCTTCGGCATCTCTAGACGTCCTGTTCGTGTCTGCCCGGCGCCGGGCAGCAGCTGCTGCCCGGCGCGAGTGCGTCGGTGTGGTGCCCGGCCGGCGTCAGGCCGGGGGCGCCTGCTCCGCGGTCGCGTCGTTGGCCGCCTGCTTCTCCGCCTTCGCGGTGCGCCGCGCCGTGTCCGTCGCCGCCTGGTTCCGGTGCGGTGCGATCACCATGACCATGTTCCGGCCGTCCTGCTTGGGGTTGGACTCCACCACCCCGAGGTCGGCGACGTCGCCGGCCAGTCGCTGCAGCAGCTTGTAGCCCATCTCCGGGCGGGACTGCTCGCGACCGCGGAACATCACGGTGATCTTGACCTTGTCGCCGCCCTTGAGGAAGCGCTCGACGTGGCCCTTCTTGGTCTCGTAGTCGTGCGGGTCGATCTTCAGGCGCAGCCGCATCTCCTTGATGACGGTGAGCGCCTGGTTGCGCCGGGCCTCGCGGGCCTTCTGCGCGGTCTCGTACTTGAACTTGCCGTAGTCCATGAGCTTGACGACGGGCGGCCGGGCCATGGGGGCGACCTCGACCAGGTCGAGCTCACTGTCCTGCGCCAGACGCAGCGCCTCGCCGATCGGCACGATGCCGACCTGCTCGCCCTCGGGACCGACCAGGCGGACCTCGGGGACGCGGATACGGTCGTTGATGCGGGGCTCGGTGATGGCCTCTCCTCTGCTGCTGCGGGGAGGAGTTCGCTGGCCCACCCGGGCGCCGGACGACAAAGGCCCCGCGAGCTGCTGCTCACGGGGCCCACTCGCCGGTCGCCACACAGGGCACCCCGGGGCGGGGGTGTCCGTGCGGTTCACGCGGGACGGCAGAGCCGACCTGCGTGATCCGGGGACCTGGGTGCCTGTGACGGCGCCAGGTGGGAGCGGGCTCCTCTTCGGTCAGCGGCCGGGATGCTGGATCTCGGCCACCGTGGTTCACGCGCCTCGATGTAGCGGGGGGAGGCGCACTCACCTTACAGCGTCGTCACCGCGTGCGTCATTCCCAGGGGTAGAGCAGGTCGGGAGCCGGCGTGGCGTGCCGCTCCTGGTGGGCGGCCAGCAGCGCCCGCAGCCCCCGGACGGCGGCCACCGCGCGGGCGCCGTCGGTGGCCTGGACCGCGGTCACACCCAGCTCGTCACCGTTGGTCAGCATCAGGCTGGCCCAGGGCGAGTGCTCGTCGAACCGGACGGCCCGCACCGCGTCCCACGGCAGCTGGTGCTCGACGAGCATGTTGCGCACCCGGACCCCCTCGGCGTCCGCGTGCACCCGGGACCGGCCCAGCACCAGCACCCCCGCGCCGAGCGCGAGGCCCAGCCCGACCATGGCCAGCTGGTCGGCGGTCTGGAAGGCGACGACGCCGGTCGAGGACTCCTTGAGCAGGACGGCGACCACCACCATCACCCCGACGAGCCCGGCCGCGGCCACCGCGGTGACCAGGCGCAGCCGGCGTGGGACGGCGGTGACCGGGGCGGGCGCGGCGACGTCGGGTCCAGGGGTGGGCACGGCTCCATCCTGCACCGCCGGGCGGGCATCGCGCCGCTCCCGTTCGGTACCGGTGGGGTTCCGTGTCACACGGTTGGAACATCCGAACGCGCACCATGGGGGTGTGACCGGGAGCCCGCTCGACCACCGCCCGCAGGACGACGCCGTGGTCGAGGAGCTGTTGCCGCTGGCCGGCTACACGGTCGCGGTGACCGCGGCCCGGAGGAGTGAGGAGCTCGGCGCCCTGCTGGACCGCCGCGGTGCCCGGGTGGTCTACGCCCCGGCGATCCGGATCGTGCCGCTGTCCGACGACGCGGACCTGGTCTCGGCCACGGAAGAGGTGCTGGCCCGGCCGGTGGACCTGGTGGTGGCGACCACCGGAGTGGGCTTCCGGGGTTGGCTCGAGGCCGCCGATGCCTGGGACCTGCCGCTGCGCGAGCACCTGCAGGGCGCCCGGGTGCTCGCCCGCGGCCCGAAGGCCCGCGGCGCCATCCGCGGCGCCGGGCTGGTCGACGCCTGGTCACCGGAGTCGGAGAGCTCCGCCGAGGTGCTCGAGCACCTGCTCTCGGGCGCCGAGGGCCCGCTGCCGGGCCGCCGGATCGCCGTCCAGCTGCACGGCGACCCGCTGCCGGAGCTGGTCGCCGGCCTGGAGCGGGCCGGCGCCGAGGTGGTGCGCGTCCCGGTCTACCGGTGGGTGCTGCCCGAGGACACCGCGCCGCTGCGCCGGCTGGTCACCGCCATCGCCGCCCGCGGGGTCGACGCCGTCACCTTCACCAGCGCACCGGCCGCAGCGAGCCTGCTGCAGGTGGCGGCCGACGAGGGCGTGCGGGCCGGGGTGCTCGCCGCCTTCGCCGATGCCGTCCTGCCGGTCGCGGTCGGGCCGGTCACCGCCGGGCCGCTGGACGCCGCCGGGATCCGCTCGGTGCAGCCCACCCGGGCCCGGCTCGGCGCGCTGGCCCGCGAGGTGGTCGCCCAGCTCCCAGCCCGTCACCCGGTGCTCACCTCCGGAGCGCACACGCTCCAGGTGCGGGGGCACGCCGCGGTGCTCGACGGCCGGCTGGTCGAGCTCCCACCGGGCCCGATGGCGGTGCTCCGGGCGCTGGCCCGCCGGCCCGGGGTCGTCGTCTCCCGCCCCGACCTGCTGGCCGAGCTCTCCGGCGGTGGCGACGCGCACGCGGTCGAGATGGCGGTGACCCGGCTGCGGGCGGCGCTCGGGGCCCCGGTCGTGGAGACCGTGGTCAAGCGGGGCTACCGCCTCGCGGTCTGAGTAAGGACCCCCTTCTCCCCGGGAAGGACCCCGTCCCCCTCACCCCTCGCAGGCTCGGGGTGAGCCTCCGGACGGGGCCGCCCGAGGCTCGGGGCGGGCCCCGGGAGGGGGCCGAGCTCACGACAGGCGCCCGGTCGATGTGAGGTGACTGTTCCGCGGCGGTCATCGCCGCGCGCCGCGGCGGAAACGCCCGGTTCCTAGCGTCAGCGCATCCCGTCCGCGGTGGCACCGCCACCGGTTCTGCGAGGAGCGCGATGACCCCGATCCTGTCCAAGTCCGACGCCGCCGACCTGGTGGTGGCCGCGCGGATCCGCCGCGGCCTGACCTGGGCCCAGCTCGCCGAGGAGATCGGCGCCCCGGTGGTGTGGACCACCGCCGCGCTGCTGGGGCAGCACCCGATGAGCCAGCAGCAGGCCGAGCTGGCCGCCAAGCTGCTGGGGCTGGACGAGACGGTGGTGGAGAGCCTGCAGCTGCAGCCGTCCCGCGGCACCGACCCGGCCCGGCTGGCCGACCCCACGATCTACCGGCTCACCGAGGCGCTGTCGGTCTACGGCCCGGCGTTGAAGGAGCTGATCCACGAGGAGTTCGGCGACGGGATCATGAGCGCGATCAACTTCCGCGTCGACATCGCCCGCCGGCCCGACCCCGACGGCGACCGGGTGGTCATCACCCTCGACGGCAAGTTCCTGGACTACCGCTGGTGACCCCGGCGCGCTGAGCGCCACCCCTCTTCCTGCACCTGCACAGCCGAGGAGCACCCGCATGTCCTACGTGGCACCCAAGGACTTCGTCACCAAGATGATCGACGCCGGCGAGGCGAAGGTCTTCATGTCCACCCGCGACACCCTGATCCGCGCGTTCATGGCCGGTGCGATCCTCGCCCTGGCCGCCGCGTTCGCCGTCACCGTCTCCGTGCAGACCGGCAACCCGCTGATCGGCGCACTGCTGTTCCCGGTCGGCTTCTGCCTGCTCTACCTGCTCGGCTTCGACCTGCTCACCGGCGTCTTCACGCTCGTGCCGCTCGCGCTGTTCGACAAGCGGCCGGGGGTGACCGTGCGCGGCATGCTGCGCAACTGGGGCCTGGTGTTCACCGGCAACTTCGCCGGCGCCTTCACCGTCGCGGTGATGATGGCGGTGATCTTCACCTACGGCTTCTCGATCCCGCCGAACGAGGTGGGCCAGGCGATCGGCACGATCGGCGAGGGCCGCACGGTCGGCTACGCCGAGTACGGCGGGGCCGGGATGCTGACGCTGTTCCTCCGCGGTGTGCTGTGCAACTGGATGGTCTCCACCGGCGTGGTCGCGGCGATGATGTCGACGTCGGTCTCCGGCAAGGTCATCGGGATGTGGATGCCGGTCATGCTCTTCTTCTACATGGGGTTCGAGCACTCGATCGTGAACATGTTCCTGTTCCCCTCCGGTCTCCTGCTGGGCGGGGACTTCTCGGTCGGTGACTACCTGGTCTGGAACGAGATCCCGACCGTCATCGGCAACCTGGTCGGCGGGCTCGCCTTCGTCGGGCTCACGCTCTACGCCACGCACGCCCGCACCGGTGCCACCCGCAAGCCGCTGCTGCCCGGCGGCGTCCCCCGGGAGGTGGCCGTGCCGGCCGACACCACCCCCGTCGGGACGCGCTGACCAGCGCCCCCACCGCCAGCCGGACGGCGGCCTCCCCCTGCGCCAGGGGGAGGCCGCCGTCGCCGTCCCGGGGCCGGACCCGTCTCACCACGACCGGGCGGGCGGCGTGCGGCGCATGTTCCGCCCCGGTCACGTGGCCGCGCCGGGACGGAAACGGCCGGTTCCTAGCGTCGTCCCAGGCCCGGCGGACCCGCCGCCGATCGGCCCGGCACCCAGGGGATGACGCCATGACCGACACCCAGCTCGACCGCGCCGGCGTCGCCGCCGCGGCCGCCCCCGCACCCCCGGCCGGCAGCGGTCCGGTGACCCGGGTCGGCGGCAGGTGGCTCGACCACTACGACCCCGAGGACCCGGCCTTCTGGGCCTCCCCGCAGGGCAGACCCGTCGCCCGCCGGAACCTGGTCTGGTCGGTGTTCGCCGAGAACATCGGCTTCAGCGTGTGGCAGCTGTTCAGCGTCTCCACCGCCGTGCTCGCCTCGATCGGCTACGGGTTCACCAGCAACCAGCTGTTCTGGCTGGTCGCCACCGCCGGCCTGGTCGGGGCGATCATGCGGGTGCCCTACACGTTCATGCCGGCGCTGTTCGGCGGGCGGAACTGGACCGTGGTCAGCGCTGCCCTGCTGCTCCTCCCGGTCACCCTGCTGGTCGTCGCCGCGACCACCGACCAGCCCTACTGGTTCTGGGTGCTCACCGCGATCACCTGCGGGTTCGGGGGTGGCAACTTCGCCTCGTCGATGGCGAACATCTCCTTCTTCTACCCGGACAAGGAGAAGGGGTTCGCGCTCGGGCTGAACGCCGCCGGCGGCAACATCGGGGTGGCGATCATCCAGCTGATCGGCCCGCTGGCCGCCGGTGCGGGAGCGCTCGCCATCGTCGGCGGGGCCTCCGGCACCACCGACGACGGCGCCGATCGCTACGTGCAGAACGTGGCGCTGATCTGGGTGCCGTTCATCCTGCTCGCGATGGCCGGCGCCTGGTTCGGCATGCACAACCTCTCGGGTGCAAGGGCCAACGTCGGGGCGCAGGCGGCGATCGCCCGCCGGAAGCAGACCTGGCTCATGTCCTTGCTCTACATCGGTGCCTTCGGCTCGTTCATCGGCTTCTCCGGCGCCTTCCCGCTGGTGCTGGCCAACGAGTTCGCGGCGAACACGTACCAGTACGCCTTCCTCGGCCCGCTGGTCGGCTCGCTCACCCGGCCGCTGGGCGGGCTGCTGGCCGACCGCGTGGGCGGGGCGCGGATCACCGTGGTGACCTTCGTCGGTCAGGCCCTGGCTATCGGCGTGGCCATCGCGTTCGTGGACGCCGGCAGCTTCACCGGGTTCCTGCTCAGCTTCCTGGTGCTGTTCGGCATCGTCGGCCTGACCAACGGCTCGACCTACCGGATGATCCCGATCATCTACCGGGCCGAGGCCGCCGCCAGCAGCACGGGTGAGACCGCGGCGCAGACGATGTACCGCGCCAGGCGGGACACCGCAGCCGCGGTGGGCCTCATCTCCGCGGTCGGCGCGCTCGGGGCGGTCTTCATCCCGCGGATCATCTCCGAGTCCTACAGCGCCACCGGTGGCGTCGAGACCGCGTTGGGGGCCTTCTGCGCCTTCTACGTCGTCTGCGTCGCGGTGACCTGGTTCGTCTACCTGCGGCGCGGCACGCTGATGCAGCAGGCCGGGGTCTGATCCGACGCGGGGTGCGGGGACCGTTCCCCGCACCCCGCGCTGCCCCGGCGGAGGGAGACGAGCGCCTCCGGCAGGTGCGCCGCCGGCGCCCGACAGCGATGATCACCGCGTGAGGGACTCCCTGGATGGCGAGACGCCGCCCGCCCGGTCGCTGGTGGAGACCGGGGAGCTCGTGGCCGGCTCGATGAGCCACGCGGTCGCGGCGCTGCTGTTCGGCGACGGGCCCGGCGCCGTCCGTCTCGACGACCGGCTGGCCGCCTGCCTGCGGGACGCCGCCACCGGCGCGGCCGACCTTCCCCTGCTGTGGGAACGCGCCCGCGCCGGTGCCGCTCTCGCCTTCGCCGCCGAGCTGGCGGTGACCCGTGGGCAGCAGGGCCGGCACGTCCGCCGGGACGGCTTCTTCGCCGCCACCGTCGCCACCCGGTCCGCCGCCGAGCGGCTGGCCGAGTCGGTGCTGCAGTCCGCGCGCCGCACTCCGGAGGAGCGGCAGGTCCGGCACCTGGGCTACCTGCTCGCCGAGACCGCCGTCTCCCCCGACATCGACCCCGGGCTCGCCACCCGGGCACTGCAGCTGGCCGACTCGTGCAGCTGGCGGCAACTGGTGCTGCTCGCCGCGGTCGGCCGGCGGGACCGCGCGCCGCTGCCGATGGGGTCGCTGGAGGACGAGCCGCGCGCCTGGACGGCGTGGGGTGCCCGGGAGGACCTCGCCGACCTGCAGCGCGCCGGTCTGCTCGACCCGCCGCCCGTCGTCGCCCGGCCGGGGGCGGTGCGTCCCCGGCTGCGCCCCGCCGACCTGCGGCTGACCCGCCGCGGGGTGCTGGTGCACCGGCTGCTCGCGCTGGACTTCGTCCGCGACGACGACGTCACCACCGCGCTCACCGAACTGGGCCTCCCACCCGCCTGAGAAGGAACCCTCTCGCCGCCAGCAGTGATCAGGTGACCTGATCACTGCCTGTCCTCCCGCAGCAACGTTGGTGCGGGAGGACAGCGATTGCTGCAGGGGGACGGCCGCGTCCCCGACATTCGTGACCGCTTCGTGACCGCCGTTGTGGGTCCGCCGTGCCGCTCACCGCGTGTAGACGGGTGAGCGACCAGCGGGAGGAGACCGGGTGGACGGGCTGAGCTTCGAGGACTTCGTGTCCCGGGAGCAGGCAGCGCTGCTGCGGCTCGCCGTCCTGCTGGCCGGGGACCGAGGCCATGCGGAGGACCTGGTGCAGACGGCGTTGCTGAAGAGCTACCGGCGCTGGGGGCGGATCACCCGTGCCGGCGACCCCACGGCCTACGTCCGGCGCGTGCTGGTGACCAGCCACACGAGCTGGCGACGGCGGCGGTCGACCACCGAGCAGGTCGTGGAGCAGCTGCCCGACCGGGCCGCCCCGCCCACGCCGGACGACGACGAGGAGCTGCGGACCGCGCTGCGCGCCCTGCCCCCGCGCATGCGCACCGCCGTCGTCCTGCGCTTCTACGCCGACCTGTCCGAGCAGCAGACCGCCGAGGCGATGGGCTGCTCGGCCAGCACCGTCAACACCCAGACCACCCGCGGGCTGGCCCGGCTGCGGGAACTGCTGAGCCCGCCGGCGTACGCGTTCGGGGAGGAGCGAGCCTGATGGAGCCCACCGACCTGCACGACCGGCTGCACCGGCTGGCCGAGCGCACGGCCCCGCCACCCCGCCACGACCTGGCCGGCGCGGTCGTGACCCGGCGCCGCACCCAGCGACGGCAGGCCCTGGCCCTGACCGCAGTCGCCGCCGTGGTCGCCGGTGTCGTCGTCGGTGTGCCGTCCCTCCTGTCACCGGCAGAGCGTGCGTCGGTCACCACCCCGGTCGTTGCCGAGCTCCCGGTCCCGGCCGAGGCCGACGTCCTCTCCGGACCCACCCGCGGGGCGCTCGCCGAGGACGCCGACCTCGTCGAGGGTGTGCGCCGGCTGACGTGGACCGAGGCCGACGACCCGAACGCCCCGACCGCGCAGGTCGACCCACCGCTGGACTCCCGGCACGTGGTCTGGGTCGACGACGTGGCCGGCGCGCGCTGGGCGCTGGTGGCCGCGCAGGACCCCGAGCACGACGTCGGCCGCGTGGCCACGGCCTGGTTCACCGGCCCCGCCGGCGCCGACGCCGCCGAGCTCCAGCCCGCGTCGCTGCTCAGCGGCATCGACGCCAGCAGCCCGGTCGCGCTGTCCGACGCGGGCACCGGTGCCCTCGTGGTGGTGGCCGCGCCGGGAGACGACATCTCGCTGTCCCGGCGTCCGGAGGTCGCCGCCGACGGCGCCGTCGACCGCAGCTTCGAGCCGGTCGACGTCTCCGACGGCGTGGCCGCGCTCGTCCTGCCACCTGCGGCGGGCACCTACGACGAAGCGCTGCGCTACCGGGTCACCCGCGACGGGACCGCGGTGACCACCGCCATGCCCGCGACCTCCCGCTCGGTCGGGGTCTCGGCAGCGTACGACGTCCCCCTCACCTGGCTGCGGGGCGAACCCGGAGACCGTGACCCGGTGCTGACCGGCGGCATCGACCACGTCCTGGAGATCACCGGGCTATCGCTCGAGGACCTCGAGTTCACCGTGATCTGGTCCGGCGAGGTGCCGGCCTCCACCGCCGAGACGGCCGAGGTGCACCTGCTCGGCGCGACGCTGCCCTCGGGCGCGGTCCACCTGGAGGCGTTGCTGGCAGCGGAGTCCGCCGACGGGGTGGTCGCCAGCACCTGGTGCGCCAGCGACCTCCGCGAGGCCGGCGTCCCGCTGGCGGAGCAGCTGTTCGTGCTGCACTGCAGCGCACCCTTCCTGCAGGGGACCGAACCGGTCGAGAGCCTGGTCCTGGTCGGTCCCCCGGTCGCCGACACCGCCCGGGTGCTCGACGGCTCCGGAGCCCTGGTCGCGGAGGTCCCACTCGTCGACGGGGTGGCCGTCGTGCCCCCGCCGGCGGACCTGGGCAGCGTGGAGTTCCGCAGCGGAGGACGCTCGCTCGGGAGCGCCGGAGCGCTGGGGTTCGACGGGCTGGAGGACATCGCCGCGACCCCGGCGGGCGGCAACTGACGTGGCCGCCGAGCCCGCGTCGGTGATCGCCGCCCGGCAGCTGGCCGAGGAGGCGCGTTCCCGCGGGAACGCGCTGCGTCGCCGTCCCCTCCGGCCGCGGCCGGTACCGGCGCCGCTGCCGGTCAGCGGGGCCACGCCGTGAGGATCGGCGCAACGGTCCTCACGGCGGTCGCCGGGCTCCTCGCCGGATGCGGCGCGGGCACCTCGACCGCCTGCCCGGCGATCGGCTACCTGCCCTCGGTCCGGGTCGAGCTGACCGGGGACTGGTCCGGGCACCCGGTGGGCTCGGTGCAGCTCGACTGCTCTCCGCCGTGCGAACGCATCACCCTGGACGATCCGCCTGCTGAGGCCGGCCCGCCGGTGCTCAGCTGGATCGTCCCCAGCGGCCCGCTGCCGGACTCGGCAGTGGCCACGGTGCTCGCCCCGGACGGGTCGGTGCTGGCGGAGGTCGAGGCCGACCTGGACTTCGAGCGGGTGGGCGGCAGCGCGGAGTGCGGCGGCCCGATGGAGGCCACCGCCGAGGTGCCGGCGCCCTGAGCATCAGGCGGAGCGGGCGTAGGCGGCCGGCGTCGTCCCCAGCATCCGGCGAGCGTGCCGGGTGAGGTGCGCCTGGTCGCAGAAGCCGGCCGCCGTCGCCACCTCCGCGGGTGGCAGGCCGTCGAGCAGCAGGCGGCGGGCCCGGTCGACCCGCCGGCCCGTCAGGTACCGGTGCGGCGGCAGCCCGTGCCGCCGGGTGAACGCCCGCACCAGGTGCGTGGGGTGCACCCCGAACTCCGCGGCCGTCGCATCCAGCGACAGCCCCTCGGCCACGCGGTGCCCGGCGCCGACCTGGACCTGGTCGGGCTCGCCGTCCACGGCCCGAAGAACACCGTCGACAAGGTGCTCAAAGGCGCGCGCATGCACTCCTGAGCAGCCGGACGTGTGGTCTGCTGGGCGGCGATGCGACGTTCATCCGTGCGGGACCTGGCCCTCGAGGTGGCCTTCGCCCTGTCTCTGGTGCTGGTCGCCGAGGTCGTGGTGCGGGTCTCCTCGTGGTCCCGGTTCTGGGTCCTCGTGGTCGTGCTCACCGTCGGCTGGGCCATCCGGATCGCCGTGCAGCGCCGGCGGGTCCGGCGCGCCGCGACCGCGCCGGAGCCCCGGAGCGACCTCACACGGTGACGACGAGGGCGCCGTCGGCCTCGTGCACCGGGTAGATCCGCACGGGCGCGTTGCCGCCGCTGGTCGGGGCGCCGTCGCTCCACCGGTAGGCGTACAGGTGCAGCGGGCAGACCAGCACCCGGGCGTCGGTCTGCCCGTCGGCCAGCGGCCCGCCGGCGTGCGGGCAGGCGGCCTGGGTGGCGTGCAGCGAGCCGTCGCGCAGCCGGAACACCGCCACCTGGACGTCGCCGGCGACGAAGGCCCGCCCCTCCCCCGGCGGCACGTCCTCGACCCGGCCGACGACGTGCGCCCGGCCCTGCTGCGCCGCCTCGGTGCCCGGTGCGGTCACCCCCGTGGCGGGCGTCCCGGTCTCCGTTCCCGGGGTGGTCGGCGCCTGCGGGGCGTCGACGTGCGTGACGCTCATCGGACCGGCACCAGCGGCAGGTCGACCAGCGGCAGGGCGGTGCGGAACTGCCCGGGGGTGGCCGGTTCCGCCCGGTCCTGCGCCCACGGGTCGGTGTAGGCGTCGATGGAGCGCTGGATGCCCTCGTCGAGGTGCACCACGATCCCCTCGCTGTCCTCCAGCAGCACCGCCTTGACCTTCTCCAGCCCCACCCGGGGCACGAAGTCGTAGGTGCGCTCCAGCCAGTTGGCGTTCTCCCGGTAGTACTGCAGGAACCGCCCGGTCAGCTCGATCACCGCCTCCGGGGAGTCGACGGTGGCCAGCAGGTCGCCCTTGCGCACGCTCGCCCCGGCCGCCCCGCCGACGTACACCTCCCACTTCCCGTTGCCGACCGCGACGACGCCGACGTCCTTGACGTAGGCCTCGGCGCAGTTCCGCGGGCACCCGACCACGGCCATCTTGATCTTCGCCGGGCTCTCGATGCCCTGGAAACGGGTCTCCAGGTCGATGCCCAGCTGCGTGGAGTCGCCCAGGCCGAACCGGCAGAAGTCGGAACCGACGCAGGTCTTCACGGTGCGGAAGCTCTTGCCGTAGGCGTAGCCCGAGGGCATGTCGAGGTCGGCCCACATGCCGGGCAGGTCCTCCTTGCGGACGCCGAGCAGGTCGATCCGCTGGCCACCGGTGACCTTGATCATCGGCACCTCGTACTTCTCCGCGACGTCGGCGATCTTCCGCAGCTGGGCCGCGGTGGTCACCCCGCCCTTCATCTGCGGGACGACGGAGAAGGTGCCGTCACGCTGGATGTTGGCGTGCACCCGGTCGTTGATGAACTTGGCGTCGTTCTCCTGCTCGTAGTCGCTGCCCCAGATCATCCGCAGCAGCGAGGTGAGCCCCATCTTCGACTTCGCGTCCTCCTCCCCGCCGGGCGCGAGGGCGGCGAAGACGGCCGACACGCTGCGCAGGTCCTGCTCCCGGATGGCGGCCGTCAGCGCCGGCTTGGTCAGTGGGATGCCGGGGACGTACCAGCTCGCGGTCGGGTCCTCGACGACGTCGCCGTCGGCCGCCCACTCCACGATCTGCTTGACCAGCGACTTGCACGACCCGCACCCCTTGCCGGCCCGGGTGGCGTCCATGACCCCGCCAACGCTGGAGCACCCGCCGGCGACGGTGTCGCAGATCGCCTGCTTGGTGACGCCGTTGCAGTTGCACACCTGGGACTCCGCCGGCAGCTCGGCGACGCCGGCTTCCGCGACGCCGTCGGAGAGGTCGACCAGCAGCCGGATCCGCTCCTCCGGCAGCGGGGTGCCGCGGTCGAACGCCTGGGTGAGGAAGGCGACCTTGCGGGTGTCGCCGAGCAGCGTGGCGCCGATCAGCTTGTCGTCGCGGATCACCACCGACAGGTGCACCCCGCGGCGGGGCTCGGAGATCACCAGGAACTCGTCGGCGTCGCGCTCGGGCCGGTTCAGCCCCATGGTGGCGACGTCGACCCCCGCGACCTTGAGCTTGGTCGCCGTCCGGGAGCCGTGGTACTCGGCGTCCGGGTCGGTGCCGGTGAGCACGTCGGCGAGCACCCGGGCCTGCTCCCACACCGGGGCGACCAGGCCGTAGACCTCGCCGCGGTGCTGGGCGCACTCCCCCACCGCGTAGACGTCGGGGTCGTCGGTGCGCAGCTGGTCGTCGACGACGATGCCGCGCTCGACCTCCAGCCCGCTCATCAGCGCGACCTCGGTGACCGGGCGGATGCCGGCGGCCAGCACCAGCAGGTCGGCGTCGATCGCCCGGCCATCGGCCAGCACCACGCCGCGCACCCGGTCGCGGCCGATCACCTCGGTGGTGCGGGTGGCCAGGTGGACGACGATGCCGAGCTCCTCCACCGACTGCTTGAGGATCGCGCCGCCGTCGGGGTCCAGCTGCTGGTTCATCAGGTGCGTGCCGGCGTGCACCACCTCCACGGCCAGCCCGTGGCCCTGCAGCGCGCGGGCGGCCTCCAGGCCGAGCAGCCCGCCGCCGACGACGACCGCCTTCTCGTGCTCGGCGGCCGCGGCCAGCATCGCCCGGGTGTCGTCGATGGTGCGGAAGCCCAGCACCCCGGGCAGCAGCGCGCCGTCGGCGGTGCGGATGCCCTCCATCGGCGGCACGAACGAGCGGCTGCCGGTGGCGATGACCAGCTGGTCGTAGGGCGTCGCCGTGCCGTCGGTGGCGTGGACCAGCTTGGCGTGGGTGTCGATCCGCTCGACCCGGACGCCGGCGCGCAGCGTGACGCCGTTGTCGGCGTACCAGTCGTGGCTGTTGAGCACGATGTCGTCCTCGTGCTCCTCCCCGGCCAGCACGTGCGACAGCATGATCCGGTTGTAGTTGCCGTGCGGCTCCTCACCGAACACGGTGATCGCGAACTGCTCGCCGCCGCCGCGCTCGAGCACCTCCTCGACCAGCCGGGCGCCGGCCATGCCGTTGCCCACCACGACCAGCCGCTGCCGGGAGTCGACGCCGTCGGCGTCGTCCAGCGCGAAGTGCAGCGAGGTCATCCCCGCCGGGCGGCCACCGAGAACGGCGCCCATCAGACCTCCACCAACCCGAGGTCGACGACGACGTCGCCGGTGACGCCCTCCGGCGCGGCGACGTGCAGCTCGACCACGGTGCCGCCGTCGAGGTCCTCGACCACCCGCAGCGGCACGTTGACGTCGCCCTTCGCCCCGATGGGGAACCAGCGCATCGGCTGCCCGTCACGCAGCAGCAGCAGGTAGACGAGCTCGTCGGTGGAGTTGCCGCCACGGAGGTACAGCGCCTGGGCGGTCTTCCCCTGCGGCACCTCGTAGCGGAGCGTGGGGTCCAGCGGGCCGGGCTTGGCCAGCCCCTCGCCGGTGATCGGGTAGACGCCTTGCAGGAAGCGCGGGCTGCTCTTCACTCGGGTGGTCCTCCTCCGGGACGGGGCGTGCGGCGTGGGGGACGTCGGGCTCTGGTGGCTGCGCGGCTGCGGCTGGGCGGCCGGGTCGGGTGGATCGATCAGTTCCTCGGGCCCGCCGACCCGGGAGACGGCGACGGCGCAGACCTTGAAGGCGGGCATCCGGCTGGTCGGGTCCAGGGCCGGGTCGGTGAGCGCGTTGACCGAGGACCCGCCGCCCCAGTGGAACGGCGCGAAGACCACGTCGGGGCGGACGGCGTCGGTGACCGTGGCGTGGAACCGGGCCCGGCCGCGGCGGGTGGTCAGCTCGATGACGTCGTCGGAGGTGATGCCGAGCCGCCGGGCGAGGTCGGGGTGCAGCTCGGCCCGCGCGGTGGGGGCGACCAGCTGCAGGCTGCGCGACCGGCGGGTCTGGGTGCCCGACTGGTACTGGGCGAGCACCCGGCCGGTGGTCAGCACGTAGGGGTACTCAGCGTCGGGCTCCTCGTGCGCCGGCACGTGCTCGACGCGGGTGAACCGCGCCCGCCCGTCGGGGTGGGCAAATCGTTCGGTGAACAGCCGGGGCGTGCCGGGGTGCTCGGCGTCCGGCACGGGCCAGAACAGCCCCTGGTTCGCGTCGATCCGGTCGTAGCTGAGCCCGGCGTAGTCGGCCACTCCCCCGGCGCTGGCCCGGCCGAGCTCGGTGAAGACCGCCTCGGCGTCGCCGCTGAAGCCGCCGACACCCAGCCGGTCGGCGAGCTCGGCCAGCAGCTGCAGGTCGTCGCGGACCTCCCCGGGCGGGGGCAGGGCCCGGCGCCGGCGGATGACCCGGCCCTCGACGTTGGTCATCGTCCCCTCCTCCTCCGCCCACATGGCCGAGGGCAGGACGACGTCGGCGAGCTCGGCGGTCTCGGAGAGGAAGAAGTCGCTGACCGCGAGGAAGTCCAGGTCGCGCAGCCGGCTGACCACCCGGCGCGCGTCGGGGGCGGAGACGGCGACGTTGGAGGCGAGCACCAGCAGGGTGCGCACCCCGCCGTCGGTGCCGAGGGCGTCGAGCAGCTCGAACGCGCTGCGCCCCGGGCCGGGGAGGTCGTCCGGGTCGACGCCCCAGACTGCGGCGACGTGCGCGCGGGCGGCCGGGTCGGTGATCTTCCGGTAGCCGGGCAGCTGATCGGCCTTCTGCCCGTGCTCGCGGCCACCCTGCCCGTTGCCCTGCCCGGTCACGGTGCCCCAGCCGCTGCCCGGCCGGCCGACCAGCCCGAGGGCGAGCGCGAGGTTGATCCAGGCGGTCGCGGTGTCGGTGCCGTGCCGGTGCTGCTCGGCGCCGCGCGCGGTGAGGATGATCGACCGCCGGCCGCGGGCCAGGGCGAAGACGATCCGCCGCTGCTGCTGCACCGGCACGCCGGTGAGCCGCTCCACCCGGTCCGGCCAGTACCCGGCGACGCCGGCGCGCACCTCCGCGAAGCCGGTGGTGCGGGCGTCGACGTACTCGGTGTCGACGAGGCCTTCGGCGATCGCGATGTGCAGCAGCCCGTTGGCCAGCGCGAGATCGGTGCCCGGCAGCGGCTGGACGTGCAGGTCGGCGTTCCTCGCCGTGTTCGTGCGGCGCGGGTCGACGACGATGTGCTCGGCACCCGCGGTGCGCCCGGCGTCGAAGTACTGCATCGCCGGCGGCATCGTGTCGGCCGGGTTGCTGCCGACCAGGACGACGACGTCGGCCTCGGCGACGTCCGCCAGCGGGAACGGCAGGCCACGGTCCAGGCCGAAGGCCCGCATCGCCGCGCCGGCCGCGGAGGACATGCAGAACCGGCCGTTGTAGTCGATGGCGCTGGTGCGCAGCGCGACCCGGGCGAACTTGCCGAACTGGTAGGCCTGCTCGTTGGTCAGGCCCCCACCGCCGAAGCAGCCCACGGCGTCGCGGCCGTGCTCGGTCTGGGTGCGGCGGATCGCGGCCACCACCCGGGCCAGCGCCTCGTCCCAGCTGGTCTCGACCAGCGGGCTGGTGCGGTCGGCGGGGTCGGCGCGGACCAGCGGGCGGGTGAGCCGCTCGGGGTGGTCGAGCAGCTCGGCGGCCGACCAGCCCTTGGAGCACAGGCCGCCGCGGTTGACCGGGAAATCGGCCGGCACGAGCGTCGCGGGCCGGTCGCCGGCGGTCATGGTGATGCCGCACTGCAGCGAGCAGTAGGGGCAGTGGGTCTCGGTGGTGCGCGTACCCACACCGGGCGTGGGCAACGAGACGGCGGCGGACACATCCCGAGCCTGCGCGGAGGCCGTTTCCCGGTGGCTGCGCTCAGGTCAAGCTCGCGTTCCGTCGTCCGCACACCCGCCCGACGCGCTCCGTGCGGCGGCCCGGAGAGGACCCAGAGGGGGTCCAGCGGAGCTTGTGCTCTGCTCACCACCAGTGAGCAGAGCACAGGCTTCCGGAGGGACCCTGTGCCGCCGTCCGGTCCGCGGGAGGACGGCGGGGAGTGACGCGCAGGCCGTCATCGGCCAGGCTGCAACCCATGGAACCGAGCGTGCAGGAACGACTGGTGGCGACGGCGACCGACGAGATGCGGGTGCCGTTCTGGGTGGTGCTGGCCGGCGTGGGGGTGGGCGCCTTCTGGTCGCTGATGGGCGTGCTGGTCGGCACCCGCGTGGCCCGTCGGCGCTAGCGAGCCGCGAGGCGCACCGGACCACGTCGGCAGCGTCAGTCCCACCGGCCGCGCAGCCGCTTGGTCTCCCCGCGCTGCTTCTTCGCCTTGATCCGCCGCTCCTGCGAGCCGCGCGAGGGCTTGGTCTTCCGCCGCGCCGGCGCCGGCGGGGCCAGCGCCGCACGCAGCACCGCGGCCAGGCGCTCGCGGGCCGCCTCCCGGTTGCGCAGCTGCTGCCGGTGCTCGCTGGCCGCGACGGTGAGCACGCCGTCGACCAGGCGGCCCCCGAGGCGGTCGGCCAGCCGCGCCCGCTGCGCATCGCTCAGCCCGGGCAGCTCCAGCGGCGCCACCGACAGCTCCACCCTCGAGTCGGCGGTGTTCACCCCCTGCCCGCCCGGCCCCGACGACCGGGAGAACCGCCACGACAACAGGCCCGCCGGGACGACGAGGGAGGCCGTCACCGGCAGGTCGGCGAAGGCGTCGTCCCCGGGCACGGGGCCATCCTCCCTGCTCGGCGCGTCGCCCACGACTGAGATCCGGGCCGACCTGCGAGGCTGCGGCCATGACAGAGGAGAGGTCCGCCCATCCCGGCCCGCTGCCGCTCGCCGTCGCGGCCGTGCTGCTGACCGCCGCCGTCGGCGTCGTCGGGTCGCTGGACTGGCCGGCCCCCCGGCGGACCCTGTCCGGCTGGCAGGTGGCCGACGTCCCGGCGTCGCTGCTGGCCCTGGTGATCGGCACCGCACTGGTCTGCCTGGCCGTGGCCGTCGCCCTCACCCGCCCGTGGGCGCTGGGCTCCACGGTCGCCGCCGCGACCTGGGGAGCACTCGCGGTGGTCTCGGCCTTCGCGCAGGGCTGGAACGACCTGTACTTCGCGGCACTGGGCGGTGGCGAGGGCCCGGTCATCCCGGTGTTCGACTGGCTGTTCACCTTCGTGCCGGTGCTGCTCGCGGGCGTGGCCACCCGGCCGCTCGGCCGTCGGGCCCACCTGCGAGCCACCATCGGCATCGGCGTGCTCACCCTGCCGATGCTCGCCCTGGGCTGGGCGCTCTACGCCGACGCCGGGGCCGCGGAGGCGCTGCTCGGGTCGCTGTACGCCGCGGCGGTGTTCGGCGTCGTGCCTCTGCTGATCGCGCTGGCCATCACCCTGCCGAGGAAGCAGCCGACCACCCTGGCGGGTGAGCAGCGGGGACCGGACCCCGTTCGGTGACGGACGTGTCGCCCGGTCCGGTGACGGACCGGCGTTCGGGTCGCGCGCCCGGTCACCGAGTGTGACGCTCAGGTGGTGACTCAGGACGCCTCGCCGCGGCTCCACCTGGTGACCGGCAACGCCGTCGCACCGCTCGTCGGGAACGAGCGCCCGGACGAGCCTCCGGCCGTGCCCACCACGCCGGAGAACCCGGTGATGGCCGACCTGCTGCGCCGCGCCGAGGCCCTCGACGCCCGGGCCGCCGCGGAGTCCGCGCCCCGTGTCCTGCACCCGGCCGCACTGCTGCTGGCGATCACCGGGCTGACCGTGCTGCTGGCCCTGCTCGGCCGCCAGCCCTGGCAGCTGCCCGGCCGGGATGGCTCCGGGGTGTCCGACGTCCCGCAGTCGCTGGTCTCCTTCCTCCTGATCAGCGCCGCGCTCTGCCTGCTGTCCGCCCGGCTGGTGCGCCCGGCATCGGTGCTGTCCGACCCCCGGGCGGTGCGGCTGTGGTGGGGGCTGCTGGCCGGCTCGGCCGCGGTGTCGGCCACCGCCGTCCTGTCGCTGGCGTCCTACTCGACCTCCACCGAACGCCCCGCCGACCTGCTCGTCCGCTGCCTCGTCCCGGTGGTGCCCGCCGTGCTCGCCGGCGTGCTCGCCGCCGGCGCCGGACGGGCGGCCCGGGTCCGGCTGGCGCTGGGCACCGGCCTGGTCACCGTGCCGCTGGCCGGGCTCGGCTGGGCGCTGCTCTCCTCCGCCCCGGTCTCCACCGCGACCTTCGCGGACGTGCTCGCCGTGACCGGCATCGCCGGGGCCGCACCGCTGGCCGTGGCCGTCGCCTTCGTCGCAGCCGACCGCCGCACCCCGGGCCTCCGCTCCGGGCGCCGGTCACCATCGGAGGCGTGACCTCCCTCGCCGCCGCCCTCGCCGCCGGCCCGGTCGTCCTGGACGGGGGCCTGTCCACCGAGCTGGAGTCCCGCGGGCACGACGTCGGCTCGGCGCTGTGGTCGGCCCGGCTGCTGCGCGACGACCCGGCCGCGGTGGTGGCTGCGCACGCCGCCTTCGCCGCGGCCGGCGCCCAGGTGCTGACCACCGCCAGCTACCAGGCCACCCTGCCGGGGTTCGCCGCGGCCGGGATCGACCCGCAGCGCGCCCAGGCCCTGATCGCGGGCTCGGTCGGGCTGGCCCGGGAAGGGCTCGCCGCGGCCGGGCGCACCGGCTGGGTCGCCGGGTCGGTCGGCCCGTACGGGGCGTTCCTGGCCGACGGGTCGGAGTACACCGGCGCCTACCTCGACGACGTGCGGGTGGCGGAGCTCCGCGCGTTCCACCGGCCCCGGCTCGCCCTGCTGGCCGAGGCCGGCGCCGACGTGCTGGCGGTCGAGACGCTGCCCGGCGCCGTCGAGGTCGAGGCGCTGCTGGCCGAGCTGGTGGCCCTCGACGTCCCGGCCTGGCTGTCGCTGACGAGCGTGACCGGCCCGGACGGGGTGCCGCGGACCCGCCGAGGGGAGCCGGTGGCCGAGGTGGCGGCCATGACCCGCGGCATCGCCCAGGTGATCGCCGTCGGGCTCAACTGCACCGACCCCTCCGGCGTCGCCCGGGCCGTGGCGGTCGTGGGCGAGGCGAGCGGGAAGCCCGTGGTGGCCTACCCCAACAGCGGCGAGCGCTGGGACGCCACCGCCCGCCGCTGGACCGGGGAGCCCGGGGTCGGCGACGCCAGCGGGTGGCTGCACGCCGGGGCGCGGCTGGTGGGCGGGTGCTGCCGGGTGCGCCCGGACGACATCGGGCGGGTCGCAGCCGCCATCGCCGACGCCGTCCGGTAGCTCCTCAGTCGGGCACCGGGTCCGCGCCCCGGACGCCTCCCGGTCGGCACCGGACCAGCCGGCGCACGGTCAGCCAGCTGCCGCGCAGCGCCCCGTGCCGCTCGAGCGCCTCGACCGCGTAGGTGGAGCAGGTCGGGGTGAAGTGGCAGCACGGTGGCCGCCGGGGGCTGATCTCCCGCTGGTAGAGCCGCACCGCCGAGATCAGCCGGTCGGCCAGTCGCCCGCTCCCTGCATCGGCCCGCACCCGGCGCAACGTCGTCGGCGCGACCAGGAACATGTCCATGCCACAGCCGATGGCCTGCGCCAGGCAGCAACCGGTGTTCAGGAAGAACAGGTTGCGCAGGCACGAGTCGTCGCCGCGGCGGCCGTACCCCCGACCGTAGCCGGGCCCGTAGCCGCCGTAGCCGCCGTAGCCGGGCGGCGGACCGTAGCCGCGGCCGTAGCCCGGGCCGAACCCGCGCCGCGGCCGGCCGAAACCACGCCGGCGTCGCGGCCCGCCGCCGCCCCAGCCCCAGACGAAGACCATCGGATCAGAGGATCGGGTTGCCGCCGGTGACGGCGACCCGGGCCCCGGAGACGTAGCTGGCCTCGTCGCTGGCCAGCAGCACGTAGACCGGGGCCAGCTCGGCCGGCTGGGCGGCGCGCCCCAGCGGCACCTCGGACCCGAAGCTCGCCACCTTCTCCGCCGGCATGGTCGAGGGGATCAGCGGCGTCCACACCGGGCCCGGCGCGACGCTGTTCGCCCGGATGCCCTTGCTGCCGTACAGCTGGGCCAGGCTGGCGGTGAAGTTGGCGATGCCCGCCTTGGTCATCGCGTACGGCGCCAGGTTGGGCCGCGGCATGTCGGAGTTCACCGACGACGAGTTGACGATCGCGGACCCGGGCTTCATGTGCGGGATGGCGTCCTTGCACAAGGTGAACATCGCGGTCAGGTTCAGCGCGACGGTGTGGTCCCACTCCTCGTCCGAGATCTCCTCGATCGTCTCGTGGGTCATCTGGAACGCCGCGTTGTTGACCAGGATGTCGATCCCGCCCAGCTCCTCGAGGGCCTTGGGGATGATCGTCTTCTGGTGCGCGCGGTCGGCGAGGTCACCGGGCACGAGCACGCACTTTCGCCCCGCCTGCTCCACGTACTTCGCTGTCTCCTGCGCGTCCTCGTGCTCGTCGAGGTAGGCGATGAGCACGTCGGCGCCCTCCCGGGCGAAGGCGATGGCGACCGCGCGGCCGATGCCGCTGTCGCCCCCGGTGATGACCGCGCGCTTGCCGGTCAGCTTCCCGGAGCCGGTGTAGCTCTCCTCGCCGTGGTCGGGCTTGGGGTCCATCTCGCCGAGGGTGCCGGGCGGGGTCTGCTGCTGCTCGGGCTGGGACTCGGGGCGGGGCGAAGACACGGTGGTTCCTCCTGCTGGGTCGGGCGGCACCCTCCGCACTGCTCGCGGGAGCCGGCTCGCACAGGAGCCGGCCGGGTGCCGCGTCGCCCCCCGCCTACCCGGTCCACCCCGGGCGGAACCTGCCGGCCGGCCGCGTCCGCCCGGGTGTTCCGACGGGACTGCTCGCGGACGGCACACGACCCGGGCGGTGGGAGAGGCGCGCGTCGCTGCGCACCCCTCCTACCGCCCGGGCCGGGGCGTCCTGCGGGTGCTCGCTCAGGCCGCGCGGGCCATCGGCGTCTCCGCGCCGAGCGGCACCCAGCGCATCTCGAGGCGGCGACGGCCGTCCCGGTCGGTCACCAGCGTCCAGCGGCACTCCGGGCAGAAGCGTTCGCGCATGTCCCATCCACCTTTCGTTTACCTGCTGTTCACCTTCTCTCCTGCATCGACCACCTTCATGCGCGACTGGAGGAGTCGTGACCGTTTCGTTACCGAAAGGCCCGTCGCCGCGACCGCAGGACCGTGACGCCGGGAAGCTGCCGGGCATCGGGCACGCTGTACCGCACGATGACGCTCACTCCTGCCGGCACCGACGCCACCCCGGCCGACTCCCCCGCCGCCGCGCTGCCCTCCGCCGACGTCCGGTCGCTGATCGGCGACCCGGACGACCTCACCGAGCTGCAGTCGCTGGCCGGTGACCCCGACGCGCTGTTCACCCACTTCGCCGAGTGGGCCGCCGAGGGCGGCACGACGCTGTACCCGGCGCAGGAGGAGGCGCTGATCGAGCTGGTCAGCGGGGCGAACGTCGTCCTCGCGACCCCCACCGGTTCCGGCAAGTCGCTGGTCGCCACCGGCGCGCAGTACGCGGCGCTGGCCAACGACAAGGTCAGCTTCTACACCGCCCCGATCAAGGCGCTGGTCAGCGAGAAGTTCTTCGCGCTGTGCGGGGTGTTCGGCGCGCAGAACGTCGGGATGCTCACCGGCGACGCCTCGGTCAACGCCGACGCCCCGATCATCGCCTGCACCGCCGAGGTGCTGGCGAACATCGCGCTGCGCGAGGGGCCGGACGCCGACATCGGCCTGGTGGTGATGGACGAGTTCCACTTCTACGGCGACCCCGACCGGGGATGGGCCTGGCAGGTGCCGCTGATCGAGCTGCCGAAGGCCCAGTTCCTGCTCATGTCGGCCACCCTCGGCGACGTCACGGCGCTGCGGGAGGACCTCACCCGGCGCACCGGCCGCCCGACCGCGCTGGTCGCCCACGCCGAGCGGCCGGTGCCGCTGCACCACTACTACGCGACCACGCCGATGCACGAGACGATCCAGGAGCTGCTCGACACCAAGCAGGCACCGGTCTACGTCGTCCACTTCACCCAGGCCTCGGCGCTGGAGCGCGCCCAGGCGCTGATGAGCGTCAACGTCTCCACGAAGGAGGAGAAGCAGGCGATCGCCGACATGATCGGCGGCTTCCGGTTCTCCTCCGCCTTCGGCACGACGCTGTCCCGGCTGGTGCGGCACGGCATCGGCGTGCACCACGCCGGCATGCTGCCCAAGTACCGGCGGCTGGTGGAACAGCTGGCCCAGGCCGGGCTGCTCAAGGTCATCTGCGGCACCGACACCCTCGGCGTCGGCATCAACGTGCCGATCCGCACCGTGGTGTTCTCCGCGCTGAGCAAGTACGACGGCACCCGGATGCGGATGCTCACCGTGCGGGAGTTCCACCAGATCGCCGGCCGGGCCGGCCGGGCGGGCTACGACACCGCCGGCACCGTCGTCGTCCAGGCGCCCGAGCACGAGGTGGAGAACCTCAAGCAGTTCGCCAAGGTCGCCGACGACCCGAAGAAGCGCCGCAAGCTGGTGCGCCGCAAGGTGCCCGAGGGCATGGTGCCGTGGAGCGAGGCGACCCAGCAGCGGCTGATCAACGCCGAACCCGAGCCGCTGAGCAGCCACTTCCGGGTGTCGACCGGGATGGTGCTCAACGTGCTGGCCCGCCCGGGCGACCCGGTCGCGGCGATGCGCCACCTGCTCACCGACAACCACGAACCACGGGCCCGGCAGCTGCGGCACGTCCGCGAGGTCATCGGGATCGCCCGGTCGCTGATCACCGCCGGGGTAATCGAGCGGCTCGACGTCCCCGAGCCCGACGGACGCCGGTACCGGCTGACCCTCGACCTGCCGCCGGACTTCCAGCTCAACCAGCCGCTGTCCACCTTCGCGCTCGCCGCGATCGGCCTGCTCGACCGGGAGTCCGAGACCTACGCCCTCGACGTCGTCTCGGTGATCGAGGCGACGCTGGACGACCCGCGCCAGATCATCGCCGCGCAGCTGAACAAGGCCAAGGGCGAGGCCGTGGCGCAGATGAAGGCCGAGGGGATCGAGTACGAGGAGCGGATGGAGCTGCTGGAGGAGGTCACGTACCCGCAGCCGCTCAAGGAGCTGCTCGACCACGCCTTCGAGGTCTACTCCGCCGGCAACCCGTGGGCCCGCGACGCCCAGCTGTCCCCCAAGTCCGTGGTGCGGGACATGTGGGAGCAGGCGATGACCTTCCGCGAGCTGGTCAACCACTACGGGCTGACCCGCTCCGAGGGCGCCGTGCTGCGCTACCTCTCCGACGCGTTCAAGGCGCTGCGCTCGGGCGTGCCCGCCGAGGCCCGCACCGAGGAGGTCACCGACCTGGTCGAGTGGCTGGGCGAGCTGGTCCGCCAGGTCGACTCCTCGCTGCTGGACGAGTGGGAGCAGCTCACCAGCCCGGACCAGCCGCTGGACGCACCGGTCGCCGTCCCCGCCCGGCCGCGGCCGCTCACCGGCAACGAGCGGGCGTTCACCGCGATGGTGCGCAACCTGCTGTTCCGCCGCGTCGAGCTGTGGGCCCGCCGCCGCTGGTACGACCTGGGCGAGCTGGACGCCGCCGCCGGCTGGGACGCCGACCGCTGGGGCGAGGTGGTGCAGGCCTACTTCGCCGAGCACGACGAGGTCCGCACCGGCGCCGACGCCCGCGGCCCCGCGCTGCTCATCATCGACAAGGACGAGCCGCGGCTGTGGCGGGTGCGGCAGATCGTCGACGACCCCGCCGGTGACCACGACTGGGGGTTCGACGCCGAGGTCGACCTGGACGCCTCCGACGAGGAGGGCGTCGTCGTGCTCCGCCTGGTCGACGCCGGCCGCAAGGACTGAGCGGCCGGGGCGGAGGCCCAGGACCGCTCAGAGCCCCAGGACAGCCTGGGCGATGAGGAAGTAGACGATCAACCCGGTCGCGTCGACGAACGTGGTGATGAACGGTGCGCTGACCACCGCCGGGTCGACCCCCAGCCGGTTCGCCAGCATCGGGGTGAGCGCCCCGGCGGTGGTGGCCAGCGTGCAGACGACGACCAGCGCCGCGCACAGCACGACCGCGATGTCGGCGCCGACCAGCCAGGCGGCGGGCCCGAAGCCCACCGCGGCCAGCAACGCGCCGAGCAGCGCGCCGGTGGCCAGCTCGCGGCGGACGACCCGGAGCAGGTCGGCGAAGCGGACGTCGCCGACGGCCATCGCCCGGATCACCGTGGTCGCCGACTGGGCGCCGGTGTTGCCCCCGGTGCCGATCAGCAGGGGCACGAACAACGCCAGGGCCACCACCTGGTCCAGGACGTCCTCGAAGTAGTCCAGCACGTTGACCGTCAGCGCCGCAGCCGCGATGAGCACCAGCAGCCAGGCCACCCGGGTCCGCGCCAGCCCGACGACGCCGGTGGCCAGGTAGGGGCGGTCCAGCGGCTCGCTGCCGCCGGTGCGGGCCAGGTCCTCGCTCTCCTCCTCCTCCAGCACCCGCATCGCGTCGTCCACCGTGAAGAGCCCGACCAGCCGCCCCTCGGCGTCGACCACCGGGACGGCGACCACACCGTGGTCGCGCACCACCCGGGCGGCGACCTCCTGGTCGTCGGTGGTGCGGACGACGACCGGCTCGGACGCCACCTCGGTGAGCCGCGCCCCCGGGTCGCTGACGAACAGCCGGCGCAGCGAGACCACGCCGACCACGCACCGGCCCTCCCCCACCACCGGGAGGGTGTAGATCGTCTCGGCGTCCGGCTCGACCCGGCGCACGTGCTCCCACGCCTCGCCGACGGTCGCCTCCACCGGCAGGGCCACCACTTCCGGCGACATCCGGCGGCCCGCCGAGTCCGGCGGGTAGCCGAGCAGCGTGGTGGTCATCTGCCGCTCGTGCTCGTCCAGGCCGGACAGCAGGCGGCCGGCGAGCGAGGCCGGGAGCTCGTCCAGCAGACCGGCCCGGTCGTCCGGGTCGAGCCCGGCCACGAGCTCGGCGGTCGACTCCTCGCGCAGCTCGTCGACGAGCTCACGCTGCAGCGAGGGATCGAGGTCCTCGAAGACCGCCAGCGCCCGGTCCTTGGGCAGTGACCGGAAGGCGACCGCCCGGGCCGCCGGGTCGAGCCGCTCCAGCTCGTCGACGACCGTGGGCACGGCCAGCGGGTCCAGGGCGTCGTGCAGCCCGCGGAGGTCGCTGGCGCGCGCGAGATCGGTGAGGTCGGGCATGCTGCCTGTCTACCGGGACCGGCCCGCGGACCGCAGCGCGAGGCCGACGCACCGGGCCGGCCGACGCCGGCCGCCGGGACCGGCCCCGCGTCACGCGCCCACCGGGTCCCCCGTCCGGGGCATCCAGGCTCCGCGCCGTCCGGTCGATGACCTGATCGGACGGCCGGCGCGGAGCCGGACGGGGGAAGGACGTGATGACCGGAGTGGTGGCGCCGCTGCAGCTCGGGCGGGCCGTGGCACGGCTGCGCCGCCCCGACGACATGGTCGAGGGCACCCGTTGGCTGTTCGGCGTCTGCGCCCTGATCTCGCTGGCCGTCGCCTTCGCCGGGGCCCTGCCCGGGGCGTCCGCGGCGAGCGTGGCGCTGCTGGTCGGCGGCACCGTCGCCCTCACCGCCTCGTGGTCGTACCGCTACCTCACCCATCGCGCGCGACCGGCCCTCGACCTGCTCGACGTGGTGGCGGTGACCGCCTTCGCGCTCGGCTGCCCCGTGCCGGCGGTGGCCTTCGGTGCGACGTTCAGCGCCCTGTGGTTCCGTGCGGTCTACGGCCGCACCCGCGACATCTGGTTCTATGCCGCAGGCCAGTGCCTGGCGCTGATCGCGGCGCTGGTCTGGTGGCAGTGGGTGCCCGGGCACGAGACCGCGGCGCCGGCCGGCCCGGTGCTCGGGGCGCTGCCGCTGGCCTTCCTCCTCGCCGTCGTCTCCCGGCACCTGGCGCTCGGGCTGTTCGCCCGCAAGCGGGCCGAGGCCCGCGACGCCGCGCTGGTCGCCCTGGGCACGCGGCTGCTGGGCGTGACCGACGAGGTCGAGGTCTCGGCGTGCGGGTGGGCGGCGGCCGACGAGATCTGCGCGGCGACCCCCGGCCTGGCGGTCCTCGCGCTCCAGGCGGACGGCCCGGCCCTCCGGGTCGTCGTCGCCGCCGGAGTCGTGGCAGAGGGCCTCCCCCCGCTACCCCCTGATCTCGCCGTGTCCACCGAGTCGACCCCGGTGCTCCGGCCGGTTCTCGCGCCCGAGCCGTTGGTCGCGGCGACCGGCATCGCCGGGGAGTGGTTGTGCGTCCCGACGCCGGACCACGCCGGCCGCTACCTGTTCGTCGGGGCGGCCGGGCCGGCCGCCCGGGACGCGCTCGTGGCCGTGCGCGCACTGGTCAACCAGATGGTCATGGCGCTGCGGATCTGCGCGGTCCACCGCGAGCTGCGTACCCAGGCCGAGACCGATGCGTTGACCGGCCTGGCGAACCGGGCGGCCTTCACCGCCGCCCTGGAGGTGGTCAGCGCGTCCGGTGCCGACGACGCCTGGGTGCTCTTCGCCGACCTCGACGGCTTCAAGGAGATCAACGACGAGCACGGCCATGCCGCCGGGGACGAGGTGCTGCGCGCGGTCGGTTCCCGGCTGGCCGCCGCCGTCCGCAGCCCGGACGTCTGCGCCCGGCTCGGCGGCGACGAGTTCGCCCTGCTGGTCCGGGCCGCCGGGACCGCGGCCGTGGCCGCGCTCGGCGAACGGCTCACCGCTCTGCTCACCGAGCCGTTGCCGATGCCGGCGTCGGGTCTCACGGTGCAGGTGGGGGTCAGCATCGGCGCCGCCCCGGTCGTGCCCGGTGCCGACTGGGACGACGCCCTGCTGCGCGCCGACGTCGCCATGTACTCGGCGAAGGGCGAGGGCCGCAACCGCACACGGGTCGTCGCCGCCGGGGCCGCACCGGCCCGCTGACGCCCCGGCCGGGGCGTGCGCCGGCTCACCGGGACCGCTGTGGCACCCTCGCGGGGATGAGCGCATGACGGGGTGGGAGATGGTCGCGGTCGCCGCCGCCGGGCTCGCCGCCGGCTCGATCAACGCCGTCGTCGGCTCCGGGACGCTGGTCACCTTCCCCGTGCTGCTGGCCGTCGGCCTGCCTCCGGTGGCGGCCACGATCACCAACTCCCTCGGGCTGGTGCCGGGCAACCTGACCGGCGCCATCGGCTACCGCCGCGAGCTGCACGGGCAGCGCGGCCTGCTGCTGCGGCTCTTCCCCGCCTCGGTGCTGGGCGCGCTCACCGGCGCCTTCCTGCTGCTGCACCTGCCGGCCTCGGCCTTCGAGGCGATCGTCCCGGGTCTCGTGGCGCTGGCCGTCGTCCTCGTCGCCGTCCAACCGCTGCTCCAGCGGTGGCTCCGTCGCCGCCGGCCGGTCACCGAGACCGGGCCGCAGCGGATCGGCCGGGGGCGCCTCGCCGCGCTGTTCGCCGGGGCCTACGCGACGGGCACCTACGGCGGCTACTTCGCGGCGAGCCAGGGGGTGCTGCAGATCGGCATCTTCGGGTTGCTGATCCGGGAACCGCTGCAGCGGCTCAACGCGATCAAGAACGTGCTCACCCTGGGGGTCAACGCGGTGGCGGCGCTGGCCTACGTGGTGGTCGCCACCGAGCGCATCGACTGGACCGCCGCCGCCCTGGTCGCGGCCGGCTCGCTCGTCGGTGGGTACGTCGGGTCCACGCTGGGCCGACGGCTGCCCGCCTCCGTGCTCCGCGGCGCCATCGTCGTGCTCGGCCTCGTCGCGCTGTGGGTGCTGCTCGACCGATGAGCGCGCTGGAGTTCGTCCTGCTCGTGGTCGCCGGCGTCGGCGCCGGCCTGACCGGCAGCATCGCCGGGCTGGCCTCGCTGGTGAGCTACCCCGCGCTGCTGGCGACCGGCCTGTCCCCGCTGTCGGCCAACGTCACCAACACCGTCGCGCTGGTGCTCAACAGCGTCGGCTCGGTGAGCGCCTCGCGCCCGGAGCTCGCCGGCCAGCGCCCGCGGCTGGTCCGGCTCGGCACCGCCGCGGTGCTCGGCGGCGGGGTGGGCGCCGCCCTGCTGCTGCTCACCCCGGCGGACGCCTTCGAGCTGCTGGTGCCCTTCCTCATCGCCGCCGCGTCGCTCGCCATCCTCGTGCAGCGGCCACCGCGGGAGCTCGCCGCCGAGGGCGCCGCACGCCCGAGCCGGGACCACTGGGGGCTGACGCTGGGCACCTTCCTGGTGGCCATCTACGGCGGCTACTTCGGCGCGGCGGCCGGCGTGCTGATGCTGGCGATGTACCTGCTCGTGCTCGGCGAGGGCGTGCCGCGCGGCAACGCACTGAAGAACCTGGTGCTGGGCCTGGCCAACCTGGTCGCCGCCCTCGGCTACGCCTTCCTCGCCGACGTGGCCTGGCTGGCCGCGCTCCCCCTCGCCCTCGGCTTCTTCGTCGGCGGCCGGCTGGGGCCGCGGGTGGTCCGCCGGGTGCCGCAGCGGCTGCTCCGCCGGGTCATCGCCGTCGCCGGCCTGGCCCTGGCGGTGCGCCTGGGCATCGACGCCTTCGGCTGAGCGCACGACGCCTTCGGCTGAGCGCATGGGAACGACCGTGCCCGGGCACGGGGGCCTGGCGCCGCGTGCCCGCGCCCGACACGACGGAGGACCGATGACCGCGCCCGGCCCCGCTGCCGACCGCTTCACCCGAGAACTGGACCAGGCACCACCTGAGCTGCGGTCCCCGGAGCTGCTCGGCGAGCGGCTGGCGCGCGCCTGCGCCGCCTCGCTGCCGGTGGACGGCGCCGGGATCAGCATCCACGACACGGGCGGGCTGCGGACTCCGCTGGGCGCCAGCGACCCGACCGCGGCGCAGGCCGAGCGGCTGCAGTTCACCCAGGGCCTGGGTCCGTGCATCCGGGCGCACGACGACGGCGCCGTCATCGCCTTCGACGAGGCCGACATCGCCCGCAACTGGCCCGCGCTGCACGAGGCGCTCACCACGTCGACGCCGTTCCGCGCGGTGCTCTCTGTGCCGCTGCTGCCCCCGCTCGGGCCGCTGGTGGTGCTCGACCTGTACGCCCGCGACCCGGCGGCGCTGCCGTCGGTCGACCGCGGGGACGTGGCGGACGTCGTCGTCGCGGTCACCCGGGAACTGGCCGTCGCGGCCCGCGGTACGGCCGCCACCGAACCCGACCCCGGGCGCGGGTGGTGGGAGGGGCCCGACGCGCTGCGCCGGGCGCGGGTCTGGCAGGCGATGGGCATGGTCAACGTGGCCCACGGGCTGGGCAGCGAGGACGCGCTGGCACTGCTGAGGGCGTACGCCTTCGCGGAGGGCCGGGTGGCCGACGACGTCGCCGAGGACCTGGTCACCGGGCGGCTCCCGCTCGACGCCCTCCGGGTGCCCGCCGACGGTCAGACCTGACCGTCGGCGCCCGGCCGGTGGCCGGGCGCCGCGCGCGCTCAGCCGCCGCTGGTGACGTAGGCGCTGAGCAGCAGCACGAAGGCGCTGGCCAGGATCAGCAGCCGCGCCGGGGTCAGCCCGTTGAGCAGCCCGGCGATCACCCCGGCACCCGAGGCGCGGGCCTCGGCCGCCCACGCACCGCGGCGCATCAGCCGCACCTCGTCGGCGAGCAGGGTGCCGCCGGCACCCAGCAGCGACAGGCCCAGCACCACGAAGACCACGGCCAGCCGCTCGGCGAAGGTCTCGACCGCCGGTGCCAGGAAGAGCACCACGATCAGGCCCAGCACGAGCCCGATCCCCGCTCCGGCCACGGGTGCCCAGGGCCCCATCCGGATCAGCGGGTCGGGCCGGCGCAGCCGCGGCCGTGGCCGCGGCCGGACGTTGACCGGCGTCGTCGGGTGGGGGGTGCCGTCATCCGGGGCGGACGCCGCCTCCCCGGTGGTGGCCGGTCCGGGCTGGTCCGGTCCCGGCGGGTCGGCCTGCGCTCCCGGCTGGTCCGCCGGCGGGTCGGCCTGCGCGGGCGCCGGCGCAGGCGGTGCCGCGCCGAGCGGCACCGGGCCGGTCGCTCCCGGTGGGGTCTCCGGCGACGCCGGCTCGACGGCCGGCGCCGCGGTCGGGTCGCTGCTCCCCTGGTCCGCCGCGAGGGCGGTCGCACCACCCCGGCCGCCTGCTCCGGGATCCGCCCGTCCCTGGGTCTGGACCTCTCGCTCGTCACTCATCTGTTCGATCACCTCGGGCGGCGACGCTAGGCGCGGGGTGCGCACCACCCGCTCAGGTGGCCGGGTGTGGCGGCCGGGGCTGCTGGGGCACCGGCGAGGACTCACCGACCGTGCTCGGTCGAGCCCGGACGGTCAGCGCCGGTCAGAGCAGCCGGCGGAATCACCTCGTCGACCACCTGCAGGGTCGGGTACCACCCGCACGGTGGGTGCAGCGGCGACGAGGGTGCACGTCTAGGGTCGTCGGGCCTCGACGAGGTGGCGGGTGGAGTGGGCGACGAACGGCCCGTCGGTCCCGATGAGGTCGTGCAGCTCGCGGAGCCGGTCACGGTACTTCTCGACGGTGAAACCCGGCACCCACCAGATCACCTTGCGCAACAGGTAGACGACAGCGGCGACGTCATGGATCTCGATGCGCAGTCTCGCGGTCTGAAGGTCGACGATCTCCAGCCCCGCCGCTTCCGCGGTTGCCGCCTCGTCATCCGGATGCCGTGCCCGGCGCGACTCCGGCTGCGGGCCGAGGAAGAACTCGATCAGTTCGAACACGCTCGCCGGGCCGACGTGCTGGGCGACGTACCTGCCGCCGTGGCGGAGCACGCGGGCGATCTCTTCCTACCAGATCGTCGCCGGGTGCCTACTGGTGACCAGGTCGAAGGCTTCGTCGGCGAACGGCAGTGGCGGCTCGTCCGAATGTGCGACAACGACCACCCCGCGCGGATGGAGCAATCGGGTCGCGTGGGCGACGTTCGGCGGCCATGATTCCGTCGCCACGGCCGTCGGCGGGAACGTCGTCGCTTCAGCGAGGACCTCGCCGCCGCCGGTTTGCACGTCGAGCGACGCGGAGGCTGTGCTGAGCCGGTCAGCGAGCCGGCGGGCATAGCCCCACACGGGGCGTTCCTCGGTGGCTCGGCCATCCAGCCAGGAGAAGTCCCACCCGGACACGTCCGCGGACGTCCCTGCCTCGATCAGCTCGTCGAAGGCGTCCGACATGGCCTGAACTCTCTCAGAGCGACTGCCGGGGTCAATGGCCGATCTCCCGCCCTGATCACCCCTCTTGCCGGCGGCGCTCGCAGGCGGCGATCACCACCGCGATGGCCGCCGGCCCGAGCAGCGGCGGGTGCGCGAGCAGGCAGGTCGTGACGCCGGCGCCGGTCAGGTGCCCACCACCCGGCGGTAGAGCCGACGACCGGGCGCGGAGCTGACGCCGTGCGCCACCGTGCTGGCCGCGACCACGAGCGTGCCGGCGGCCCACAGCCGGGGATCGGACACCCCCTCCGCCTCGCTGAAGGAGAGGTAGAACAGCGCGCTCACCCCGATCGGCCCGAACCAGCCCAGGAAGACCGCGTCGCGCAGCCGCAGGCCCAGCGGGCGGGCCAGGGCGAGCAGCACGGGGAGCCGCCGCAGCAGCAGCACGGCCACCGGGAAGAGCACCGCCCCCCAGCCGAGGTCGGCCCACGCCGACCAGGGCAGCAGGACGCCCAGCAGCAGGAACAGCGGGAGCACCAGGTACCGGTTGATGCCCTCGTCGATGGTGTTCTGCGGGCCGACCTCGTCCTGGCCGACGGCTGCGTTGTAGGCCAGCCCGGCGGCGAACACGGCCAGGATGCCGTCGGCGTTCGCGATCCGGGCGATGCCGAGCACCGCGATCGCGAGCACCAGGGTGAACACCAGCGACGCGCCCTCGGAGACGTCGTTGCGGGCCAGCGCGAAGGTGACCGCGCGCCCGGCGAGCAGTCCGACCACGCCCCCGACCACCACCGCGACGACGACCTGGTAGAGGCCGTCGAGCGCCGCGTGCCCGAGGGACTCGCCGAGCACCATGGCGATCCCGAGCAGCACGAGGGGCAGCGCGAGCCCGTCGTTGGTGCCCGACTCCTCCGACAGCAGCTGCCGGGTGCGCGCCGGCAGGTGCTCCTCGGCCGGCTTCCCGGTGACCACGCTGGAGGCGAGCACCGGGTCGGTGGGGGCGATGCAGGCGCCGATGAGCGCGGCCAGCGCCACCGGGACGCCGAGCACCAGCCAGGCCAGACCGGCCGAGAGCAGCGCCATCCCGGCCATGCCGACGGTCACCAGCACGGCGGTCGGGGTGACCACCGGGCGCAGCCGTCGCACCGGGAAGCGCAGGGCGACCCCGATCAGCGAGACGGCCAGCAGCACCCGGGCCATCTCCTCGACCAGGGTGGAGCGCATGGCCTCGGCCACGTCGACCAGCCCGAGGACCTGCGGGCCGACGACCACGCCCAGCAGCAGAGCCAGCAGCGGTTCGCTGAACGGCAGGTCGCGCATCTTGCCCGACAGCGCGGCCAGCACCACGGCCAGGCCGCCGACCAGGGCGTACCCCAGGTGCAGGTCCTCCACCATCTCCTCCTCGTCCGGCTCCGGTGCTGCGGGAGGCACCGGTCGGGCGCCCCGGCGCCCTCTGCCCACCGACCGTCCGGCGCGAAACACCCGGGGTCGGCCACCGTGCGGTCACCGGACCGTCAGCCGCTGGTCACCCGGCAGCACCGCGATCCCCCACCGGTCTGCCGCACACTCGCCCCTCGGACGACCCCGCCCCGGAGGCCCGCCCATGCGACTGCCCGCCCTGGCCGACGCCGCCGCCGTGCACGTGGGTCGGTTCCTCGTGATGCTGGGCGCGCTCGAGCTGGCCGGTGCGCTCGGCGTCTCCGGCTGGTACCTGGGCCTGGTGGCGAACGTGGCGGCCACCGGTTACGCGGTCGTGCTGGTCACCCGGCGGCGGTTGTGGCGGGCCATCGGGGCGACGACGGTCTGGCGGTCGTGGGCAGCTGCCCTCGCCGCGCTGCCCCTGCTGGCCGAGGCGCTGTCCTGGGCGGTGCCCGCCGGGCTGCACGACCGCGAGCCGGGGGTGGGGCTGTGGGTGCTCACCCTGCTGCTCGTGGGGCTGAACGAGGAGCTGACCAGCCGCGGCGTCGTCCTCTCGGGTCTCCTCACCCGGTACCGGCCCGTGTGGGCGGTGACCCTGACCGCGGCGCTGTTCGGGCTGCAGCACCTGTCCGCGCTCGCCCTGACCGACCGCGGGCTGGGCGACGTGCTGGGCAACGTCGGGCTCTCCGCGGTGACCGGCTTCGCCTGGGCGGCCTGGCAGTGGCGGTACCGGTGGATCGGCGTGCTGGTCGGCGTACACGCCCTCGCCGACCTGACGACGCTGCTGGCCGTCGAGCCGCTGCCGGACGCCGCCGTCGCGGCCGCGCACGTCGGTCTCCTGGCGTTCGGCGTGCTGCTGCTGCGCCGCTGGCACCCGGCTCAGAAGGTGATCCCGAGCGCGACCCCACCGAGCAGGTAGACCGCCGCGGTGATGAGCACGATGCCGATCACGTTGAGGACGACGCCGGCGCGCAGCATCTGCCCGATCGTGACGTAGCCCGAGCCGAACACGATGGCGTTGGGCGGGGTCGCCACCGGGAGCATGAACGCGCAGGTGGCCGCCAGTGCGGCGGGCACCAGCAGCACCAGGGGCAGCAGGTCCAGCCCCAGCGCCACCCCGCCGAGCACCGGCAGGAAGGCGGCGGCCGTGGCGGTGTTGCTGGTGACCTCGGTGAGCAGCAGCACCACGCCCGCGGTGATCAACACCAGCAGGATGGTCGGCAGCGCACCGACCGCGCCGACCTGGCCGCCGATGTACTCGTCCAGCCCGCTCTCCTGCACCGCCGCGGCGAGGCTCAGGCCACCGCCGAACAGCAGCAGCACGCCCCACGGCAGCTGCTGGGCGGTGTGCCAGTCCAGCACCGAGACCCCCTCCCTGGCCTTCACCGGGATGAGGAACAGGGCAACCGCAGCCGCGATCGCGATCGCCGGGTCGCTGAGCTCGGCGACGAACGGCAGCACGTCGGTGAGCGCCGTCCACCCGGTGAGCGGCTGCCGGAACACCCAGAGCAGCGCGGTGGCGACGAACACCGCGAGCACCGTCCACTCGCCGCGGGACATCTTCCCGAGCTGCTCCAGCTCGGCCTGGATGACCTGCCTGCCGCCGGGGATCTCCCGGAGCGAGGACCGGAAGGCGACCTTGGTGAGCACCAGCCAGGCCAGCGCCAGGAAGACCACGGCCAGCGGCAGGCCGAGCAGCATCCACTCCCCGAACCCGAGTTCGATGTCGTAGTTCTGCCGGACGAACGCCGCCAGGATGAGGTTGGGCGGGGTGCCGATGAGCGTGGCCAGCGAGCCGATGCTGGCGGCGTAGGCGATGCCCAGCATCAGCGCGACGGCGAAGTTGCGGGTGTCGGTGTCCCGGATGAGCTCGGTGACGGCCGGTCCCCCGTCGGCGTCGACCGCCGCGTCGACGGCCTCGGCGTCGCCGCTGCCCGCGGCGACCCGGTCGAGCACGAGCAGCAGCACGCTCAGCCCGATCGGCAGCATCAGCACGGTGGTGGCGGTGTTGCTGACCCACATGCTGAGGAACGCGGTCGCGATCATGAAGCCGGCGATCAGCCGCGGCGGCTTGGTGCCGACGGCGCGCACGGTCAGCAGCGCGATGCGCCGGTGCAGCTCCCACTTCTGCATCGCCAGGGCGATCATGAAGCCGCCCATGAACAGGAAGATGTTCGGGTCGGCGTAGGGCGCGGTGGCCTCGCCCACCGGGAGCACCCCCAGCAGCGGGAACGCCACGATCGGCACCAGCGCCGTCGCCGGCAGCGGCAGGGCCTCGGTCATCCACCAGACCGCGAGCAGCACCCCGACCGCCGCGGTGGTGCGCCCGGCCGTGCTCAGCGCATCGTCCTGGGCCAGCAGGACGTAGACGACGAGCGCAGCCACCGGCCCGCCGATCCGCCCGGCCCACTGCCGCCGGGGCGGGACGGAGGTGTCGGTGACGTTGGGCTGGTCCTCGTCGACCGGCGTCCCGGCCCGCGAGGCCGAGGAGCCGGTCCGGACCTCCCGCGTCCCGCGGTCGGCGCTCACGCGGGCTGCAGCTCGGCGGTGACCGCGGCCGGGGCCGGCTCGTGGCCGAGCGGCTCGCGGTGGAACCGGCCGGTGCCGTGCGAGAGCGAGCGGAGCGCTCGGGCGTAGTCGAGCAGCTCGCGCTCGGGCACCTCGGCCCGGACCGTCGTCTCCTCCGGGCCGGGCCCGACGTCGCTGCCGGTCACCCGGGCCCGCCGTCCGGCCAGGTCGCCCAGCACCGGGCCCACCGCGTCGACCGGCACGGTGACCTCCACCCGGCACCACGGTTCCAGCACGCGGGTGCCCGCCGCGGCGGCGAGTTCGCGCAGCGCCAGGGCTCCCGCGGCGGCGAAGGCCGCGTCGGAGGAGTCGACCGAGTGGGCCTTGCCGTCGACCAGGGTGACCGCGACGTCGACCAGCGGCCGGTCCGCGCTCACCCCGCGCGCGGCCTGCGCGCGGATGCCCTTCTCCACGCTGCCGTGGAACTGCGCCGGCACGGCCCCGCCGACCACCCGCTGGGCGAAGGTGATCCCGGACCCGGGCGCGCCCGGCCGGCCCTCCACCACGACGACGGCGTACTGGCCGTGCCCGCCGGACTGCTTGACCTGGCGGGCGGTGACCGTCGCCTCCCCCGCCAGCGTCTCCACGAGGGCGACGCGCACCGGCGGGGTGTCCACGGCGACGCCGTACCGGGTGCGCAGGTGCTCCAGCAGCACCTCGGCGTGGGCGTCCCCCAGGCACCACAGCAGCAGCTGCCCGGTGTCGGCCCGCCGCTCGACCCGCACGGTCGGGTCCTCCAGGGTGAGCCGGGTCAGCGCCGCGGCCAGCCGGTCCTCGTCGGTGCGGGAGGCGGCCGCCACCGCCACCGGCAGCTGCGGCTCGGGCAGCTCCCAGGGCTGCACGACCAGCGGCCGGTCGGGGGCGGACAGGGTGTCGCCGGTCTCCGCCGTCGCCAGCCGCGCGACCGCGCACACGTCACCGGCCAGGCACTCGGCCACCGGGCGGAGCACGCTGCCGAGCGCGCAGGAGATCGCCCCCACGCGCTCGTCGGCGTCGTGGTCGGCGTGCCGGTCGCCCCACCCGTGCCCCTCCCCGTGCCCGGAGACGTGCACCGGCATGTCCGGCCGTAGCCGTCCGGAGAAGACCCGGACCAGGCTGACCCGGCCCAGGTAGGGGTCGGTCGTCGTCTTCACCACCTCGGCGACCAGCGGCCCGTCGGGGTCGCAGGCCACCCGGCCGGCCGGGGTGCCGTCCGGGCGGAGCACCGGCGGGCAGGGCCGCTCCAGCGGCGAGGGGAAGCCGGTGACCAGCAGGTCCAGCAGGTCACCGATGCCCAGCCCGGTCAGCGGGGAGGCGCACAGCACCGGGTGGAACGCGCCCCGGGACACCGCGGTCTCCAGGTCGGCGACCAGCTCGGCGAGGCCGATGGGGGCGCCGTCGAGGTAGCGCTCGAGAAGCGTCTCGTCCTCGCTCTCGGCGATCACCGCCTCGATGAGCTCGGCCCGCAGCCGGTCGGCCTCCGGTGACCCCGGTCCGGGCTCCAGCAGGGAGACCAGGGCGCCGCCCTCGACCAGCTGGGCCGGGTGGACCCCGGCGCCCAGCTGCGCCGCGCAGGCCCGCACCACCTCGGCGACGTCGGCCCGCGGCCGGTCCAGCTGGGTGACGACGACGGCGCGCGGCAGGCCGGCCGCGGCGCACTCGTCCCACAGCTGCACGGTGCCGGCGTCGACCCCGGCGACCGCGGAGACGACGAAGAGCGCGGCGTCCGCGGCCCGCAGCGCGGCCCGCAGCTCCCCGAGGAAGTCCGGGGAGCCGGGGGTGTCGAAGAGGGTGATCCGGTGGCCGTCGTGCTCGACGGTGGCCGCGTGCAGCGTCACCGAGTGCTGCAGCCGCACCTCCACCTCGTCGGTGTCCAGGCAGGTGGTGCCGTCCTCGACCCGCCCGGCGCGGGGCACCGCGCCGGTGGCGGCCGCCAGCGCCTCCGCCAGCGTCGTCTTCCCCGCCCCCGCCCGCCCGACCAGCGCGACGTTGCGCACGCGGTCCGGCGGGCGGGGCGCTGGAGCACCCGGTCGATCCCTGCCGTTCTCCCTGCCCTGACCGGCCACCTGGACCTCCACGCAGACGACGTCGTCCCGAGCAGTCACTGTGGCCTGTATCACGTCCCAGGACAAGGGTCGGACGTGTTCCTCCTGGCCGGGAAGACTGTCCGCGTGCTGCCACCGCCGGGAACACCGGGCGCCGACCTGCCGGTCCGCGCCGTGCTGCCCGGGCTCACCGACGCACTCGCCGCCGCGGGCAGCGCGGTGCTCGTCGCCCCACCCGGAACCGGCAAGACGTCGCTGGTCCCGCTCGCGCTCGCCGACCGCCTGCCGGGACGGGTGCTGGTCGCCGAACCCCGCCGGGTCGCTGCCCGGGCAGCCGCCCGGCGGATGGCGGCGCTGGTCGACGAGCCGGTCGGGCGGTCGGTGGGCTACAGCGTGCGCGGCGACAGCCGGCGCAGCCACGCCACCCGGGTGGAGGTCGTCACCACCGGCCTGCTGGTGCGGCGACTGCAGGCCGACCCGGAGCTGCCGGGGGTCGCCGCGGTGGTGCTCGACGAGTGCCACGAACGGCAGCTGGACACCGACCTCGCCCTGGCCTTCGGCGTCGACGCGCGGGCCGCACTGCGCCCGGAGCTGGCGCTGCTGGCGATGTCGGCGACGGCGCAGGCACCGAGGCTGGCCACCCTGCTGGGCGGCGACGGCGTCCCGGCCCCGGTGGTCGAGGCCACCGGCGCACTGCACGACGTCGAGACCGTCTGGTGCCCACCCGGACCGGTCGTGGCCCCGCCGCACGGCACGCGGGTCGACCCGGGGCTGCTGGACGCGGTGGCCGGCACGGTGCGCCGGGCGCTGGCCGAGTCCACCGGTGACGTGCTGGTCTTCCTGCCCGGCGCGGCGGAGATCGGCGGGGTGGCCGGCCGGCTCGCCGGGGTCGACGCCGACGTCCGCCCGCTGCACGGCCGGCTGCCGGCCGCGGAGCAGGACGCCGCCCTGACCCCCGGCCCGCGGCGCCGGGTCGTGCTGGCCACCGACGTCGCCGAGACCAGCCTCACCGTGCCCGGGGTGCGCGTGGTCGTCGACGCCGGACTCGCCCGGGTGCCCCGCTTCGACGTCGCCCGGGGGCTCGGCGCGCTGGTGACGGTCCGGGTCTCGCGGGCGGCGGCAGTGCAGCGCGCCGGCCGCGCCGGCCGGGAGGCGCCCGGGCGGGTCTACCGGCTGTGGTCGGCCGCCGAGCACGACCGGCTGCCGGCCACCGCCGAGCCGGAGATCGCGGTCGGCGACCTGACCGGCTTCGCCCTCGAGCTGGCCTGCTGGGGCTCCCCCGACGCCACCGGCCTGGCGCTCCCCGACGCACCACCCGAGGCCGCGTTCGCCGTGGCCCGGGCGGCGCTGCGCGAGCTGGGGGCCGTGGACGACGCCGGGCGGGTGACCGCTCGCGGCCGCGCACTCACCGCGGTCGGCGCCCACCCGCGGCTGGCCCGGGCGCTGCTCGACGGCGCGCCGCTGGTCGGCCGGCGGCGCGCCGCGGAGGTGGTGGCGCTGCTGTCGGCCGACCTCGCGCCCCGGTCGGACGACCTGGTCGCGGAGTGGCGCGGGCTGCGGGGCGCGAGGGGCGGCCCGGCCGCCCGGTGGCGGGAGGAGGCCGACCGGCTGACGCGGGCGGTGCCCGATGCGCCGCCGAACCGGGCGGTCCCCGACGACCAGGCGGCCGGGCTGGTCGTCGGGCTGGCGCACCCGGAGTGGCTGGCCCACCGGCGGCCGGGTGCGGAGCGCACCTACCTGCTGGCGGCCGGGACCGGCGCGGAGCTGACGCCGGGCACCGCGCTCGGCGGCGCGACCTGGCTGGCGGTGGCCGCCGCCGACCGGGCGCCGGGCCGGGCCGATGCGCGCGTCCGGCTGGCGGTCGCCGTCGACGAGGCCACCGCGCTGGAGGCCGGCGCGTCGGTGCGCCGCACCGGTCCGGAGGTCTCCTGGCGCGACGGCGACGTGCGCGCCGTGCAGGCCGACCGGCTGGGCGCGGTGGTGCTCACCGAGCGGCCGCTGGCCGACCCCGAGCCGGCGGCGGTGGGCGCGGCCCTCGCCGAGGGGCTGCGCCGGGAGGGGCTGGGGCTGCTGCGCTGGACGCCGGCCGCCGTCGCGCTCCGCGAGCGGCTCGCCGCGGCGCACGCCGGGCTCGGTCAGCCGTGGCCTGCGGTGGACGACGCCGCGCTGCTGGCCGCGCTCGCCGACAGCCCCGCGGTGGCCGCGGCCCGGGACCGGGCGGCGCTGCGGCGGGTCGACGTCGCCGCGGCGCTGCAGGCGCTGGTGCCCTGGCAGCTGGCCGGGCGGCTGGACGAGGTGGTGCCCGAGCGGGTCGAGGTGCCCACCGGGTCGCGCCTGCGGGTCGACTACACCGACCCGGCGGTGCCCACCCTGTCGGTGCGGGTGCAGGAGGTGTTCGGCTGGGCCGACGCCCCGGTGGTCGCCGGGCGGCCGCTGCGCCTGCAGCTGCTCTCCCCCGCCTCGCGGGTGATCGCCACCACCGGCGACCTGGCGGGCTTCTGGGTCACCGGGTGGCCCGCCGTCCGCAGCGAGCTGCGCGGCCGCTACCCGCGCCACCCCTGGCCGGAGGACCCGGCCACGGCGACGCCGACCCGCCGCACGAAACCGCGCGGCGGGTCGGCGTGAGAGCTGGCGCCGAGCGCGGGCTCAGCCCAGGGCGGCGGACAGCTCCGGCACGAAGTTGTCCAGCAGGTAGGGCAGGCTCAGCGCGCTGGAGAACTGCAGGGCGTCGTAGTCCGACCCCTCGGCGAAGACCACCCGGCCGTCGGTGGCGGTCCCCAGGCCGGACAGCACCGGGTCGCCCTCGATGCCGGCCCGCTCGGCGTCCGAGCCGGACTGGAAGACGATCAGGTCGGCCTCGAGCATCCGGGCCTCCTCGCGGCTCACCGTGCCGCTCCACCGTTGTGCTCATCTCGTTGCCGTGCGGCCGCCGGACGTGACCTGGGCTGCTCATCCGGCAGCGGCGCCCGGCAGCGGAGAGGATCAGGGGGTGACCAGCACGCCCGCGAAGCCGACGACCGACGCCTGGGGCATCGACGCCAGCTGGCTCGACGCCCTCGACGAGGAGCACACCGTCTCCGAGGAGACGATCGAACTGCTGCGGCAGGTGATCGGCCACCCGCCGACCGACCTGCTCGACCGGACCCCGATCGTGGCCCGCCCCGGCGACCCGCTGGAGGTCGAGGGCGCGGAGGTGACGTGCGAGGACGGCGCGGTCCGGCGCGTCGACGGCTCGCTGCCCGAGGACTTCCCGCTCGGCTACCACCGGCTGCGCACCGCCGACGGCCGGGAGCGGCGGCTGATCGTCTCCCCCGGCCGCTGCTGGCTGCCCGAGGGCTGGCGCGGCTGGGGCTGGGCGGTGCAGCTGTACGCCACCCGCGGGCGGGACAGCTGGGGCATCGGCGACCTCGGCGACCTGCGCACCGTGCGCGAGTTCGCCCAGGCGCAGGGCGCCGGGTTCGTGCTGGTCAACCCGCTGCACGCGGTGGCCCCGACCGAGGGTCAGGAGGACAGCCCCTACCTGCCGGCCACCCGCCGGTTCCGCAACCCGGTGTACCTGCGCATCGCCGACGTGCCTGGGATCGAGGCGGTCGACGCCGAGGCCGACGCCGGCCGGGCGCTGAACGACGGCGAGCTGATCGACCGCGACGCGATCTGGGCGGTCAAGCGCCGGGTGCTGCAGCGGGTGTTCGACGCCGGGATCGACGAGGGCCCGTTCCGCGACTGGTGGTGGCACCAGGGGCAGCCGCTGATGGACTGGGCGACCTGGTGCGCGATCGCCGACGTGCACGGGCCCGACTGGCACACCTGGCCCGAGGAGCTGCGCGACCCGCGCGGCGCCGGTGTGGTCGACTTCGCCGCCGGGCACGAGCGCGAGGTCGCCTTCCACGCCTGGCTGCAGTGGCTGCTCGACGTCCAGCTGCGCGCGGCCACCGAGGGCATCACGGTGATCCAGGACCTGCCGATCGGCGTCGCCGGCGGTGGCGCCGACGCCTGGGCCTGGCAGGACGTGCTGGCCCAGGGGGTCAGCGTCGGCGCCCCGCCGGACGCCTTCAACAGCCAGGGCCAGGACTGGGGCTCCCCGCCGCTGGTGCCCTGGCGCCTGCAGGCCGCCGACTACGAGCCGTTCATCCAGTCGATCCGGGCCACCATGGCCGGCGCCGGTGGCCTGCGGGTCGACCACGTGATGGGGCTGTTCCGGCTGTGGTGGGTGCCGCAGCCGGGGCCCGGGGCCAGTGGTGGAGCCGCGGACGGCGCGTACGTCCGCTACCCCTACGAGGACATGCTCGACATCGTCGCGCTGGAGAGCCACCGCGCGCAGGCGATCGTCGTCGGCGAGGACCTGGGCACCGTCGAGGAGGGCGTGCGGGAGGCGATGGCCGAGCACGGCATCCTGTCCTACCGCCTGCTGTGGTTCGAGGAGGACGAGCCGGCGCAGTGGCCGGCCGAGGCGATGGCCGCGATCAGCACCCACGACCTGCCCACGGTGGCCGGGTTGTGGACCGGGTCGGACCTTGCCGAGCAGCGCGAGCACGGGGTCGGCACCGACGAGGAGCTGGAGCGCGGCCGGGCCTCGCTGCTGGCGCGGTTGACGTCGGTCCCGGCCGACGCCACGCCCGTCGAGGCGGTCGAGGCCGCCCACCGGCGGCTGGCGACGGCGCCGTCCACGCTGCTGTCGGCGACGCTGGACGACGCCCTGGCCGTGGAACGCCGGCCGAACATGCCCGGCACCACCGACCGGCCCAACTGGTGCCTCCCGCTGCCGGTGCCCACCGAGGAGCTCGCCGGCCACCCGGGCGTGCAGGCCGTGGCCGGGATCCTCGCCGCGGGGCTGCGGCCGGCGCCGGCCGGGCCCGAGCGACCCCGCAGGACGACGAAGAAGGCCACCGGCGCGAAGAAGAAGAAGAAGAGCTGACGCCGAGCCGGGCCGGGCACCCTGCCCGGCCCGGCTCAGCGGCCGCACGCGTCAGCTGCGGATGAACTCCAGCAGGTCGGTGTTGATCGTCTCGGCCTGGGTGGTCGGCATGCCGTGCGGGAAGCCGGCGTAGGTCTTCAGCGTGCCGTTGGGCAGCAGCTCGGCCGAGAGCGGACCGGAGTCCGCGTACGGGACGACCTGGTCGTCG